>NZ_JBLOBF010000001.1:0-365017 GCF_047785965.1 Caldisericum insulae
TGTTCCACAGATGGCACCTTAGAAAATATGTATAAAGATGTTGGAAAACACCTTGATGAGCTTTCAAAGAAATGGGAAGAAATCTCTCGGCCTGTGTTTGAACATGATCACCCAGAAGTTGCAAAGAGAATACGGGAATATAAACAAAGAAAAGAAAAGGTACTCAAAGAAAATGAAGAAAAAATCGAAGCATTCTATCGCTCTGGAGAAACTTACTAAAAGAGCAAGCAGATAGATTATGATAAAGCCCCTCAACCTAAAGAGGGGCTTTTTTAATTAAACCAAGGGTTCGAAATCGTTTATGTATTTCTTTATGTAGTCTGTAGTTTTATCCCAAAGTTTTTTTCGCAAATCCTCGTTATCTGCGATTTTTAAGTAATCTGTTGGTTTTGAGTCTGCAAAGTAATTTCCTGTAAGATATTCTATATCCTTAGTCTTTGCAAGGTATATACTTGTCTTCGCACCTTCTTCTGGGGTTTTTGCGCCAATTAAGAACAAATCTCTTATAGGTTTCGGAAAGTTTGAAAATATCCCAGTTTTAACAAGTCCAGGGTGAACTGCAAAGACATAAATACCTTTGTCTTTTAGTCTCTTTGCAAGTTCAATTGTGAACATAAGTATCATGAGTTTTGAATTACTATAAGATTGAATACCATTATAGTGATTTCTCGATTCAAGGTCATCTAAATTAATTTTACCGCCTTTGTGCATTGCAGATGATACATTGATTATTCTTGAAGGACTACCTTCAGAAAGAAGCGGCAAAAGGGAGTGTGTAATGTAAAAAGGTGCAAGATAATTCACCATAAAGGTTTTTTCAATGCCGTCCTCTGTAAGTGCAAGTCTCATGTTCCATGTGCCAGCATTATTTATAAGAATATCAAGTTTGTTATGTTTTTCTTTGAATCTTTTAAGAAAATCTAAAATTGATTTGAAACTTGAAAGGTCTACCTCAAAGAATTCTATGTTTTCATTTTTAGATAATTCTTTTGCCTCTTTGAGCACCGTAAGAGCCTTATTTTTATCTCTTGCGGTAAAGATAACAAATGCTTTTGACTTTGCAAGGTCTATTAAGGTTGCCTTGCCGATGCCAGATGTTGCCCCCGTAATGAGCACTTTTTTTGTGCTTATATCCCAATCCATAGTTCATTCCTTAAATTAGAATTTGAAGTTTTGGGCTAAATCATAAACGATAGGTATCTTCCAAAACTTACCCTGCAATGCATAGATAAAGCCAATAAGAGAAACAACAAATAAAACAATTCCACCAAGCAAACCTATAATCCATCCAAGTATTGGGATATATTCAATAATACTTAAGGCAATTTCAAAAATAAAAAGCACAAGCCCCTGTTTTGCATGCTCTATACAAAATTTACTATCACGTTTTACAAGCAAAGGAATTAAAAATAGAATTGAAATGTATGATAAGCTTGCAATTACCTTATTTTCTTCAACGTCTCTTGGGTCAAAATCCTTTAATTCTTCCATATCTACCTCCTAATTTTAGATTGTTGTAATTAAATTATATAATAGAATTAAAAATAACGGAAAAGTTCCATTTCCATTTCTTCTCAAAATTTGCAATTTATATTATAATTATCCCAATATGGAAAGGGAGCTTAGATGTATTAGATGTGGGAAAACATACGATGTTTTTTCATCAAAAACTCGTTGTGAGTGTGGCGGATTATTAGAAGTAAGCCTTAAAGAACCTCTTCATCCATCGTTTAAAGAAACATTTCTTAAAAGAAGAATGTCTTTAAAGCCCTATGATCAAAGTGGCGTATGGCGATACAGGGAGTTTGTCCTTGATATTGAGGAAGATTCAATTGTCACGCTTCCTGAGGGAAGGACAAACTTATACAAGAAAATCATAGATGGGATGGAAGTATACTTCAAGCATGAAGGGGAAAATCCAACGGGCTCTTTTAAGGATAGGGGAATGACAGTTGGCGTAAGTGTTGCAAAGAAACTCGGTTTTAAAATTACTGCATGTGCCTCAACTGGAAATACCTCTGCATCTTTGGCAAGTTATTCTTCTCATGCGGGGCTTAAAAGTGTTGTTTTTATTCCCAAAGGTAAAGTTGCTATTGGAAAGTTATCGCAGGCGCTTTCGTATGGGGCAAATGTACTTGAAATTGAAGGTGATTTTGATTATGCAATGAAGCTTGTAGAAGATGCAAGTCATGAATATAAACTTTATCTTCTTAATTCCTTAAATCCTCTTCGCCTTGAAGGGCAAAAGACAATTATCATAAATGCTCTTGAAGAACTTGATTTTGAGGTGCCTGATTGGATTATAGTGCCGGGTGGCAATTTAGGGAATACTTCAGCCTTTGGAAAGGCGCTAAAGGAACTCTATGAGTTTCATTTTATTGATAAAATCCCTCGTCTTGCAGTCATTCAAGCAGAAGCTGCCTCGCCTTTTTATAAAGCATTTAAGAATGACTTTAAAAAATTTGAACCAATGAAAGCCGAAACGATTGCAACAGCAATTCGTATAGGAAACCCTGTAAATTATGAAAAAGCCGTGCAATCAATAAAATTTACAAACGGTATTGTTGAAAGTGTAAGCGATGCTGAAATCCTTGAAGCAAAAAGAGATATTGATAATATTGGGATAGGATGTGAGCCCTCAAGTGCTTCTACGCTTGCTGGTTTAAGAAAGCTTAGAAGATCAGGTGTAATTAGGAGTAGCGATAAGGTTCTTTTGATTCTTACAGGAAATCTTCTTAAAGACCCTGATACTTCTATCAACCTGCATACGGGAATGATTCAAGGTGTTTCCGTTACGAATAGGTTTTTTGCAATATCAAATCTTAAAGATCTTGAAATTATTTTAAAGAAGATTACATCGGAGGTATCTTGATATGCTTGTCTTAAAGTTTGGTGGCACATCTGTTGGGAGCGCAAAGGCAATAAGGCAAGTTTATGATATTGTTAAAGGTATTCCTGAATCTAAGATTGTTGTTGTATCAGCAATGAGCGGTATAACCGATAGTCTTATAAAGGCAGGTAATCTTGCGGTATCAGGTGATGAGAGTTTCAAAGATGTTTTAGAATCGATTAGGAAAAAACACAATGAAACTTCAATTGAACTATTTGGAAGCACACTTAAATCAGTTAATGAATTATTGGACGAACTTGAACAAATAATTTTTGCAGTTTATAGGTTGAGGGAACTATCAGATAGAGCAAATGCACTTATTCAATCTTTTGGAGAGCGTCTCAACGCAAGGATAGTCTCAAAATATTTTCAGAATATGGGTCTTAAGTCAGTGTCTGTGGATGCAATAAAATATCTTATTACGACTTCTGATTTTCTTGACGCAAATCCTCTTTATGAAGAAAGTAAGAAACGAGCCGAAAAAATCTTTGGAAGATACCTAAAAGAGGGATTTACCCCAGTTGTAACAGGATATATTGGAGTAACTTTTGATTCATCAATAACTACACTTGGGCGTGGAGGAAGCGATTATTCTGCAACTATTTTAGGAAGGCTTCTTGATGCAAGAGAGGTTTGGATTTATACAGATGTAAACGGGGTATTAAGTGCAGATCCAAAGATAGTCTCTGATGCAAAGACTATTGAGAAATTGAGCTATGCAGAGGTAAGAGAACTATCCTATTTTGGCGCAAAAGTAATGCACTCAAAATCTCTTATTCCTGCAATTGAAAAACATATTCCCATTCGTGTTATTAATACTTTTAATCCCAATGGCTCACATACGCTTATTTCAGATGAGACATCATTTTTGGGACCAAAGGCGGTAACATCCATAAAGGATATTGCACTTGTTTCAGTTGAGGGAAAGGGTATGCAGGGACTTAAAGGGATCTCAAAACGAATTTTTGATGTTGCAAATAGATCAAATGTAAACATAATAATGATTGCACAATCCTCATCAGAGCAAACTGTTGATCTATTTATAAAAGAGAGTGAAGTAGATCTTCTTCTAAAAGGACTTGAACACGAATTTGAAAACGAAATAAAACTTGAACTTATCGATAGAATTTCATCTAAAAAGAATCTATCAATTATTTCAATTGTTGGCGATGGTTTAAATAGCGATGAATCGATTCAAAAAGAAATATTTAGGATTTCATATGCATATGGTTTTAGAATCCTGTCAGTTGTGCAAGGTTCATCAGAAAATAGCCTTTCTTTTGTTGTTAAAAGGGGAGATGTTTCAAAGAGTATTAATGCGCTTCACAGTGAACTTGGACTTGCAAATCCCAAGATAAAAACTCTTAATATTTTCCAGTTTGGGGTTGGCGCTGTTGGAAAGGAGCTTATAAAACTCATTGAAGAAAACAAAGAGTATTTCGAGAATAACCTACACTTTCGATTGCGTTATGCGGGACTTGCAAGATCAGGAAGTTTTGCAAAGAGTGATGAAGTTGAGACACACATTAAGAATTGGGATTTTAGATTCAAGAATGTAGGCTCTCCTTTGAATTATGTAAAAACGCTTCCCAAAAATACAATAGTAGTTGATGTAACGAATTCTGATACGATTGGAATGGATCTTCTTGAACTACTTTCTTTGGGTTACAATGTGGTTACATCAAATAAGAAAAACCTTGCAACTGATTATGAAACTTATAAAAAATTCACAAGTGCAAAAGGAAAATTCCTTTATGAAACAACAGTGGGTGCATCGCTTCCTTTGATTAAGGTTATAAGAGATTTTATCAATTCTTTCGATGAGGTATATAGAATTGTAGGGCTTCCCTCTGGTACACTTTCATTTATTTTTACGCTTGTAAATAGAGGTAAATCACTTAAAGATGCAATTTTGAAGGCAGTTGAATTGGGATATACAGAACCAAATCCTGTTGATGACCTTGTAGGGATGGATTTGCTTAGAAAGGGAAAAATTCTTTCATATCTTATAGGAAAAGACTTTAAAGAGAAGGATATTGAATTTGAGTGTTTTACGAAGGCAAAGACGCTTGACGAATTTTTTGAAAATGATTTAATGAATTTTGAACATCGCCTGAAGGAACTTTCTAAAAATGGTGTTGTCTATCCTGTTGTAGAAATTGAAGATAAACTAAGGATTACTTTAAAGAGTTTTCCAAAGGATTCTACATTTGCAACACTTAAAGAGGGTGAAAACATCTTTGAAATTTATTTAAAGAACTTTTCCGGAATACCTATAACAATTCGTGGGCTTGGTGCAGGCCTCAGGATTACAGCTGAAGGGGTGCTACAGGACATTTTAAGTTTGGAGGCGTACATATGAAGAAAAAAGTAGCCATTATGGGTGCAACTGGTTTAGTTGGTCAAAGATTTGTAAACCTTTTAGAGAATCACCCTTTCTTTGAAGTGACAAGTCTATATGCAAGTAAAAGAAGTGAGGGAAAGCGGTATAAGGATGCTGTTTATTGGATTTTAGAAACTGATATTCCAGAATACGCAAAAGATATAGTCTTAAAATCCTTTGAAGACTTGCCACAGGTTGAGGAAAGTATAGTATTTTCAGCTCTTCCATCTGATGTTGCATATACCCTTGAAGTTGAACTTGCAGAAAATGGGCACTTTGTTTTTTCAAATGCATCTTCTCATAGATACGATAAATTCGTTCCCATTTTAATTCCAGAAGTGAACCCTGATCATATTGAGGCTGTAAAATTTCAGGGCACAAAGGGATTTATCATTACCAATGCAAATTGCTCCACAACAGGGCTTGTGATACCTTTAAAAGCACTTTCTCGAAGATTTAGAATAAGTGATCTGTTTGTCGTGACAATGCAAGCAATTTCAGGCGCAGGCATTCATGGGCTTTCTGCTTTGGAAATACATGGGAATATTTTACCTTACATTGAAAAAGAAGAAGAGAAAATTGAGATTGAAACAAAAAAGATTTTAGGAACATTTGGGAACGAATTTAAAGATTCTGATATCGATATTTTTGCTCGAACTAATAGAGTGCCAGTGCGTGAAGGACACACAGAGGTTGTATTTTTGAAAGTTGAGGCATATTTGAGAGAAATTATACAAACGTTTAGGGATTTCAAAGGTCTTCCACAGGAATTAAAGCTTCCCACAGCACCAGAAAAACCAATCATTGTATTTGAGGATACTCTACGCCCTCAGCCTACCCTTGATTTAAATAATGGAAAGGGAATGAGTGTAAGCGTTGGGAGGATAAAACTCAAAGGTGATGTTCTAACTTTTACTATTTTATCCCATAACACTATTCGAGGTGCCGCAGGAGGGAGCATACTTAATGCAGAATTTGCGTTTGCAAAGGGGCTTATATGATGTTTAAAAAAGGTATATTAAACGATATTTTTAGGGATTATATAATTTTTAGAGAATTAAATCCGGTTAAAAAGTCTCTTCCAAATTTTGAAACTTTGAAAGATAAGCTCGAGCTTCAAGCACTTCCCAGGAAAAAGGACAAAGAGTATGCGCTCGTAATTTCTGAGATTTTGAAAAGTGCGATGGACTTTTCAAACATAGTCTATCTTGGTGATACGTTTCTTTCGGATCTCACAGTTATAAAAAATCTCGAAGAATTAGGATTTGATATTTTTGGAGTAATTACTGATGAGGAGGAAACAAACTTTGAATCTCCTTATCCTTATGTTGTTTTTAACAATAGTTGGGCAAAGATAAAAGATTTTGTCTCTGATAAAATTAGTGAGAAAACAATTGTAATTGTTGACATTGATAAAACAGCAATTGGTGCGCATGGAAGAAATCATCTTCCAATTGACAAGGCAAGAACCGACGCAATAGTTTCCATCGCTGAAGCAATTTTTCAGAAGAAATTTGATTCGTTGGAAAAAGGAAATTTTTTGAAACTCTACAAATCAATTCACACAAAGGATCTTTTGAACTTTACTCAGGATAATCAGGATATTGTCTCAATTACAACCCTCATTATTTATTCTAATGCAATTTCTCTTGATGAATTTCTAAAGCTTGCGAAAACAACATCTTTTGAGGAATTTATAGAAGATATTAGAGTTTCAGGACAACTTCAAGACCTTGTTTATGAAGTAAAAGAAAATATCAAAGCAAAATCACCGACATTATTTCCGACTTTTAGAAAAGTCGAACTCGAAAAAACTCTTGCAAGAATGAACTTTTTACCTGATGACACACCTTTAGAGACTCTTCTTTCAGAAGAGATTCTTATAACAGGTGAAGTTTTTGACATTGGAAAATATGCGCTTTCGAAAGGTGCTATAGTGTTTGGTGTTTCAGATAAGCCTGGAGTTGCTTCGTTCTCAGAGGATAAGTCAATTTTTACGAAATTAATTAAAATTTATCCGTAGATTTTAATAAAAGAAGCAAGGCGATTTGATTTATTGGAGGCGAAATTATGAAATATAACTTTGATGAAGTTGTTAATAGGATTGGTACTGCTTCCTACAAGTGGGATGGTGTAAAATTCATATTTCAAGATAGCGATGTGCTTCCTATGTGGGTTGCTGATATGGATTTTAAAATTGCAAAGCCGATCACAAATGCAATTCGTAAACGTGCAGAACATGAAATTTACGGATACACGGTTGTTCCAGATTCGCTTGTTGAGGCTACTATAGATAGGTTAAAAAGAAAATATAATTGGGATGTAAAGCCTGAATGGCTTGTTTTTACACCCGGGGTTGTTCCTGCTCTTTACACAGCTGTTAAAACATTTGCATCACCTGGAGATAGCGTTCTTGTTCAAGAACCTGTGTATTATCCGTTTTTCCATGCAATTAGAGATAACGGTGCGCATGTTGTGAGTTCTGATTTAAAACTTGTAAATGGTCATTATGAAATTGATTTTGAAGATCTTGAGAAAAAATTCTTACCTAAACCTGGTCTTACTCCAACACCTGCAAGGGTTAGGGCAATGATTATGTCTAATCCCCATAATCCTGTTGGAAGAGTTTTTAATAGAAAAGAGCTTGAAAAAATTGGAGAAATCGTTTTAAGACATGGTGCAGTTATGATTTCTGATGAGATTCATTGTGAGATAGTTTATAAAGGGCATAAACATATTCCATTTGCAACAATTTCTAAAGAGTTTCAAGAGAACTCTATTACTTGTATGTCGGCAAGTAAAACTTTTAACCTTGCAGGTCTTGAAACGTCCGTTATTATAATTCCTAATGAAAGAATAAGAGCACGATTCATTGAGGCAAAAGGGCGAATTCTCTCAACACCAAATGCCTTTGGGCTTGTTGCAATGGAAGCTGCATTTCGCTATGGCGATGAATGGCTTTCACAACTTCTTGAGTATCTTGAAGAAAACATAAATTTTTTAATGGATTTTGTTAAAAAAAGAATTCCAAATGTAAAAGTCATAAGACCTGAAGGTACTTATCTTGCATGGCTTGATTTTAGAGAACTTGGTTTAGATGAACATGAATTAAGTGAATTCTTAAGAAAAAAGGCAAAAGTTGGCCTCGATGATGGCTATATTTTTGGTGAATCGGGTAAAGGTTTTGCACGTCTTAACTTTGCAACTCCCAGAGTAATCCTTGAAGAAGGTCTTCGAAGAATAGAGAAAGCTGTAAAAGAAATTACAGGAGTTTTCTAAATATTTAGTTATTTGTAATATTGAGGGTATTTTATTCAATGTATCCGTTGAGAGTTTTATAAACCCTAAAAAATGCCTGAGGTTCACGTTGTATTTTATCGATTGTGATTTCTACGAAAAATATAGCCATACTCCTGTTGAATTTAAAGAGGTTATTGAAGAGATAGTAAAAAATAGAGAAATAAGCAAGTACCCCATGGTGATTATAAATTGTTATTTAATAAAAATGCAAAATAAACTATAACTTTAGTTTAAGGTTTTTTAATCTTTCTTTAATTCCGTGCTATAATATACAAGGTGATTTATATGAGTTTGAGAAAGGTCTTTATTTTAATTCTTGTTGTTTTGTTTTTGGGGACTTTATTTACGGGTTGCAGAAGTAAAACTGAGAGTTCGAAATTGAAGGTTGCAGTTACGATTTACCCTTTTTATGATGCGGTTAAGTCGATTGGGGGAGATCTTGTAGATGTGTTTGTGATTGTACTACCTGGAAGCTCTCCACATACTTATGTTCTTACTCCACAGGATTTACAAAATCTTGAAAATGTATCAGTAATTTTTGAAAACAACTTTGGACTTGAAGAATTTTTAAAGTCAGTAATTTCATCTCTTACTGCAAGGGTTGTCAATGTCTCAGAACCACTTAAAAATGTTGTTGAGTTACATAACGGCAATCCCCATCTTTGGCTCAATCCTGAATATTTTGTAATCCAAAGTGAAGTTATTAAAAATACACTTGTCGAACTTGATCCAATACATAAGGATGTTTATGAAAAGAATTACGAAAATTACAAAAAGGCGATACTTAATAAAGCATCAGAGCTTAGACAGAAGTTGGTCAATTTGCCAAATAGAAATGTAATAACCTTCCACGATGCATTTCCATATTTTGCAGAATATTTTGGAATTAATATCCTTGCGTCAATTGAACCAGATCCAAATAAACTACCTACTCCAAAACAGATTATCGAAATAGAAAATCTAATCAAGAAATACAATGTTAAAGTGGTTTTTAAAGAGCCACAGCTCTCCTCTGATATTTATAAGTCAATCGTTGAGGATACCCATGTAAAAGTTTTAAGTTTGGATCCCCTTGGGGATGGAGTGAAGATAAAGACTTATACTGATCTTATTGAGTACAATGTAAATACCATCTATGATGCGCTAAAATGATGGAAAATACAATTCTTGAAGTTCAAAATTTAAATGTAAAATTTAATGATAGCTTTGCTCTTCGAGATATTTCATTTAAAGTTGATGAGGGACAATTTGCAGTTATTTTAGGTCCAAATGGAGCGGGTAAAACTACTCTTCTTAAAGCAATCTTAGGGCTTATACCTTACGAAGGAACTGTAAAAATATTTCAAAAAAGAAGAGAAGAATTAACCAAAGAAGATAGATTTAAAATTGCCTATGTGCCGCAACGTTTTGAAGGAACAAAGAGCTTGCCCTTAACTGTTTATGAGTTTCTTGAGATATCTTTCCCACCTTACGTAAGAAACTTAAAAGATTCAATTTCAGAATTTGCAACGGTAGGCGATGTTAATCGCCTTCTATCTAAAAAAATTTCTTCTCTTTCTGGCGGCGAACTTCAGAGAGTCTTAATTGTAAGAGCACTTTTATCTAAACCTAAACTCATGCTTTTTGACGAACCCTTCTCTGGTGTTGATAAAATTGGAGAGCGTGCCTTTTATGAGTTTTTGAAATATACAAAAGAAACTTATAATGTTACGATCCTCCTTGTGTCGCACGATGTTTATAATATAACTAAAATGGCTGATGTTGCTATTTGCATAAATAAAAGGCTTGTGTGCTTTGGTAATCCTGAAGATGTATTTCTTGAGGAAAACTTTGCAGGTATTTTTGGAGAGGATGTTTCAACTTACAAGCATAAGATTTGTAAGGAAGGAGGGCCGTGCGAGTTTTACAAAGACCATGAATCCAATAATCATTAGAAGTCTTATTGCAGGGGTTTTAACAAGTTTTTTGTGTGCATTAATTGGAGTGTTTGTGGTTTTACGAAAGATGTCTTTCTTTGCACATGCAGTATCGCATGCTTCTCTTGCAGGTGTTGCACTTGCGTACCTTACAAATACAAATCCATTTGTTGGAGCAATTGGCGTGGGACTTTTAACCGGGGTTGGTGTTTCATATTTTGTCGAAAAATCCCAGCTTTTTTCAGACACAATAATAGGAATCCTTCTTCCTTTTTCAATGAGTATTGGGCTAATTCTTGTATCTTTTGTAAAAGGTTATAAACCAGATTTAATGAGTTATCTTTTTGGAGATATTCTTTCAACATCAAAGTTTGATATATACCTCATAATTGCAATTTCAATTCCAGTGATAATAATAACTGCGATTCTTATGAAGAGATTTATTCTTATTTCGGTGGATATCGATTTGGCGAAAATAAGAGGATACAATGTGATTCTCATTGACTACATTTTTATGGCGATACTTTCTCTTATAGTTTTAATCTCCACAAAAATTGTTGGTATAATTCTTGTTTCTGCACTTGTTGTTATTCCACCGGCGACAGCTCTTAATATATCAAGAAATATGAGAGAAACTTTTATTTATTCTGTAATTTTTGGAATTGCAGGAAGCATTCTTGGAATTGGTTCTTCGTACATTTTAAATCTTCCAACAGGTCCTGCGATTATTTTTGTAATTTCAGTAATTTTCCTTTTAAGCCTTTTATTCAAGAAGAGTTAATATTGTATACTCTCCAAGTGAAGCCAATAGTTCCCATTTTCATAAGTGGATTTGTCATATCTACATTCGTATCGGCAATTTGTGAGGCTGATGCATACTTCATTCCAAGACTTCTTCCAACATCAAATGTCCTCTTATAGAGGAGTGCATCGAGGCCAGTTCGCTTTTTGAGAAGTCCCAAGATAAAAATTCTTGCACTCATGAATTTTTTGTTTTTAAGACGCCTCATTATTTCCCTAAAAATAATTATGTCTCTGTATGTATCTGCTAAAGAAAAAGAACTTCTGTGTGGATAGAATTTTTTGAAAAGTTTGTCATCAATTTCTTTTATGACTTCGTTTATGTTTGGAATCGTAACTGATACGCCAATTGCATTTCCGTTTTCTTCTACGATATATATGAGTTCAGGTATTGCAATTTGTTTGAGCGATGCTGCGATATAGTTGAATTCTTCATCGCTAAATTTTTCAAATTGTGGATGTTCTATTGTATCCCAGGCAGCATTGTAAATTTTTCTTATCTTTTCTATCTCATTTGCATAATCTTTTAGGTTCGCATCTCTTATTACTATACCTTCTTTTCTGAGCTTTTCTTCAATATTAAGACTATTATTGAGAACTGCCGTTACTCTTTCCATGTATTTTGAAGCCCTCTCTTCGTCTATTAGGAAGGAATACCAATCATTTTCTTTTTCTCCATACTCATCAAAAACTTCTTTATAGTATGGTGGATTGTATGGTTCCATTGGCATCGGTGTATGTTCAAAGCCATTTATAAGAAGTCCTGCTTCTCCTGATGCATTAAATCTCATAGGGCCAATGATTTTTGTGCAGCCTTCATTTTTAAGGTCTTTTATCGCTTCATCGAGAAGTTTAAATCCAATTTCTTTTGTTTCTGCTTCAAAGAGGCCAATTATACCAATCCGTCCTTGGTATTTCTTTTCTTTGTAGTTTCTATCGATAATAGAAGCAATTCTTCCAACTGGTTTTCCATTTTCTTCGTATAGGTAGTATTGAAGATAATCTAAGTGTTTGAAGAAAGGATTGTATCCTGGCAAAAACTTTTTTAGTCTAATTCTATCGGGATTAAGGTCTTGAAGTTCCTGTAAGAGAAGTGGAAAAACCTTTTTGGATTCTGAACTCCTATACCAAGAGATAGAAAAAGGAACCGAAACAAATGCCTTTAAGTCCTTTAAAAGTATGTTGAAGTTTGAAACTCGTTCGTTTGAATGAGGCTCTTCTATTAGTTTTTTAAGCATGTTTACCATCCTTTCTTACAACAAGCTAATATCTATCAGAGTAATTATACTCAAAATCAAATTACATCAAAATTTGTGTTATAATATATATGCCATGGAACTTGACAAGAGAAAATCCGAAGTATTGAAGGAAGTTGTGAAAGAATATATTGAAACTGGCGAGCCCGTCTCTTCTGAACGGGTTGCACGGAATGTTAATTTTCCTATTTCTCCTGCAACCGTAAGAAACTATATGGCGGAACTTGATGAAATGGGTTTTCTTACACAGGTCCATGCCTCCTCTGGAAGAATTCCAACTACAAAGGGCTTTAGATACTTTGTTGAAGAGTCTTTGAAAGAAAGAAAGCGTTTGAAATTGTCGGAAATTAAATTTCCAGAGCCAGAGAAAATTAAGAGCCTTTCTGAGATACTCTCACAAATTTCGGAACTCATTTCAAAATATACAAATGAAATTTCTCTTGTTGTTTCTCCATGCTTTGAAGACGAAAAACTACGTTATATTCATTTCTTTTTAGCAACAAATCTTCTTTTCACCGTAATTGTAACTACAACACAAACAACTGAAGCAATACTCCTTGGAAACTACCAACTTTCAGAAGAAAACCTGAGGCTCATTGAAAATTTCTTGAACGGAAAATTGCAGAATTTGACTCTTAAACAGGCTCTAAAGGAAATCCTCAGTAATGCTTTTTACATTGACGAATTAGGAAAAAGTTTTTCACAAATCATTGGAAAATTCTATGAGACTCTTAAAAATGAATATGAGAAAAGGAAAACAAAAGAGATATTTATAAGAGGAATTTCCAATCTTCTTACCACTCAAATTCAAATTGCTGAAGAAAGGCTCAAATTTTTATTAAACATTCTTGAAGAAAAAGAAGTACTTGAAAGGATACTAAACGATGTTACGAAGGACGAGAAGTTGCAACTTGTTATAGGAGAGGAAAACAAACTGCCAGAATTGTGGGATTACAGTCTTATTACTGTTAAATACTCAATTAAAGAACTTGAAGGAACTTTGGGCCTTTTGGGTCCAATAAGAATGGATTATATTAAGGGAATCTTTGTCCTTGAGGAAATTGCAAACAAATTAGAGCAACTATCAGAAAAGATCTTAGGATGAACTTTGCGATTTTCACATTAGGCTGCAAAACAAATCAATACGAGTCAGAATTAATGAGAGAGTCTTTAATTAGTGCAGGTTACTCAGAAGTCAATTTTAAGGATATGGCAGATATTTACATTGTAAATTCATGCGTTGTAACAGAAAAGGCAGAACGGGAAACACGAAAGGCTTTGAACGAGGCTATACGAAAGAATCCAAATGCTCTCATAATTCTTACAGGTTGCTATGTAAAACTCCATGACGAAGATAGAATTTCAAGAGTTTATTTTTATCGCGGTGCAAAAAGTAAAATTGCTGATTTTATAAAGACGGGAATTGAAGCAAAAGACGGAGAAGTTGAAAGAATAGAGAGTTTTCTTGAAAGGTCGCGTGCGTTTGTAAAGATTGAAGAAGGTTGCAATAATTTTTGTACATACTGCATTGTACCATTTGTCCGTGGATATGAAATAAAGAGTAAGAAAAAGGATCTTGTGATTAATGAAGTAAAAAGGCTTGTTGATAAAGGATTTAAAGAAATAGTGCTTACAGGAACTGAGATTGGAAAATTTGGCGAAGATATAGGTATTACACTTGTTGATCTTATTAGGGACTTAAAGAAAATAGATGGCTTAAAAAGACTGAGAATTTCCTCAATTCATCCAAAACATGTGAGTGACGAGCTCATTGATGAGTTTAAAGAACCATATGCACTTACACCTCATATGCATATATCCCTTCAATCAGGCGATAACGAGATTTTGAAAAAGATGAATAGAGGTTATACAAGGGAAGATTATTTAAAAATTGTTGAGAAATTACGAAAAATTGACCCTGACTTTTCAATTTCAACTGATATAATTGTTGGTTTTCCTTTTGAAACTGAGAATGCATTTCTAAATTCGTTGTCAATAATAAGAGAGGTTACATTCTCAAAGGTGCATGTATTTAGGTATTCGAAGAGGCCATTTACACCCGCATTTTACTTTAAAGAAAATGTACCTGAAATTACAAAAACGGTTAGAAGCGAGCGTACAAGGGATTTTGCAAATGCAATTGCAAAGGAATTTAAAGAACGTTTTTTGGGGCGTGTTGTTGAAGTGCTTGTTGAAGAAGATAATAACGGAAAATTAACAGGTTTTACTCCCCATTACCTTAAGGTAGAATTTAGAGGAGATGTTCCCATTAATTCTTTTGCCAATGTTAAAATTACAGATGTTTCGCCTGATGTTATGTTTGGGGAATTAGTCTTCCTTACATAGATCTTTTAGATAATTTTTAAGTTCTTCTTTTAACTCCTCCCTTTTAAATGAAAAGGCTATATTTGCTTTTATGAGACCCAGTTTTTCACCTACATCGTAACGTGTGCCTTCAAATTCATATGCAAAAACTCTCTCATTTAAAAGAAGTTTTCTTATCGCATCAGTTAATTGTATTTCCCCATTTTTGCCAGGTTGTGTTTTTTCGAGGGCTTCGAAAATTGTATGATTTAGTATATATCTTCCAACAATTGCAAGATTAGATGGCGCTTCAATTGGTTCGGGCTTTTCAACAAGATCTTTAACCTCGTATACGTGATCTTCAATCTTTTTTGCTTCAATTATTCCATAAGACTTAACATCGCTCATTGGGACTTTCATTACAGCAATAACATTACCACCATACTTTTTATGAATTTGTATCATTTGCTTTAATACGGGCACATCAGCATCAATAATATCGTCTGCAAGTAGCACGCCAAAATATTCATCATTAATAAATCCCTTTGCATGATATACAGCATCTCCTAAGCCTCTTGCAAGTTTTTGTCTTACGTAAAAAATTGAGGCAAGTTCGCTTGTTTCTCTTACTATCTTTAAAAGATCATGCTTCCCTTTTTGCTCAAGTTCCTGTTCGAGTTCAATTGCATAATCAAAATAATCTTCGATTGCCCTTTTTCCTCTTCCTGTTATAAGTAAGATATCCTTTATACCTGAGTTTATTGCTTCTTCAACAACATATTGAACTGCAGGTTTGTCAACAATGGGAAGCATCTCTTTTGGTTGGGATTTTGTGATTGGGAGAAGTCTAGTGCCAAAACCACCTACTGGAATTACAACTTTCTTAATTTCTTTCATGATACCACCACCTTTCCAAACCTATTATACTTATATTTAAATTGTTCCGATAAGAATCTCTGGTCTTGCAAAAATTCTTATAGGTAAACGGCTTTCTCCAATGCCTCTATTTACATACATTGTAGTATTCCCTTCTCTAAATAGCCCGCAAAGGAACCGAGATCCGTATCTTGAAGGTACAAAGAGCGCAAATTTAATAAATGGGAATTTAATCTGTCCTCCATGTGTATGTCCACATAAGACAAGATTTATGCTCTTTTCCTTTGCTTCATAAAAGATATCAGGTGAATGTGACAAAAGAATGGTATATAAGGACTTATCAATGCCAGAAACTGCCTTTTTAAGATTTGCTCTTTTTGTATATGGATCATTTACGCCAACAATATTTACTTTCTGGCCGTTCTTTGTATAAACCGTATTTTCATCTTCAAGCACAGTGATCTTAAGATTTTTTAGATCTGTTTTAAGCTTTTTGAAGTCTTTTATTTTGTAGTCCCAATTACCAAAGACAAAATAGACTGGTTTTCCCAATTCTTTTATCTTCTTAAGGTAAAAATAAGCCACAAATTCTTCCCTGTAATTAACTACATCACCTGTTATAAAGATGATATCTGGAGATTCTTCTTTTAAAATTGCAAGAATTCTTCTCTCACGTTTAGTTTCTCTTGAAAAGTGTAGATCAGTAATATGAGCAAATTTTATATTAAATGAATTATTGAATGCAATCTTTGTTTTTTGAACTAAAAATCGCTCAATAAAATATCCGTATAGAATAATTAGAAATATTAAAGCAAAGATTAACCTAAAAATCATTACCTAATTTCTTTTCTCCGTATGAATTTACTTCCCTCCATCGTTATAAGAAGTACATCAATAGGACCGCCTACCGTTTTTGGGCGAGCTTGGAATCTCATTGTATCAATTGTAGTTTGGATAGCATAGACTGCAAAATCAATTGCATCTTGGAGTGGCATAGCATCCCAGAGGATTGGTGCTTTAGGGATCTGCACAAAATTGCCGTGTGGGTCTTTTATAAAAACGGGATTAAGTATTTCGTTTAGAATATCTCCTTCTCCTCCCCAACTTGCCCCATAAACAACTTTTCGCATTTCATTTGAGTAATTTACTCGAAATTTTTCACTTCTTTTTATGTTTATGTGATACACATAAGGGATGCTACTCTTTCCTTCTTTTACATACCCTGCAATATGGAACGAGGTATCGGCATTTGGAAAAGAAGTTCTAAAAAAATTCAGGAGTTTATTTGTAATTTCTTCAACTGTATCGTGTGGCTGAACAATTTCTTCCTCAAACTTTTGAATGTAAAAGTCCATTGGAATTCCGCCCAAGAAGGTCTCTCCAAAAGTAGAAATACCTACATTGTTTTTTGAAAGGAGAAATGTTTTGTAGACATAATCTGAACTCACAATTGGAATTGGAGTTGCATTTGGCATATCCTGCCTTTGCAAGGATACAGTTTGTCTACTGTCAGATGCCATTACAATTCCAGATGGCACATAAACGGTAACAATTAAAGACATATAAGCCTCCTTTTAATAACCTTCTAATTTCGTGTTGCATTTGGATCGCTTGAAAGCACATTCTGGAAGAACTCGAGTATGTTCTCAATTGCATTTTCAATATCCGATAGACGTTCCTCTATTTCAAACAATTTTCTTTCAATTGATTCAATTCGTTCAATTTCTTCCTTTTTCATTTATCCCTCTTAATGTGGCTTTGTAAGATAATCTATTTGTTTTTTGGTGAGTTTATCAATTTTTATACCATTAGCATCAAGGAATATGTTTGCAACCTTTGTGTCTATTTCTTCTGGGACATCATAGACTTTGTTTTCAAGCTTGTGTGTTAAGAGGTACTCTGCAGAAAGAGCTTGAAGCGCGAAGGATAAATCCATTATTTCAATTGGATGTCCGTCAGCACATGCAAGGTTCACTAACCTTCCTTCACCTAATACATAGACATGTCTTCCATTTTTAAGAGTGTATTCCTCGATGTTTTGTCTAACTTCACGTTTTGAGACTTTTTCTTTTTCAAGTTCGTCCATTGCTATTTCAACATTGAAGTGCCCAGCATTTGTTAAAATTGCTCCATCTTTTAGAAGTTCAAAATGTCTTGAATCAATTACATTTATATTACCAGTCGTGGTAACAAAAATATCACCAATTTTTGCGGCATTTTTCATTTCCATTACTTCGAAGCCATCCATATGTGCTTCAATTGCTTTTATTGGGTTAACTTCAGTTACAATTACCTTTGCTCCTAATCCCCGAGCTCTCATTGCAACACCCTTTCCTACCCAGCCATAACCTGCAACAACGACGTTTTTTCCCGCTATGTTTAGGTTAGTTGTTCTCATTATGGCATCCCATGTAGATTGACCTGTTCCATATCTATTATCAAAAAGGTGCTTACATTTCCCATTGTTTACTGCAATAACTGGGAATTTGAGGAGTCTTGCATTCTCAAGTGCTTTGTTTCTTATAACACCCGTTGTAGTTTCTTCGCATGCGCCAATAACATTTTTGAGAAGATCTTTTCTTTTGTAGTGTAAAAGGTGTACAAGATCTCCGCCGTCATCAATCACAATATGTGGTTTTACATCAAGAGTTTTCATGATGTTTTCAAGATGTTCACTTTCAGTTTCCCCTCTTCTTGCAAAAACTGGGATTCCAAAATTTCTTAGAGCCTCCGCAACATCGTCTTGTGTAGTAAGAGGATTTGAGCCAGACACATAGATATTTGCACCACCAATTTTAAGGACTTTTGCAAGATTTGCAGTTTTGGCTTCAAGGTGAATTGAAAGTGCAATATTAATTCCTTTAAAAGGTTTTCTTTTCTCAAAGTCATCCTTTATTTTTTGAAGAATTTTCATATGTGTAAAAGCCCACTCAAGTTTCCTTTCTCCTTCGTGCACAATTCACCTCCTAAATTATTTTATTTTGTAGTTTTGCAGCTTTTAATGTATTCCTGAAAAGCATAAGCGTTGTTAATACTCCAATGCCACCAGGGACAGGTGTTATATAACTTGCAACTTCTTTAACGCTCTCAAAATCCACATCACCAACTAGTTTTCCATCAATTTTATTGATTCCTGCATCAATTACAACAGCACCAGGTTTAACATAACTCTTATCGATTAGTTTTGCTTTTCCTACTGATACAACAAGAATATCTGCTAATCTTGTTATTTCTTGGAGGTTTCTTGTTTTTGAGTGACAAATTGTTACTGTTGCATTTTCTTGGAGAAGTAATGCTGCAGTTGGTTTTCCAACAATATTGCTTCTTCCTATCACAACAGCATATTTACCCTCTATTGTTACGACAGTTTTTATGGTGGTAAGTATTGCTTGTGCAGTTGCTGGTTGAAAAGGAGTGGTTCCTTCAAAGAGTTTTCCAAAGTTTATGGGATGAAAACCATCAACATCCTTTTCTGGTGCAATTGTTTCTATTACCTTTGACTTGTTTATGTGCTCTGGCAAAGGAAGTTCAATCAGGATTCCGTGAATGTCTTTTCTTAGATTAAGATTTTTAATATTATAAAGAAATTCTTCTTCCGTAATTTCAGTGGGTAGTTTATGATGCTCTACATAAATGCCAAGGTTTTCTCCTTCTTTTCTAATGTTCTTTGCATAGCTTTCAGATGCCTTCTCTTCGCCAACTTGCACAACTGCAAGTGCCGGATTAATTAACCTTTTCTTTAATTCCTCGACATTAGTCCTAATTTCGTTTTGTAATTTTACTGCAATCTCTTTTCCATCCAAAATCATTTTCCTAACCTCCTTTGCTTTAATAATACAAATTAAGTTATTTTTTTCAAGTATTTTAATATAATATATTGAAAAATGGAAGAAAAGCACATAGCAGAAATAATTTCAATTGACGGGCTTGAAATTCTTGCCGAACCAAAGGAAAAGGCAACTATTCAAGTTGGGACTCTTTTAAAAACTACAAAGATTAATAATCTGATATTTTTAGTGCTTGATGATCTTTATATAAATATGATCCCTGGTGGAAGCCACGAGTCATATGATATACCCGAAGAAAAACTTCAGGAAGAATACCCACATGTTAATGATTATCTAAGATACCTTATTAAGATATATCCGCTTGCAGAGTTTGATAAAGAGCATTACTTTCCTTTTACAAAGTCGCCTGTTATGAATGCGCTTCTTTACGAGGTAAAATTTGAGGAGACTAAAAAAATTTTTGATAATATTTTCGTAATGCTTGAACTTGCAAGAATTGATTCAAATAGATTTCCGAAAAGAAACAAAGCCATTATAGGTCTATTAAAGAATTATCTTTCTGAGTTTGATAAGGATGAAAGATCTGAAAGATTAAAAGAACTAATATTAGAGCTTTCAACTGCTTTTAGAAAGGATTATGCATCCCTTATGGAGATTGTAAGGGGAGTGAAGGGTTAATGGAAAAGGAATTAAGCAATTACATTGGGTACATTACATCTGGCTCTTTTGGAGAAGGTCTTACATTTAAATTAAATACCTATGTGAATCCAGAAAATATAAGAATTGGAGATTTCGTTGTTGTTGAAGGGAAAAATATGGACTATTTGTGTGTCGTTGATGATATAAGGCTTAAGGTGACCACAGATGAAGTATTTTTTGATCCGCCAGTTGATGAGGATGTTGATGATGGAATCGAAAAACTTGCAGTATCGTCGTTTGTATATAATGAAATTTCCATTTTTCCATATCTTTCGCTACCTAAGGATCCGAATTCTTATGGCACCACAGTAAAAACATTGCCAACCCATTTTTCAAAAGTAAGAAGTGTGAAGTCGACCGATTTTCGGAGAATTATTCCTGAGAAGAATGCTTTTTACATAGGCACACCTCTTACAAGTAAAGAAAAACTTTACATAGATCTTGAAAAACTTTCAATGAGAAATTCGGGACTCTTTGGTATTACAGGATCTGGAAAATCTTTCTTTGCAAGAATAATTTTTGCAGGTCTCATAAAGAATAAAATTTCTACCTTGCTCATTTTTGATATGCATAATGAACATGGAAGAAGTATTAGAAGTGAAAGTGGAAAAATTGATTCTCTTGCAAGTTTGTTTTCAGAATCTGTCAAAATTTTTGATGTATCAAAATCAAGTAAAGATGCAAATACATACATTGAAATTGCATATGAAGATGTTGAGCCTGAAGATGTTGTGCTTGTGTCAGATATATTACAATTTTCTCCAAAATCAGAAGAAACGCTTGAAATAGTTTCAAGGAGACGTAAAGATTGGCTTAAGTTTCTTTTAGATGAGTATCCAAATGTAAAAGATAAAAAGGAGGTTTCTGACGAGCTTGCCGTTAATTTAGAATCACTTGATGCACTTTCAAGACACCTCCAAAAATTGAAAAATTTGAAGTTTCTTAAAGAAACTAGTTCAAGCGATTCAATAAAAAGCATAATTGAGAACCTAAAAAATGGGATAAGCGTGGTTGTGCAATTTTCTGGTGATTATAAAGACGATAGACTTACATACTATTTTGTTTCGAATATTATCACAAGAAGAATTTTTAATGAATTTTCTAATTTAACGGAAGATACCCAAAAGAATCGTGTGATAATTGCAATTGAAGAAGCACACAAATTTCTCTCAAAGCAGTATCAGGCAAACAATGTCTTTGGAAGAATTGCAAGAGAAATGAGAAAGTTTAATGTCACTCTTTTCATTATTGATCAGAGGCCAAGCGAAATTGATCCAGAAGTTCTTTCGCAAATTGGAACAAGACTTGTAATGGAACTGAAAGATGAAAATGATATCAATGCTGTTTTTCAAGGTGCTTCACATACAAAAAGGCTTGTAAAAATACTGTCTACATTAGAACAAAAGCAAGCACTTGTATTTGGCTATGCGGTGCCATTACCACTTCCTATAAATGTAAGGTCCTATGATGAAGGATTTATTAAAGAAATGAAGCAAGAAAAAACTACAAAAAGCGTAAAAGACGATATTTATTAATAAAGGAGGTTAGAATGTATCCAGTGCTAATAAAAATCGGAAATTTTGAACTGAGAACTTATGGAGTTATAGTTGCAATTGCTGCAATTGTTGGAATATTAACAGCACTTAGATATGTGAAAGACAGGGGTATAGATGAAGATACTTTCCTCAATGTAGTTATATGGGCACTTATCGGTGGGATTTTAGGCGCAAGGGTTTTTTGGGTGTTTGTGTCGCCTTATCTTTCAACATACCTAAAACATCCGCTTACAATTTTTGCATTTTGGGAAGGTGGCTTATCTTTTGAAGGAATGATTTTAGGTGGACTTCTCGCCATTGTAATATCTGCAAAATTCTACAAAGTTTCTTTAAAAAAGGTACTTGATGGCGGCGCATTGGGTGTTGCAATTGGCTATGGTATTGGTAAATTTGCATGTTTCTTTAATGGTTGTTGCTACGGAATTCCTGTGCCATCCTGGTGGCCCAAAGTTTTTCCATTTTCACTTGTGTTTACAAATCCAAAATCCCAGTGTGATCTTCTTAATACGCCACTTTATCCTGCACAACTCCTCAATGCACTTAGTGGTTGGCTTACTTTCTTTGCTTTGATTTATATTCTAAGAAAGAATAAAAATCTTTATGATGGAAAACTTTTTACCTATTTTGGATATATCTTTTCTCCGATGCTTTTTCTTGTTGAGTTTATTCGTTATATTCCAAATAGATTTTTTGGACTTACGCCAAATCAGTGGTTCTCAATAGGGTTTGTTATTTTTGCATTTTTGTTTGATTTATACAATAAAAGAATTTCTAAAATTGAGGTTCAAGAACAATAATCTCACCTTGAGGAAGGTTTTCTTTATTAATATTGAGTTCCTTTAAGGTTTTGAAGTGGATTCCTTTTGTAAATTCCTCAAGAGGTAAAACATTTAGTGTTGATCCTTTTAATCGGTAATGCATAGGAATTGCAATATTTGGCTTAAATTCGCTAATTATTTCCTTTGCGTCATTGGGTCCGATTGTGTAAACTGAACCAACAGGTATAAAGAAAACATTTGTGCCCTTTATGAAATTTTTTTGTTTCTCTTTAAACCTTTTATCTCCTAAATCACCAAAGTGTATAAGGGTAATGTTTTCCGAAGTAATCTTAAAAAGGTGAATTAATCCTCTTTCAAGCCCATTTTTCTCATCGTGATAGGCTTCGATACTTTCAAATTTTATGCCGTTAATTTCTTCATTTATTACCCCTCTTAAAACTTTCTTGTAGCTTGGCACATACTTAACTGCGTTGTGGTCGAAGTGCTCGTGAGATACGGTTATTATGTCTACTTCTGGAAATTTTACAGGATATCCCATTGATGGATCGTATGGATCTGTGAGAATTTTAAAACCATTTGTCTCAATTAGGAAGCTTGAATGTCCATAGTACTTTATAATCATTTTTATCACCTCCATATAAATTATAGCATTTTCTACAGTTATGCCTTCATTGATATAATAGTTTTATGCTTGGTTTTACACATTTAACCTTTGCGCTTTTTTTAGAGGGCAACACAAGCCTTATTAACGTTACACTTGCTTCCTTTGGAAGTCTATTTCCGGATATTGATACATTTGGTGTGCTTTCAAAAGTAGTGAAAAACAAACCAAGAAATTTGAAGCACAGAGGGATATTACATACGCCTTTTGTTTATGTTGTGATTCTTTGCATATATTATTTTATCTTCGGAAATTTTGGGATAGCACCTTTTATTGTAGGAGTATTTTCGCATCTATTTCTTGACTTTATTACAGTTGAAGGAATACCAATTTTTTATCCAATTAGTTCAAGAAAATTCCATATTATTGGATTTAGGACAGGAAGCTTGGTTGATGTAAGTATGTCTTTTTTCTTCTTATTTTTCTTTATTTTGAGACTCTTTAAGCTTATTTAAGAAAAACTTCAATGCCTCTTCGTATTTTTTCTCTTTTAAAAGGTTAATACCAGCATATAGTTCATCTATATCACTTTGATTTTTCTCTTTTTGGGAATCGTCTACATTATTCTTATTTATTTCGGCTTCTTTAGGCTTTGTTTTTTGAGGTTCCTCCTTTTGAGCTTTTTCCTGTACTTGTGGTTTTTCAACTAATTTTTCAAATTCTTCTTTAAAGAATTTAATAACTGGCATTTCAATTTTGTATAAATTTTTGAGTTCGTTTAATTCATCCATTTTTAGAAGCTTATCTTCCTCAATTGGGACAACGGCGAACCTGCAAAGAGGATTTATTTCTATTATTTTTTTAAAGTAATCATTTGCCTTTTCGTGATTTCCAAGGTATTCATCAATCATGCGTCCCATAAGGTACAATGCTCTTGGATAGTTTGGATAATTTACTAATACATTTTCTAGTATGGGCGGGACTTTTTTATATTCTCCTGCTCTTAAATAAGCTTCTGCAAGAGTTGTTTTGATGATTGGGTCAAATTTTGCTGACTTATCAAGCTCTTCAAGAATATCAATGAATTCTTTTCGGGAGATATTTTCTTCGGATAGAATTATTTTAAGTTTTTCGTTTTCCTCGGCATTTGTAATCTCCTTAATTATTTCCTTTTCGTATTTTGGTGCAAGCACAATTGCTTTATCAAAGAGTTCTTTTGCAATTTTACCTTCTTTGAGATTGATTATTCCCTTAAAAAGGTATCCGTATTGATTTTCTGGATCGATGTTTAAAACGTATTTGAAAGCTATATTCGCGTCAATGTCCTTCCCTTTTATGAGATATGAGATTCCTCTAAAAAGTTCATAAAAGGTAGACGGCGTTGGAGAGTCCATTGAAAGTGTTTCTGCATGTGTTTCCACTATATCATAATTTTTTAGCATTAAGTGGTATGTGAGAAATAGAATATTTAGTATTGGGGCATAAGGTCTTGAATTGAGTCTCTCTTTTATTTCTTGTAATCTGCCAATTATTTCATAATCTTTCATAGAATGCCCCCTCTAATTCTTTATAATGCTCCCAATAATATCTTATAGCATTTGGGATATTTTGCAAAATATCCAAAGCAGTTATCCCTTCTTTAAATTCATTTGCTAAAAGATCCCCCGAAAGACCATGAATATATGTGCCTAAAATAGTACCTTCTAAGGTATTTCCTTTTCGTGCAATAGAACTTGCTATTGTTCCTACAAGCACATCTCCACTTCCTGCCGTTGCAAGCAAAGGATTTCCAGAAGTATTTATGTATATATTTCCATTTAAACCAATTAGCGAATACTCTCCTTTTAGAACTATCAAATGTTGGATTTCTTTCATTGCTTTGAATAAGGCTGAGAACTTATCTTTTTTTATTTCGTTAACAGGAAGTCCTGTAAGTCTTGAGAATTCGCCAATATGAGGTGTAAGGACTGTATCAAACGTTCTTTTCTTAAGAATTTCCTTATATTTTGAAATGATGGTTATTGCATCGCCGTCTATAATAAGTGGTTTTTGAACATTTTGAATAACATTTAAAACCAGTTGCTCTGTGTCTTCATCAATTGAAAGCCCCGAACCAATTGCAACAACGTCGACATTTTTGGAAAATTCGATTATTTTTCCAATGTCTTCATTTGAGATTGCTCCATTTTTGTTTTCTTTCAAAGGAATTTGCACTATTTCTGGAGATCTTTCAGATACTATCTTTGAAACATATTCAGTTGTAGCAAGGTAGGAGATACCTCCACCACCTTTGAGAAACGAAAGAGCATTAAAGTAAGGTGCACCCGTGTAGTGAGATGAACCTGCAATGAAAAGCGCCTTCCCAAGACTTCCCTTGTGCGCATCTGTTGGGCGAGCCGTATATGGCTCAATGATTTTTATTTCCACGGAAATATCCTTTGAATGAGTTATTTCAGGAGGGTATGTTATGTGATTTACGATAATTTTTCCTACATAGTCACATCCTGGATATGCAAAGAAACCTCTTTTAGGAAGCCCCATTGTGATAGTATAGTTTGCTTTGATTGCAACTCCTAAAACTTCGCCAGTGTTTGCGGAGACTCCCGATGGGATATCAATTGCAACAACTGGTTTTCCTGAATTATTGATTTCAACAACAAGCTCCTCTATTTTCCCGTTAATTGGTCGGTTTAATCCTGTTCCAAAAATACCGTCAATGATTACATCTGCTTCTTTTATTGCTAAAAGCAAAACTCTGTTAATTGATGTAAATTCGAGAACTTCAACAGGATAGTTTTTAAGGAGTTCGAAATTTTTCAGAGCACTTCCCTTTAGTTTTGTTGCATCAGAAACGGTAAAAAGAGTTACTTCGGCATTGTGTGAAGAAAGTAATCTTGCAACGGTAAAGGCATCTCCCCCATTATTTCCAGAGCCTGCAAATATGAGAAATTTTCTTAAAAGACCAAATTTTGACTTTAAAAAATAAAAAACAGCACTACCTGCATTTTCCATAAGGATTTCTTCAGAAATTCCACTATTAATTGCAAGTTCGTCTAATTTTTTTATTTCTTCACTTGTTACAACTTTCATATCCCTATCCTTATCGCTATTGCAATTGCAAATTCTTTTTCATGTGAAATTGAAACAAAAATATCAGGAAAATTTTTAACCGTGGGTTTTGAATAATCATTATAAGTAATTTCAATTTGGTTAAAGGGGATTGCATTTTCAAGAGTTTTTGTTATTGCTTCTTTTGCTGCAAATCGTCCAGCAATAAATTCAGCGATGTTGCCTTTTTTCTTTAATTCCTTTAATTCGCTTTTACTTAAAACTCTTAAGATAAACCTTTCACCATAGGTTTCAAGAATTTTTTCAATCCGTTTTATGTTCACTATGTCTATGCCCACTCCTTTTATCACAGCAAAATTATACTACTAATAATTTTTTTCTAAAATAGTCAAATGTGCTAAAATGTAAGGGTTTGAAAATTTTTGTGAAGGAGGTAATTATGGATAGAATGAGTCTTCAGATTTTGAGAGCCTTATGGAAAAGGCCTCTTGATATATGGGAACTTATAATAATGCAGGATAATGATATTAAAAGTTTATATGATACTCTTGAAAATTTAAAAGAAAGAAAATTGATTGAATATTCCGGCAACAAAATTAAGATAACAGAAGCAGGAATTTTAGAATTAAAAAAGAATAATTCAATGCCCTATATTGATACAAAGTGTCCTTATTGCCATGGTAAAATTCATGACCCATCATATTTTAAGGATATTCTTGAGACTTTCAAGGAGATTTTTAAGAATCGCCCCTTAGAAACAACCGAGTTTGATCAAGGAGTTGTAAGCGAAGAAAATTCAGTAAGGCGTCTTGAATTTGTCTATGAAAGGGGGGACCTTGAAGGAAAAGAGATATTTTTCCTTGGAGATGATGATTTAACAAGTATAGTTTTTGCTCTTTCAAAGATGCCAAAAAGAGTTGTAGTTGTTGATATCGATAAGAGAATAGTCGATTATATAAATGAGGTTTCTAAAGATTATAAGTTAAATATTGAAGCATATAATTACAATGCAGCAGACAGATTAGATGAGGAATTTATAAATAAATTTGATACTTTTTTAACAGACCCTGTTGAGACTGTAAAGGGTATGCAACTATTTCTTTCACGTTGTGTTCATTCTCTTAAAGGAAAAGGCTCTTCTGGATATTTTGGGTTGAGTCATTTTGAATCCTCCCTTAAGAAATGGTTTGAGGTTGAGAAAGATCTTCTTGATATGAATCTTGTTATTACTGATATGCTAAGGGACTTTAATGAATATCTGCTTGTTAGCGAAAGGATACTTCATGAAGGATATTATGTTGTTGAAAAAGCTCCTGTTAAGGTTTTACCACCAACATTTTCGTGGTATAGATCGACATTTATTAGAGTTGAACTTGTAGATTCGCCAAAGCCTAAAATTGTTGATGGCGTGAATTGGGACCGTTCTCTTTACTTTGACGATGAGACTTATGTTGTGAGGCCATAATGCTCTCTAAGGTTAAAACAACAACGCTTAAGGGTATTGATGGAGTTGAAGTCCTTGTTGAAGTTGATATAGGAAATGGACTTCCCTCTTTTACAATTGTTGGGTTGCCCACTGAAAGTGTTGAAGAATCAAAGGAACGTGTGAGGGCAGCCATCAAAAATGCAGGTTTTGAATTTCCAATTCGGAAAATAACTGTTAATCTTGCACCTGCCGATGTTAAGAAAGATGGAACATATTTCGATTTACCCATTGCCGTGGGGATTCTTTCGATAATAGGTGTTGTAAAAGATCAGGATAAAATGAATGATTTTTACTTTTTGGGAGAACTGTCGCTTGATGGTAGTATACGGAAAATTGTTGGTGCATTGCCAATGGTTTCTTCTCTTAAAAAAGGTTCAAAAGTAATTGCTCCTTACGATTTAATGAGTGAGATAAGCATTGTTGAAGATGTCGATATTTACTTTGTTAAACACTTAAAGGAAGTTGTCGAATTCATTAACGGGGATAGATCTATTGAACCTGTGAGGACTGATCTAACAAAAATTCTTGAATCGGAATTTTTAGAGGAAGAGGATTTCTCGGATATAAAAGGGCAATACCAAGCAAAAAGAGCAGTGGAGATTGCCGTTGCAGGTGGACATAACATAGTTATGATTGGTTCACCTGGGTCAGGTAAGACACTTATTGCAAGAAGAATTCCGTCAATCTTTCCGCCACTTACAAAGGAAGAGTCACTTGAGATTACAAAAATTTATAGTGTGTCTAATTTATTGGGAAGTGGTGTTGTTAATAAAAGACCATTTAGATCTCCTCACTCTTCTGCTACTCTTCCCTCAATAATTGGAGGTGGAAACCCAGTAAAACCGGGAGAAGTAAGTCTTTCGCATAATGGAGTTTTATTTTTAGATGAATTGGGAGAATTTAGAAGAGATGTTCTTGAATCTCTAAGGCAACCCATGGAAGATGGGTTTGTAGTTATAACAAGAGCTAAAGAAAGAGTTATGTTTCCCTCTAACTTTATGCTTGTTGCCGCAATGAATCCTTGTCCTTGTGGATGGTTTGGAGATAAAGAACATCCATGCACTTGTTCTATTTCGGAAATTAAGAGATATAGGAATAGAGTATCAGGTCCCATATGGGATCGATTTGACATCCAAATTGAAGTGCCAAGACTTTTGCCTCATGAACTTGTTCATGATTCGAAATCAGAATCATCAAAATCCATAAGGGATAGGGTTATTAAAGCTCGAATTATTCAACAGGAAAGATACAAAGACACGAAGATTAAAAATAACGCCTCTCTTACGCCACGTTCAATAAAGGCTTTTATAAAATTAGGACATGAAGAGAAAGTTTTCCTTGAAAATGCATCAACAAGACTTGGACTTACTGGAAGGGGATTTGATAAGATTCTTAAAGTTGCCCGAACCATTGCAGACATTGAAGGAAGTGAGCTTGTGCGACTTCCTCATATTGCAGAAGCACTTCAATATAGATTTGACCTTTCTCTTAATACCTGATTTAAAAGAAAAATATAATATCAATAATTGCAATAAGAAGTCCTAAAAGAAAGCCTATAAAGACTTCTATTCCAGAATGTCCTACAAGCTCTTTAAAAGTTTCAATGTCAATGCTCTCTCTTAGTCTTTTACCAAGGGGTGTTTCAAAAAATATCTCATTCATTGTTTTTGCGTGTTTTCCAACTTCCCTTCTTACAGAAATAGCATCGAAAACGACTATCGCAGAGAATACAAATGCAATCGAAAAATAGGGTGAGTCAAATCCAAATTTTGCTCCCAAAAGAATTGTTAATGTTGTTACTGTTGCTGTGTGGGAACTTGGGTTGCCACCAGTTGAAGTGAGCATCTCCCAATCCCATTCTTTCTCAACTAAATATGTAAATATAACCTTAAGTACTTGTGCAATGATGTTAGAAAAGATAGAAGCTATAAGTATATTATTAGAAAATAACTGTGTAAGTATATTCATACTATAATTGTAATATGAAAGATAGAAAAAATAAACAGATTTTGCCGAGAGGAAATTTTGAGAAAGTGCTTTTGCATATTTGTTGTGCACCTGATGCGACGTATCCTGTGCTTTTACTCAAAGGTCTCCATTTCAATGTAACTGGATTTTTCTACAATCCCAATATTCATCCAAAAGAAGAATACGAAAAAAGACTTGAAGAGGTGAGAAAACTTTCAGAATACCAAAACTTTCCTCTTATCGTTGGCGAGTATAACGATGAAGTTTTGAGGAGTTGGTTCTATTTGGTTCGAGGTCTTGAAAAAGAACAAGAGGGAGGAAATAGATGTTATCTTTGTTATAAAGAACGTCTTGAAAGAACCGCAAAACTTGCACATGACCTCGGCTTTGATTATTTTACTACTACTATAACTATCAGTCCGCATAAAAGGTCTGACTGGGTCTTTGAAATTGCTCATGAACTTGAGAATATATATGGAGTAAAATTTCTTGAGATTGATTTCAAAAAGAAGAACGGCTTCAAGGCAAGCGTTATTTTAAGCAAATACTACGGGCTTTACAGGCAAAATTACTGTGGGTGTATTTTCTCAAAAGTTGAATCAGATTATATAAGAAGAATTAGAACGCAAGAATAGTTAAATTAATGTTATTTTTACATAAAGATCATTCAAAATCTAAATTAGGCTAATTTTTATTATTGTAGTTTCTCATTCAAAAATAATCTAAATTTTGAAAATATTTGTCTTTTAAATTGCGCAAACTCGTTATTTTAACACATCTATCTGGAATTTTGAAAGAATTTTTGAAAATCTTCCTATCCCCTCTTGACACAGGATATAGTTTTTGGTATTATTGTAATCGCTGAGACTCAAGGAACCGAAAACTTGAGCAAGGCACCTTGAAAAAAGTAGAATGTCTTGGGGTTATCCCCCTTGACAAGAGAGTAAAAAGTAGTATAATAGTGTGCCTATGTAAAGATAGGCAAGTTGGTACAGCGGATTGTACCTTGAAAACTAAACAGCGAAAGTAAGGCCCTTTGAATATTTTTCGGAGAGTTTGATCCTGGCTCAGGATGAACGCTGGCGGCGTGCCTTACACATGCAAGTCGAGCGGAGAAGATTTCCTGTGGCAACACAGGAGTCTTCTTAGCGGCAAACGGGTGAGTAATGGATGAGTAACCTACCCTGTAGACGGGGATAGCCATCCGAAAGGATGGGTAATACCCGATAATGTTGGAGAACTTCGGTTCTCTAAAGAAAGGTGGCGCAAGCTACCGCTTCAGGATGGGCTCATCTCCTATCAGCTAGTTGGTGAGGTAACGGCTCACCAAGGCTATGACGGGTAGCTGGCCTGAGAGGGTGGTCAGCCACATTGGGACTGAGACACGGCCCAGACTCCTACGGGAGGCAGCAGTGGGGAATCTTGGTCAATGGGCGAAAGCCTGAACCAGCGACGCCGCGTGGAGGACGAAGGCCGAAAGGTCGTAAACTCCTTTTGCAAGGGAAAAAGGGAAGGGTTCGAATAGGGCCCTATCCTTGATGGTACCTTGCGAATAAGCCCCAGCCAACTACGTGCCAGCAGCTGCGGTAAAACGTAGGGGGCGAGCGTTATCCGGAATTACTGGGTGTAAAGGGTACGCAGGCGGACCTGTAAGTTGGATGTAAAAACTCAGGGCTTAACCTTGAGCTTGCATTCAAGACTACAGGTCTAGAGAGCAGGAGAGGGGAGTGGAATTCCCGGTGTAGGGGTAAAATCCGTAGATATCGGGAGGAACACCAGTGGCGAAGGCGGCTCCCTGGCCTGTCTCTGACGCTCAGGTACGAAAGCGTGGGGAGCAAACAGGATTAGATACCCTGGTAGTCCACGCCCTAAACGATGGGTGCTTGGTGTTGGGGGGTAATTCCCTCAGTGCCGTAGCTAACGCGTTAAGCACCCCACCTGGGGAGTACGGCCGCAAGGTTGAAACTCAAAGGAATTGACGGGGACCCGCACAAGCAGCGAGGCATGTGGTTTAATTCGATGCTACACGAAGAACCTCACCTGGGCTTGACATGCATGTGAAAGCCCGAAGAAACTCGGGCCCCCATAGGGGTTACACCCTATGGCACATGCACAGGTGCTGCATGGTTGTCGTCAGCTCGTGTCGTGAGATGTACGGTTAAGTCCGTGAACGAGCGCAACCCCTGTCCTTAGTTGCTAATAGGCTTCGGCCTATGCACTCTAAGGAGACTGCCAGCGATAAGCTGGAGGAAGGAGGGGATGACGTCAAATCCTCATGGCCCTTATGCCCAGGGCTACACACATGCGACAATGGTCGGGACAATGCGTTGCGAACCAGTAATGGGGAGCTAATCGCAAAAAACCGACCTCAGTACGGATTGAGGGTTGCAACTCACCCTCATGAAGCTGGAGTTGCTAGTAACCGCCGGTCAGCTATACGGCGATGAATACGTTCCCGGGTCTTGTACACACCGCCCGTCACACCACCCGAGTTGCGTGCACCCGAAGTGGCTCGGTGAGTCACGAAGGTGTGCGTGATGAGGAGGGTGAAGTCGTAACAAGGTAGGTGTACGAGAACGTGCGCCTGGATCACCTCCTTTCTAAGGAGCATCCTTAAAATCGGTGTGTTTTTTAAGTTTCTCGTCGAAACTTATTTGGGTCTTACTTTTCGCTGTTTAGTTTTGAGGGCACAGTCCCTCTGCTGTTAAAGCGGATTGTACCTTGAAAACTGCATGTGGGTATAGTAAGTTAGTAAGGGCACATGGTGGATGCCTTGGCGCACGGAGCCGATGAAGGACGCAGCAAGCCTGCGATAGGCCACGGGGAGCTGCAAAACAAGCTGTGATCCGTGGATGTCCGAATGGGGAAACCCGTGAGGGTAAAACCCTCACATCCTTGTCTGAATACATAGGGCAAGGAGGGGAACCAAGGGAACTGAAACATCTTAGTACCTTGAGGAAAAGAAATCAAAACAGAGATTCCCTGAGTAGTGGCGAGCGAAAGGGGAACAGCCTAAACCGTTTGTGTGTATAAGCTCACGGGCGTTGCACAAACGGGGTCGTGGGACAAGCCATCTCTCCCCGTGAGGAGAGTGTGGAGTTAAAAATAAACTGCTTAGTCGAATGCTTTGGAAAGAGCAACCAAAGAGGGTGATAGTCCCGTAGACGAAAAGCAGTTTACTCCTAGGCTTGATCCCAAGTACCGCGGGACACGAGGAACCCTGCGGGAATCAGGGAGGACCACCTTCCAAGGCTAAATACTCCGGCGACCGATAGTGAACATAGTACCGCGAGGGAAAGGTGAAAAGAACCCCGGGAGGGGAGTGAAATAGAACCTGAAACCATGTGCCTACAATGGGTAGGAGGGCTATGAAGCAGCAATGCTTCAGCCTGACTGCGTGCCTATTGAAGTATGACCCAAGGAGTTGATGGCAGTGGCAAGGCTAAGGGGTGAAACCCGGAGCCGTAGCGAAAGCGAGTCCGAATAGGGCGTTAGTCGCTGTCATCAGACTCGAAACCAGGTGGCCAACCCATGGCCAGGGTGAAACGGGTGTAAGAGCCCGTGGAGGCCCGAACCGGTCGGGGGAAAAAACTCGTCGGATGAGCTGTGGGTAGGAGAGAAATTCTAACCGAACCTGGAGATAGCTAGTTCTCGCCGAAATGCATTTAGGTGCAGCGGTAGGAAATTAGCGTGCGGGGGTAGAGCTCTGGATGGGCTAGGGGTCTTACCAGACTTCCGAACCCAACCAAACTTCGAATACCGCATTGCCGTATCCTACCAGTGAGTCGGTGGGCTCTAAGGTCCATCGTCGAGTAGGGAAACAACCCAGATCGTCTGCTAAGGTCCCTAAAGTAGACTAAGTGCATCAAAGGATGTGGGACTGCTTAGACAGCTAGGAGGTTAGCTTAGAAGCAGCTATCCTTTAAAGAGTGCGTAACAGCTCACTAGTCGAGCGGTCCTGCGCCGAAAATGTTCGGGGCTAAGTCTACTACCGAAGCAGCGGGTTCAAGATGTCTTCGGACATCTTGAGCGGTAGGCGAGCGTTCCAGTTGCTGAGAAGGCATACCGTGAGGAGTGCTGGAGCGACTGGAAGTGAGAATCTTGGGTTGAGTAACGAAAAGCAGGGCGAGAATCCCTGCCGTCGTAAGTCTAAGGTTTCCTGGGGAAGGTTCGTCCGCCCAGGGTTAGTCGGGCCTAAGCCGAGGCCGAAAGGCGTAGGTGATGGACAACAGGTTAATATTCCTGTACCGCATATCTTCCGTTATCAGGAAGGGGTGACGGAGGAGGATAGGCCATGCGCGGTTTTGGTCGTCCGCGTCCAAGCTGGTAGGAGGCATCCGGAGGCAAATCCCTGGATGCGATAACTCCGAGAAGCGATGGGGAGCCGCAAGGCGAAGTGGCTGATTCCACACTCACGAGAAAAACCTCTAACGAGGAAGATGTGTGCCCGTACCGCAATCCAACACAGGTAGACGGGGAGCACGCTCCCAAGGCGTTCGAAAGAATCCTCTTCAAGGAACTCGGCAAGTTTGCCCCGTAACTTCGGGAGAAGGGGTGCCTGGAGGGGTGGTAGGAACATTGCTTCCTACTGCTTCTTCGGGTCTCAGTAAACAGGCTCAGGCGACTGTTTAACAAAAACACAGGTCTCTGCAAAGTCGTAAAGACGACGTATAGGGGCCGACGCTTGCCCGGTGCCGGAAGGTTATAGGGAGGGGTTAGTGGGCGTAAGCCCGCGAAGCTCCGAACTTAAGCCCCGGTGAACGGCGGCCGTAACTATAACGGTCCTAAGGTAGCGAAATACCTTGTCGGGTAAGTTCCGACGCGCATGAAAAGCGTAACGATCTGAGCGCCGTCTCGAAGAGGAATTCGGTGAAATAACGGTGGTCGTGCAGACGCGGCCTACCCGTAGCAGGACGGAAAGACCCCGTGGAGCTTTACTGTACCCTGATACTGAACTTCGGTATACCATGTATAGGATATGTGGGAGGCTGAGAACCCAGGGCGCCAGCTCTGGGGGAGCCGCCGGTGGAATACCACACTTGGTATGCTGAAGTTCTAACTCCTTGCCCTGATCGGGCGGGAGGACAATGTCAGGCGGGCAGTTTGACTGGGGCGGTCGCCTCCTAAAAGGTAACGGAGGTGCCCAAAGGTTCCCTCAGGCTGGTTGGAAATCAGCCGTTGAGTGCAAAGGCATAAGGGAGCTTGACTGCTTAGACCGACAGGTCGAACAGACACGAAAGTGGGGCTTAGTGATCCGGCGGTGGTGTGTGGAAACGCCGTCGCTCAACGGATAAAAGCTACCCCGGGGATAACAGGCTGATCTTTCCCGAGAGTTCACATCGACGGGAAGGTTTGGCACCTCGATGTCGGCTCATCGCATCCTGGGGCTGGATAAGGTCCCAAGGGTCCGGCTGTTCGCCGGTTAAAGCGGTACGTGAGCTGGGTTCAGAACGTCGTGAGACAGTTCGGTCCTAATCCGCTACGGGCGTAGGAAGTTTGAAGGGGGTTTCCCGGTAGTACGAGAGGACCCCGGGAAGGAGACCGCTGGTGGACCAGTTGTCCCGCCAGGGGCAGGAGCTGGGTAGCTAAGTCTCTACTGGATAAGCGCTGAAAGCATCTAAAGCGCGAAGCCTACCCCAAGATTAGACCTCCCATCCTTGCGCAAGCAAGGAGTAAGACCCCTCGTAGACTACGAGGTTGATAGGCCCGAGGTGTAAGCGCAGCAATGCGTTTAGCTGACGGGTACTAATAGGTCGAGGACTTACTATACCCCATGCAGTTTTGAAGGTACAATCCTTTTGCTCTGGTGGCTATACCGAAGGGGAAACACCCGTTCCCATTCCGAACACGGAAGTTAAGCCCTTCAGGGCCGATGGTACTGTACCGGCGACGGTGCGGGAGAGTAGGACGCTGCCAGGGCTTTTTTATTTTTTTTGCATTTTGAACTGTGTATAATTTACAAATGGCAAAACTTAAAAGTCTCATAGATAATTTTACTTTCAGTATACTTTCACTTTCGCTTATCTGGGGGTCAGATTATATACTTATTAAAATCATCATAAAGAGTTTTCATCCAATTCTTTTTGTGTCATTAAAACTTCTTATTGGAGCAATATCAATTTTTATAATCTTAAAGTTCATTTTAAAGAGGAATATTATATTTGAAAAAAATGCATTAATTTTTGTTTTGAGTGCGGCCTTTTTTGACACATTTTTACCCCAAATTCTTATATCTTTCGGTGAAAGGACTGTTCCAAGCTATATTGCATCTTTATTATTGGCAAGTTCGCCAATTTTTGCATTGATATTTTCAATTTTATTTACGAATGAAAAGCTAAATTGCAAATTAGTTCCTTATTTTCTGTTTGGATTTTTAGGTGTATTTTTCATTTTCTTTAACGAATTCATCAAAGCAAAGATTTCAATTAATATACTGAATTTATTGCTTGTAGCGTTTGCTTCGATTTCTTATGCGATTGGGGTTATTCTTCTTAAGAAGGTTTCAAGCTTTATGGATGCATTTACATCATCTTTCTATTTGATGATATTTGGTTTTTTGTTTTCATTGATTGCAATTCCAATTTTTAAACTTCCAGCGCCAGATTTCACTTATCAGTCTATTTTTGCTCTTATTTTTGCTGGCGTTGTACTCAATGGGATTGGATATACATATTTCTTTTACGCAATATCAAAGTTTGGTGCAGGAAAGTCTTCTTTTGTTGGCTACCTTGTTCCGTTTTTTTCTACGCTTTACGGCACACTTCTTCTTAAAGAAAAACTTACAATATATGCAGTTTTGGGTGGTATATTAATTCTTATTTCAAGTTATTTTATAAATCGAGTAAATTTAAAAGGGGATTAAAATCTAAATTTTGATATATCAAGATTCTTAAGGTTTTTCGATAATTTTTTGAAATTTTCAAAGTTTTTGAGAAGTTGATTTACTTCTGCTTTGCTTACATGAGTGCCCTTAGCAATGCGTTCTTTTCTTGATGCATTTATAATTTCTGGATGTGCTCTTTCTTCCTTTGTCATTGCGTTTATGATAGCAATCATCCTTCTCAATGCCTTTTCATCCATATACTCTTTTGGAATCTTTAGATTTGAAAAATTTGGAAGCATTGAGAATACTTTCGATAGTCCTCCCATTTTAAGAAGACTTTCAAGTTGCATCTTTAAATCATTTAAGTCAAAATTTCCACTTTGGAAATCTTTTGCTATTTTTTCACTCTCTTCAAGAGAAATTGCCTCTTGTGCCTTTTCAAAGAGTCCTTTTAAATCTCCTCTTCCAACCAATCTTGAAATAAGAGCATCGCCGTCAAATGGTTCAAGATCTTGAATTTTTTCTCCAGTTCCAACAAACTTTACAGGGCTCCCCGTTACATATCTAAAGGATAAAACACTACCACCTTTAGCAGATGAATCAAATTTTGTAAATATGCCCCCTGTTATCTTGAGATATTCTTTAAAGCCCTTTACTATATCCAATGAGGTTTGTCCCAAGGTAACATCCATTACCATGAGTGTCTCTGGATCCTCAAAATAGTTGTTTATTAACTTCAATTCTTCCATAAGAGGGGTGTCTATCTCTTTTCTCCCAGCAGTATCTATGATAGCGACATTAAAACCATTTTTTTCCATATATGAATCAATTTTAGATAGAGCAATTCTCATATTTTCTTCATTTCTTAAATCAAGATAAGCAATGTCATTTGATTTTCCAAGTTGAATAAGTTGATCGAAACTTGCAGGACGTTTGAAATCAAAAGGCACGAGAATTGGATTGTAATTTAATTTCTTCTTTAGATAATATCCAAGTTTGGCAGCTGTGGTAGTTTTACCGTTTCCCTGTAAACCTACAAGTATAATGAAGTTTTTACCTCCATGAAGTTTTAGCTTTTCTGAGTGTCCAACGTAGTCTACAAGGACTGAATATAAAATTGACAAAATTTGTTCAGCGGGAGTGAAACTCTCTAGCACTTTTGAGGACTTTGCCTCAGTTTCAACTTTCTCGGTAATTTCTTTTACAAGCTTATAATTAACATCTGCTTCAAGTAGTGCAAATCTAATTTCTTTAATAGCTGCTTTTATATCTGCTTCACTTAAATGGCCTTTTGAACGTAGCTTTTTAAGGACTGTGTTTATGCTTTCCTTTAAAGATTCAAAAATGGTATGCCTCCTAATCCAAGTCTTTTAATTGTTCAAATAGTTTATTCAAAGTTTGCACATCCTCTTTTGAGAGTTCTTTTTTGGAAAGGATGCCCTCAATTTCAAGGAATATTTTCATTTTTCTTCTTCTTTTTTCTAATAATTTTGATTTTGTTTCACATCTTTCCATTTTGTTGATGCCACGTCTTATGTGATCATGAATTGCCTGCCTTGAAACTTTTAACTTCTTTGCAATGGCAGCTCCACTTAAGGCTGGGTCAGTATAAAGTGTGAGAATCTTTCTTTCTTTATCCGTGAGTAAATTTGAATAAACTTCCAGTAATTCTTTTACTCTTGCTTTTTTTATAAGTTTCTTTTCTCTTGGCGTTATGTTTTTCATTTAGTACCTCCCGTTAGTTTGTGTATGTAAGTATCGACAGAAAATTCTTCTAAATCTTCAATTCCCTCACCTGTTCCAATGAATTTAACTGGGATTTTATAGGTTTGAACAATTGGAACAACGACTCCTGGTGCACTATTTGAGTCGAATTTAGTGAGTATAATGCCTGTAACATTTATTGCTTTTACGAATGCTTCCATTTGATTAAATGCATTCAAGCCTGTGAGACTATCAAGTACAAGAAAAACCTCATTTATATGTCCTTTTTTATTAAGTATAACCTTCTCTATTTTTGTTAATTCTCTAAGTAGGTTTTCATTTGTTTCGACTCTTCCTGAGGTATCAACAAGAATTAGATCATAGATGCCTTCTTTTGAAAGTCCATCAAATACAACGCTTGCAGGGTCTTGACCTGATTGCCCTTTAACTATATCAACGTCAATACGTTCTGCCCATATTGAGAGCTGTTCCGTTGCACCAGATCTAAAGGTGTCACCTGCGATAAGTAAAATATTTTTAAATCCTCTCTTTTTCTGGTAATTTGCTATTTTTGCAATACTTGTTGTTTTGCCAGATCCATTTGATCCAGCAAAGACAAAAATCACAGGCTTTGGCCCATCCGTATTAACTTTTGTATCAACACTGTTGAATGTTTCTCTAATTAGTTTTTCAAAAAGCTCCAAATAGTCAATTTTGCTTTCCTTAAGTTTTTCTATAAACTCTTCTGTGAACTTTATTCCGAAATTTTTTGAAATAAGAAATTCTTCAATTTCTTCTGTTGCTAAATCCTTTTTGCTAAACAGATTTTTCAATTTCTCGAATATATTCATTCTCAAGTGCAACCTCAGCAGCTTTTTCTTCTGCTTCTTTCTTAGTTTTTCCTTTTCCTTCTCCTAAAACTTTTCCGTTGAGCCTTACTTCCGCAACAAAATATTTTGTATCGTCGATCTTTTCCTCTTTCACAATTCTGTATTCAGGGACTTTATGTATGACCTTTTGAATTTTCTCTTGCAGTTTTGTTTTTGCGTCAATAGTTTCAATGCTACCTGCATTCTCAAGTTCTGTTTTGAAAACATTCGTTATAAATTTTTCTGCTTCTTCGAAACCGAAGCACAGAAATATTGCAGCTGTTAATGCCTCAAATGCATCTGCAAGAATTGCTCCTTTAAATTTACCACCACTTTTATTTTCTCCCTTTCCAAAGAGCATTAAATCTCCAATTCCAACAATCTCTGCTTTTTTTGAAAGGCTCTTTTCGGAAACAAGATAAGCCCTTTTTCTACTCAATTCACCTTCAGTTAAATCCTTATAAGTGCAGAGAAGATAATGAGTGATTGAAAGCGAAAGGACGGAATCTCCCAAAAACTCAAGCCTTTCATTCGAACGGTAATTTTTGTGTTCTCCTGAAAAAGATGAGTGAGTAACTGCAGTTATAAAGGTTTCTCTGCATCTCTTGGGAATCTTCCGTCCTACAATCTTCTCCAAGGCATCAATTCGTTCTTTAAAAGCCTTTTCTAAAGGTTTCTCTGCCATGAGAGATCTTTAAAGAATTATTTTTCCTTTGTCTCTACCTTAACTACCTCTTTTCCTTCGTAATATCCGCAGTAAGGACATACTTTGTGAGGTGGAATAAGGTTGTGGCAATGAGGACACTCAACAAGGTTTAAGGAATCGAGTTTCTCTTTAATCTTTCTCATTCTGCTTCTTGAGTGCGTTGTTTTCTTTTTAGGTTGCGCCATTTTATCCTCCTAAGCAACAATATTTATTAATTTATCCTTTACAAAAATGTATTTTGCTTTATCAAAATCAATACCTAACCTTGCTATTTTATCAGATTTTTTAACTAAATCAAGTACATCTTCAAGTTCGCTTCCTGCTTCTACCTCTATCTTATCTCTCAGTTTTCCGTTTACCTGAACTATAATTGTTACATATTCTTCTTTATAAATTCCCTTTGGTTTTGGCCATTCTTTTGTATGAATGCTTCCAGTTTCTCCTAATCTATGATAGAGTTCCTCTGATACAAATGGTGTTGCAGGTGCAATCATGGTTAGGAAAGTGAGAACTGATTCTCTAAATGCCTTAGTTTCCATTACTTCCGGGTCTTCTTGCATAATTTTTGAAAGGAAATTGAGCCACTCCATAAAACTACTTATCATCGTGTTAAACTTAAATTTCTCTACTTGCTCTGTAATTTTAACGATCATCTTATCAGTCATTAGCTCTATTTCTTTTTCTATAGGTTTTTCTTTCCCTATGGATTTATTTTCTAACTGAATAAATAGATTCCACATTCTTTTTATAAATCTATTAACGCCATTTATACCCTCGGTACTCCAGGGAGCATCTGTATCAAGAGGTCCAATGAAGAGTATATATGCTCTTAGAGTGTCTGCTCCATACTCTTTTATCACATCATCTGGATTTACTACATTTCCTCTTGATTTACTCATCTTTTGATGATCTGCTCCGAGAATCATTCCTTGATTGAGCAATTTTTTAAATGGTTCGTCAAAATCTATAAGGCCTGCATCATACATTACTTTAGTGTAGAAGCGTGAGTATAAGAGGTGCATAACTGCATGTTCTGCTCCGCCAATATAAAGATCAACAGGTAGCCAATATTTTATCTTTTCTTTATCAAATGGTGCTTTGTCGTTATGTGGATCTGCATATCTTAAAAAATACCACGAAGAGCAAGCAAACCCATCTTGCGTATCAGTCTCCCTTTTGGAAGGTTTGCCGCATAAAGGACATGTGGTATTTACAAAATCAGGGTTATTTGCAAGAGGAGATTCACCTGTATCGCGTGGTGTAAAATCAACTTCATCTGGAAGGAGAACTGGCAATTCCTCTTCGGGTACAGGAACTGCTCCATGCTCGGGACAATGAATGATTGGAATTGGTGCTCCCCAATATCTTTGCCTTGATATAAGCCAATCCCTTATTTTATATCTTACAACACCTTTTCCGAATCCGCTTTCTTCTGCATATTTTGTAAGTTGCTTTCTTGCTTCATCTGACTTTAAGCCTGAAAAACCGTTTGAATTTATTAAGATTCCATCTTCTGTGAATGCTTCTTCAAGGGTTTCAACAGGATTGCCGTCTTTTGAGATTACAACTTTTATTGGAAGATTATGCTTTTTTGCAAACTGGAAATCTCTTTCGTCGTGTGCGGGAACACCCATTACAGCACCTGTCCCGTATGAATAAACCACATAGTCGCCAACATAAATTGGAACAAGTTCATTTGTAAAAGGATTTCGTGCAAAACAACCTGTAAAAACTCCGGTTTTCTCTTTTTCTGTCGAAAGTCTCTCTGTTTCGAATTTTCTAAGAGCCTCTTCGATATATTTTTTAACTTCCTCTACTTTGTCTTCTCTTGTTAATTTCATTACAAGTGGATGTTCTGGTGCAATTGCGAGAAATGTTACACCAAAAATCGTATCAATTCTTGTTGTAAATACAGGAAGGTCATATTCTGTTCCGTCAGGACCAATTCCTTTAAATATAATCTCTGCTCCTTCTGAACGACCGATCCAGTTCTTTTGCATTGATTTAATGCGTTCAGGCCAATCAATTCTATCGAGACCTTCAAGAAGTTTGTCTGCGTATTGTGTAATTCTAAAGAACCACTCTTTGAGTTCCTTTTTTACAACCGGTGTTCCACAACGCCAACACTTCCCATCTATGATTTGTTCATTTGCAAGAACCGTTTTACAATGAGGACACCACCATTGGAAGCTTCTATCCTGATATGCAAGTCCACGCTTAAAGAGTAACTCAAAAAACCATTCCGTCCACTTGTAATATTCGGGATCTGATGTTGCAAATTCTCTATCCCAGTCATATGAAAGACCAAGCATTTTTAATTGCCTTCTAAAATTTTCGATATTTTTGTAAGTTGATTCTTTTGGATGCACACCATGTTCTATTGCGTAATTTTCTGCTGGAAGCCCAAATGCATCATATCCAATAGGGTGTAAAACGTTGAAGCCCTGCATTCGTTTATATCTTGCATAGGTATCTGCAGGTATGTAATTTCTGCAATGTCCTACATGTAAACCTGATCCTGAAGGGTATGGAAACATTACCAATATGTAAAACTTCGGCTTCTTTGAGAAGTCTTCTGCTTTGAATAGTTTATTTTCTTCCCAATACTTGTACCATTTTTCTTCAAATTCTTTTGGGTTATATTCTTTTTCCATCTAACACCTCGTAGTGTTAAAAAAATTGGTGGAGCTAAGGGGAGTCGAACCCCTGACCTCCTCCACGCCAAGGAGGCGCTCTACCAACTGAGCTATAGCCCCACTATACACAATGATACAGATTTTTAAATTATTGTCAAGGGTTTATGTAGAATTTTTTGGTTTTTATTTATTCGACTGTTACCGACTTTGCTAAGTTTCTTGGCTTATCTATATCAAGGCCTCTTGCATCTGCCATGTAATATGCAAAAAGTTGTAATGGAATAACAGTAATAATTGGCGTTAGGTCATCTAAAACATTCGGAACATAAAAGACAGAATCTGCAACATCTTTTATTCTTTCGTTGTTTCTTTTTGCAACTGCAAGCACCTTTCCACCTCTTGCTTTGACCTCTTTAATATTACTTATGGTTTTATCTAACAAGGGAGAATAAGTGTTAACTGCAATGGTAAGCGAGTTTGGAGTGATAAGCGCAAGGGGTCCATGCTTCAGTTCTCCTGCTGGATATCCTTCTGCATGTACATAGGCGATTTCTTTAAGTTTAAGTGCTCCCTCCAAAGACAACGCAAAGTCAAGGTTTCTTCCTATAAAGAAGGTCTCCTCGATGTTTTTTGTCGTTGAAACAAAGGTTGCAATTTCCTCTTTGTTATCTAAAATTTCTCTCGCAAAACCTTCTAATTTTTGGAATTCTTCAACAAACAATTTCTCGTTGTATTCATCAAGTTTTCCAATAAGTTTTGCTAAGTATAAAATTGTTAGAGTAATAACTTCCACCTGTGCAACATAGGCTTTTGTTGAAGCCACAGCAATTTCAGGTCCTGCCTGGATGTAAACAACTTTGTCAACTTCTCTTGCAACGGAGCTTCCTACAACATTGACTATTCCTATTGTTTTTGCCTTCTTTTCTTTTGCAAGTCTTAATCCCGCAAGAGTATCAGCGGTTTCTCCCGATTGACTTACGACAAACACGAGAGTTCTTTCATCGATAACTGGATTTCTGTATCGGAATTCAGATGCAACCTCTGCTTGCGAGGGAATTCCAAGATATTTTTCAACAAGATACTTTCCAACAAGTCCTGCATGATATGCAGTACCACATGCAACAAAATAAACTTGATTAACATTCTTTAAGTAATCCTTATCAAAATCTAACTCTGAAACCTCAATCTTTCCATTTTTAACACGTCCTCTCATTGCTTCAACTATCACATCAGGTTCTTCGAAAATCTCCTTAAGCATAAAGTGTTTAAAACCACCTTTTTGAGCATCACTTATGTCCCAGTCAATTTTATGAACTGTTCTTTCAATGATGTTGAGATTCTTATCATAAATAATAGTTTTGTCTTTAAAGACATCTACTATATCTCCATTTTCAAATATAACTATATCTTTTGTGTATGGAAGGACTGCGGGAATATCTGATGCGATGAAATTTTCCCCTTTTCCAAGACCTCCAACAAGAGGACTATCCTTCCTTACCGCAACAAAGTGATCTTTTTCTTCTTTACTTAGGATTGCAAGTGCATAAGAGCCTTCCAACATAGATATAGCTTTTTGAACTGCTTTTAGGAGATCTCCTTCATAAAACTCTTCAATAAGATATGCTATTACTTCTGTGTCAGTTTCAGTTCTGAAAGTTTTTCCTTCTTTTATAAGCATTTTTTTTAATTCAAGATAATTTTCAATTATTCCATTGTGAATTACAACTATATTTTTGCTTTCGCTAAAGTGAGGGTGGGCGTTTACATCATTTGGTATACCGTGGGTCGCCCATCTTGTGTGTGCAATGCCAAGATGTCCTTTAAGTTCTGTTCCTTTAAGTCTTTCCTCAAGGTCTTTAATGCGTCCTGCCGTTTTAACAACATGAAGATCATCTCCCAGAATGGCAACTCCTGCTGAGTCATATCCTCTGTATTCAAGTCTTTTAAGTCCATCAATGAGAATTGGTAATGCATCTTTATCTCCAATATAACCAACTATTCCGCACATTTCAAACCTCCAAATATTCTTTTATTCTATTTGCTATATCTCTAATTTTTATCTCGTTATCACCTTCAACCATTATACGTATTACAGGCTCGGTTCCTGAAGATCTTATTATAATTCTTCCAGTCTTTAACTCCTTTTCCATTTCTCTTACGAATTGTTTGAATTTTTCATCGTTTATGACATCTTTGTCTTTTACTTTTGCATTAACTAATATTTGAGGGTACCTTTCAAGCCCTTCAACTAATTTTGATAGAGGTTTTTGTTCCTCTACCATAACTTCTAGCACACTTAGTGCTGTAATTAAGCCATCTCCTGTAACACTCTCAAGCAAGTTTATAATATGCCCTGATTGTTCTCCTCCAAGAATTGCTCCTGATTTTAGCATCTCTTGTAGTACATATCTGTCGCCAACGGGAGCTCTCTTGAAATTTATACCTTCGCTTTTCAAAATATTTTCTATAGCAAGGTTTGTCATAACAGTTCCAACAATTGTATTATTTTTAAGAAGTCCTTTCTTTTTGAAGTGTCTTCCAAGTATAACCATTATATCATCGCCATCTACAATTCTTCCTGTTTCATCAGAAAGTATTACTCTATCGCCGTCACCATCGTGTGAGATGCCAATGTGAGCTCCACTATTTACTGTATGTCTTGAAATTACCTGTGGATGGGTTGAACCACATTCTACATTAATTCGGTGTCCATCAGGTTTATCGTTAATTGGGAAAATTTGTGCGGTGAGTTTTTTTAGAGTTTGAGGAGTTGTGTAGTATGTAGATCCATTTGCTAAATCAAGCGCAATCTTCAAATTTGAAAGATTTAAAGGAAATCTACCTGCTATATAGTCAACATAAAAATCTCTTATATTTTCGTCGTAAAAAACTCTGCCAATGTTTACAGGGCTTCTTTCGATGTTACTTTCCATAAGTTCTTCAATATACTCTTCATTCTCATCGCTCAGTTTAAACCCATTTTTGTCAAATATCTTGATTCCGTTAAATTCAATGGGATTGTGTGATGCCGAAACGACACACCCTGCTGAGAAATTTTTCATAATTCGTAAAAGCAAAGATACCGCAGGTGTTGGCATAATAAAGCCGATTGTTACATCTGTTGAAGCACTTATAATACCTGTTGCAAGAGCAAGCCTTAACATTTCTGATGACAGCCTTGTATCTTCACCAATAAGAATTGGTCCATTTCCGTAAAAGAGTTTCCCTATTGCAACACCTATTCTTAAAGAAATTTCAGGTGTAATTTCTATATTTGCAATGCCTCTTGCTCCATCTGTTCCAAATATTTTTCTCATACGTAAATATTTTATGGAATTTTCTGATTTTGCAAAGTTAATTTAAAAATGGATTAAAAGCTCTCTCATCACCGATTTTTGTTATTTCTCCGTGTCCGGGCAAGACGATAAATTCGTCGTTTAAAATAAGCAATTTATTTTTTATTGAATCAATGAGTTCGTTAAAGGCGTTTTGATAATCTTTTGCAATTCCCACAGTTTCTTGCAATAATGTGTCTCCTGTAAAAATAAAATTATCACCGATAATCGATATACTTCCTTTCGTATGGCCGGGTGTATGTATGATTTTTAGATTTATTCCACATATTAAGTACTCAGTTTCTTCCTCGATTTCGATATCTGGTGGAGGCGAAATTATTTCGATTCCTGCTATGTAAGATTTATTTTTATTTGGATCTAAAAGCATTTCTGAGTCGTTTTTATGGATAACTATTTTAGAATTAGCATAAAACTTTTTTAAAATACCATTACCCACTATGTGGTCAAAATGACCATGTGTATTGAAAATATATAAATTTGGATTTCTAATTTCATGGACGAGTGCCTCTGTCTCATAGTCACTCATATTTGAGGGATCAACAACAATAGAATAACCATTTGCATTTATAAGGTAGCAGTTTGTGGAAAGAGGATTAAACACGAATTTTAAAATCTCAATTCCTTTTACTTTTATTTTTTCCATTATAACATTATAGTATTTTTGTATAATTTATTGATGATTAATTTGTATTTGAGTAAATTTTCTTTGTATGTATGGTTATTTCAGTCACTTACAGTTATAATAACTGTTGCATTTATTCTTACCCAAACTCCAATTGCAAGAGCTCTATTCAATCTCGAATCCTCTGTAAAAAAACAAATATACCTTGGTTTGTTCTTTGGTTTTATTTCAATGTTGGGAACGCTTCTTGGCGTCCAAACTAACGATGCGATTGCAAATATTAGAGATGTAGGTGCAATCACCGGTGGGCTTTTTGGAGGTCCTATTGTTGGTCTTATTGCAGGAATTATGGGGGGTATGCATAGGGCTTATCTTGGTGGCTTTACGGCAAATTCTTGTGCACTTGCGACGATATTAAATGGTATTTTTGCAGGATTACTTTATACAAGAAAAAAAGGAAAATATTTTTCCCCTCTCTTAGGATTTACATTCGCTATCTTAGCAGAAAGTTTTCATATGTTGCTTGTGCTTCTCATATCTCCTCCCTTTAACAAGGCGCTTACTCTCATTAAAACTGTTTCAGGACCAATGATTTCAGCAAATGCAGTGGGTGTTGGGTTGTTTTTGCTTGTAATAAAAGTGTCCTTTATGGAAAAAGAAATCGTTTCGGCAATAACTGCGGAAAAGGTTCTTAAGATTACCGAAAAAACTTTGCCAATCCTAAGTAAAGGGCTTACACCTGAAACTGCTGATGAAACAGTTAAAGTTATACTTGAAAATACTAACCTTGATGCAGTTGGAATAACTGATACAGAAAAAATTCTTGCTTTCCGTGGAATTGGTTCTTATCACCACAAGCCGCTTTCTCCTATTTTAACAATATCAACAAAGAAAGCATTGAGTAGCGGAAAGATAATTCTTATGAAGAATGAATTTGACATAGGTTGTTCCGTAAAAGATTGTCCCCTTATGTCAGGCATCGTTGTTCCCTTAAAAGATTCAGAGGGAAATGTATTTGGTGCCCTTAAACTTTATAGAAAAGAACGCAATACGATGACACTATTTGATGTTGAAATGGCAAAAGGATTAGCTAATATCCTTTCTTTACAGGTTGAACTAAATAAGCTTGAGACTGAAAAAAAGATGAATACCCTTTTTCAACTTAAGGCGCTCCAATCAAGAATTAACCCACATTTTCTTTTTAACAGTCTGAATACTATAAGTTATATTACAAGAACCGACCCTGAAAAAGGTGGGGAATTGGTTAAAAAGCTCTCATTTATATTGAGGAAGACAATTGAAGCCGAAGAGACACTTTCCACATTGGACGAAGAAATTAGTCTTGTGAAGGCATATCTTGAGATCGAAAAAGAAAGGTTCAAAGAGCGCCTAAATTATGAATTTAATATTGATTCAAGCCTTTACGATATAAAGATTCCAGCATTGATTTTGCAGCCAATTGTTGAAAATGCCGTAAAGCATGGGTTTTCTTTAACTAAAAGGAATATTACTATAAAAATCATAGCTTACAGAAGGGGGAATTATGTTTATCTTGTTGTAGAAGACAATGGGAAAGGTATAAGCGAAGAAACTCTTAAAACTATATTTAATAGTTCTGAAAATAAAAAATCTTTTGGACTTAAAAATGTGAGAGATAGGGTTTTAAATCTTTTCGGTAGTAATGCAATGTTTAAGATTAAAAGTAGAATTAATGAAGGAACTAAAGTTATAATTGGGATACCAAAAGGAGGCACTCCAAATTGGATATTAGAGCGATTATCGTCGATGACGAAGAACCTGCAAGGGAAGAGTTAAAAAGACTTCTTCAAAAATTTCCCGAAGTGAAAATTTTGGGTGAATTTGAAGATGCAGTTACAGCATTTAATTTTGTATCTCAAAATGCAGTAGAGGTTATTTTTCTTGATATAAATTTAGGTGGCATTTCTGGTGTAAAACTTGCAAATCAGATAAAAGAGTTTAAAGATTTTCCAATGATTATTTTTGTAACTGCCTATTCTGAATTCGCAGTAGATGCCTTTGATGTTGGTGCAATTGACTATATTCTAAAGCCAATTGATGAAGGTAGATTTTTTAAAACAATTGTAAAGATTAAAAATGTGCTTTCTCAAAAAGAAAACAAAAAAGAGAATTTTGTTGTGTGTAATTTAAAGGACGAACTTTTGCTTGTGAGGTTAGGCGATATATCGTATTTCTTTTCTGAAGGGGGCAAACTATACATTAAAAAAGGAAAAGAGGAGATGCCTGTTAAGGGACTTAATCTTCAAGGTGCAGAAAATAGGTTTTCTACTTTTGGTTTTTTTAGAATAAATAAAGAGTATCTCATTAATTTATCTAAAATCTCTAAAATTATTCCTTGGTTTAAGGGAAGGTATCTTATAGAAATGGATAATGGAGATAGACTTCCACTTTCACCGCATCGACAAAGTGAGTTTAGAGAAATCTTTAAATTTTAAGAAATTTAACTTCAATTTTTTAACTTTTATTAGTCAATTTTTTACTTTCACTTGATTTTTGTTGACTTGTTAAATTTCGTGTTAAAATATATTGAGGGTTTGTATGAGAGCCTCAAGAAACTTTAAAAAATTTAAAGGAGGTGAGTTATGTATACTGGTATTAGTGTATTAGTAGGTGCAATTTTTTATCTCTTCTTCTACTTTACCTATGGCAAGAGCCTTGAAAAAAATGTAGTAAAGGCAGATCCTAACAAAGAGACACCCGCTGTAAGATTAAGGGACAATGTGGACTATGTTCCTGCGAATAAGTTTGTTCTTTTTGGACACCACTTTGCCTCAATTGCAGGTGCGGGACCAATTGTAGGACCAGCAATTGCAGTTGTGTGGGGTTGGCTTCCTGCATTGCTCTGGGTTTGGTTTGGAAACTTGTTTATTGGTTCTGTTCATGACTATCTTGCATTAATGGCCTCTGTCCGTTATGATGGAAAATCTATTCAATGGGTTGCAGGAGAGCTAATGGGTAAGGACATAAAGTATATATTTGAGCTTTATGTCTATTTTGCAATGATTCTTGTTATCGCAGCATTTATGGGAGTATTTGGTCCTCTTGCAAACAGCTCTCCCGAGATTTTAACTGCATCACTTTTATTTATGGTTGCAGCACTTATTGAAGGTCAATTGCTTTATAAGACAAAGTTACCCTTCTGGCTATCTTCTGCAATAGGAGTTGCACTAACAATACTTGCAATTTATCTTGGGTTTGTGTTTCCCTGGAAAGTTTCACTTGATGCACTTTACTGGGGTCAATTTATTTACATTATTCTTGCTGCATCTCTTCCTGTTTGGGTCTTACTTCAGCCTAGAGATTACCTCAATTCTTATATACTTTGGGGTGGGGTAATAATTGGAATGATTGCTGCACTGATTGTATTCAAGCCTTTCAATTGGCCTGCATTTACAAGTTTCTCTGCAAATGTTGTTTCACCAACAGTTCCCTCTCCTTTCTGGCCTACAATTCCTCTTGTTATTGCGTGCGGTGCTCTCTCTGGTTTCCACTCAATTGTAGGATCTGGCACTTCATCAAAACAGCTTGATAACGAACTTTCAGGTCTTTTTGTAGGATATGGTGCCATGTTTATGGAAGGAATGGTCTCTACTCTTGTTATTACTTCAATTGGAGCCTTTGGTTTAGGCATTATTCAGGGGTTTAAAGATGTAATAGCTCAAGCAAAGCCCGGAATTGATGCAATGCAACTTTCCAATCCTTCCTATATGGCACAATATGGAAACCTAATAATTAACCTTAAGGACGCAAGCGGAAAAGCTATAGTAGGTGGTGCTGGGGGACTTTTCACAAAGTCCTTTGGTGAACTTCTTAAAGCTGCATATGGAGTTCCTTCAAGAGTTGGAATTGTATTAGGAGGACTTTGGCTTTCTGCCTTTGTCCTTACGACACTTGATACAACAAACAGACTTGCAAGATACGCCTTCCAGGAATTAGTTGAGCCCCTAAAAAATGTTTCCAAAGTTCTTCATGACATTTTCCACAATAGATGGGTCGCTTCTATAATTGCTGCAGTACTTGGCTTCATCTTAATTAGATTTGGTGGAAATGCTTATACTGCTCTTTGGGCAGGCTTTTCGGGAACAAACCAAATGCTTGCTTCCATTGCACTTCTTACTGGTGCAAATTGGGTTAAGAGAGTACAAAAAGTATCAGGGGGAGTGCTTCTTCTTGTTTTGATACCTGCAATGTTCCTCTGGTTAACCGTTTTTGTAGCACTTATTTGGTATCTTATCAAGGTTGTTCCAGCTCAAGCAGCTGCAATAAGACCTATACTTGGTGCGTTTGTTGTAATTGAGATTGTACTTGCAGTGTATTTACTTGTTGGTTTCTTTAGAACCTACAATAAAGAGTATAAGCCTTTGATGGAGACAGGCAAAGCAAAATAGAAATGAAAAAAATTCTTGAGGCTCTCAAACTTTTCTTTAAGGGAATTGATACTGCTATGAGGGAGAGCGCGCTCTCCCTCATAGAACATGAATTAAGGGAAGAAGAGAATGTTTTTGCGCTCGTTACTATGAGTATGTTTTCTGGACTACCTTCCCCTCCAACAGGTGTAATTTTACGTATTCTTCCTTATATGGAAAGGGAAATTCAGATAATGGTAAAAAAGAGCTCAGAGCTTGATGATGTATTTGCAAATACACTCTCACATTTTGACATAGATTAAGGAGATCGAAATGAAAACTTATTTTTTTGTTGGCAAAGGTGGTGTTGGCAAAACATCAATTTCTTCTGCTTATGCGGTAGGACTTGCAAAAAAGAGAATTAAGACCCTTATTGTTTCGCTTGACCCTGCTCATAATCTTGGTGACGCACTTAATATGGATGTATTTGGGAAGATTGTAAAAGTATCTGATTTTCTTGATGCGACGGAAGTTAACATAGATAAAAAAATAGTAGATTATTTATCTCTTATGTCTAAAAAAATGAAAAACACATATAGGTATTTGTCAGTTCTTAACATTGATAGATACTTTGATATTCTTAAAAATTCTCCTGGAATTGAAGAGTATGTTACCCTTGAAGCAATAAAAGAGTTTCTTCAATTGGATTATGATGCCATTGTTTTTGATACTCCTCCAACAGGAATAACATTAAGAGTCTTTGCAATGCCGAGGATATCTGTTATTTGGACAAATAGTCTTATTGAAATGCGAAGGAGGATTCTTACAAAAAGGCAGATGGTCGAAAATGTTAAGGGACCTATTAAAGATGTAATTAATGGTGAGGAAGTTAAAATTCCCTCTAATGAAAAAGAGGATCCAGTGATGCAGGAATTGTTTTCCTATAAGAGCGATATGATAAAGCTTACTGAAAGATTTTCATCTTTAGATAATTATGTAAGTATTGTTACAATGGCAGAAGAATTAGCATTTGAAGAATCTAAAAGAATTAGAGGAGCGCTTCGTGAAAATAATATAAGGCTTTCGAGTATATATCTTAATAAGTATTTAGAAATAGAAAATCCGCCACCAGAGCTTTTAGGCAAAATAGAAGAGCAGAAGAGAGTTCTTGAAGAAATGAAAAAAGAATTTTCAAATATTGAAATTAAGAAAATACCACTTCTGAGATCATCTCCAAGAGGTATTGAAGCGCTTTATCAATTGTATCAAAATTACATTTCAAATTAGGAGGTTTTGATGAGCTCAACTCTGGTTATTATATTTCTTGTTTTTGGTGGCGTTCTTGCGCTTCAGTTTTACAAGGGAAGAAAGCTTAATGCAATGCTAATGGTTCACTATATTAGGGGTTTTGAGAATGTTCTTAAACCAAAAGATAAGGATTACATCTACTTAGGTGGGACAGTTGGTTTCAAGGCAAGATATCAACTCCAAAATAAATTTATAAGAGATGTTGATTTGACACTTACAATGCTACCTCGTCAAAGTTTTTTATGGTTGCCTTTTTCTTATGTTATGCGTGGCGGAGATAGACTTTACATTGTTGTGTCTCCTAAATTTAGAGTAAGAAGAGATGCTCATCTTATAAGGAGAATGTTTCATAGGTTTGGGGCAAAGATAAAAGAAGAGAAAGACCTAAATAAGGAGAATTTAAAAGTTAATGACGCTGAGTTTATTGCACTTTACAAAGAGAAAAGCGATGTATTAAATTTATTAAAACTCCTGGAAAATTCCTTTGATTTAAAACGTGTAGGTCAGGTTTCTTTAAATTTTGAAAATAACACAATTTACTGCATTGTGAAACCAGATCCACAAAAAACACCAAGAGAGCTTGAAAAATTCTTAGAGAATTTACCCAAAACTTTTGAAAATTGGACTTATTTTTCAGAAGAATAAACTAAATAAAGTTTTTATCTTTCAACCTCTTCTACATCTCTATACCAGGGAATTGATGTTCCCTTTTTTGCTCTGTTTTGGAAATTTCTCGTTTTAGGGGTTTTTTCAATTACTTCCCTGAGTATTTTTATCTTAGAGTTTATATTATCGAAGTCGTTTTTTGTTATCTTACCTTCGTTTTGAAATGCTTTAGAAAATTCTATAACTTTATCGAGGTTTGCGTTGGCATCGTAGTAGAATCCCCAGTCGTCTGATAAAACCTTTCCGATATATGAAGCATCAATTGTTTGTTCCTTTTGTTCTTCCTCTACATTGTGCTGTAAGAAAAGAATAATAAGGTCAACAATGTCCTTTTTGTTTATTTTATGAATTTGAAGTTTTTCAAGTACGATATCAGTTAAGCTAATTGTTGGGAAATCAATTTCGAGACGTCCCCTCCCTGGAGCATTTCCGAACTCAACATTATGCGAAAATTCAAGCCTATCGTAGAAAACATCCACGGCAAACAGTCCTTCTGGGTGTTCAAAAATATTTCTCTTGTATGCAAAAAGGGTATTTACATAAATGTTAGGTTTAAATTTTAGAGTATTTTCAAAAAACTTCTTAACAAGCGGTTGCTGTCTTGAATAAGCAACTGTATCAAGATCTGTAAAAAGTGGTTTTCCTGCACCAAGTCTTTCGAGGACATAAAAAAGATTTCTTATATATGGGTTTTCTGTGTGCATATAAACTGCAAGAGCACCCAATACTCTTAAGACAACATTGTTTTCCTTTGCCTTTTCAATAATTTCTTTTGCAAGATTTACAAAATCGCTTTCACTCATATTTACAAATTTTTCACCCATTTTCCACCTCTAACCTTGAATTTTAAAGTAATTTACAATACCATCTTTTGTGATATCTATTATGTATCCCCTCAGTAAGCCTTCGCCATACTCGGAGCCAGGGTTTAAACATAGAGTTTTTCCGATTTTTTCGAACCCTGAGGATTCATGAATATGCCCATGTAAGCCGAGTATAGGTTGATATTTTTCAATAACCGCTCTAACACCCTTTGAGCCGACATGAACAAACTTTACGCCATCAAGGCCACCAACAAGCCTTAAGTTTTTATCCAATTTTGGTGCAAGATCAATTGCAGTATTGTAAGGTGGTGCGTGAATATTGAAAATTGCGTTTTTGGGATCTTTTAATTTTGCAATTTTTTCTTCAAGCATTTTTTGGATTTCTTTATCGTCTCTTTCACGAGGAGTGTCCCATGGGGTTGGATTTACATATTCAAAACTCAAAACCTCATGTCCTTCAATTTCAAAAATTTTGTCAAGGGGATAAATGATTCCCTTATTTTCAAATTCTTTTATAACTGGATCTATTACAAACTCGTCGTCATTTCCTGGCATAACAATGGTAAGAATTTTCTTTGTATCAACTTTTTCGGTCAAGAGGTTTAACCATTCTCTCATTCTTTTAACCATTTCTTCTTCCATAACTTTTTTAACTTTATCGGGATCATTTTTTAGTTCCTGAAGTTCATCTTTAGATACTCTCCTATAATATGCGCCAGCGTTTGATAGTTTTTCTTCAAAACTTTTTGTTTCTTCTTCACTTTTAAGAATCCATGTATTTCCAAAATAGCTTGCCTTGTATGAACCATCATCCTGGAGAATTAAAGGAACTAAAACCTTTCCTGTAAGATCACCTGAAAGAATCAATACATTTGCCTCATATATTGAAACTGCAGAAATCCATTTTCTCCATACAGTTGTTGCTCCATGTACATCTACAGCAAAGAACACTTTCATTTTTGCCTCCCTAAATTAATTTTAAGGGGGGAGAGGTCTCTCTCCCCCTAACAAAAATATTATTATGCAGGTGGAATCTCTTTGAATATTTTGTTAGGATCAACGCCTTCTTCTCTATTTTTGTGCCACATATACACAACAAACAAAAGACCTATAAGTATTAGAAGCGTTGTTATTATCATTGCGAGGGTATTTTGTTCTGTTGTTACGTTTAGAATCATCCACCAACCTATACTGAATGTAATTGCACCAAGGATTGTAATAATTGGTATCTTTCCAAACTTGTACTGAAAAGTTGATTTTTCGTATAGATCTGGACGAGCAAATGGCAAAAACATTGCCGCAAGTCCTAAAGGCCAGATAAATATCAGGCAAGTGTAATCTTCAAGAGCAAGCATTGCAGAAGATAGTTTAGTACCAAATGAATCTCCTAAACCGATAAAAACTCCAATTATTGCAACAATTCCAACAAGGTGGTTTGCCCAAGTTGGCGAACCAAGACGTCCAATCTCTGTAAGTTTTAGGGGAAGCATTCTATCAAATGCCATTGCGAAAATGCCTCTAACGCCTGCCATCCATATAATCATTGAAGTATTGATATACCAAAGGAAGTATCCTATACCTAAAATTATTGAAAATATTGTGTTCTTGCCGATAATTGCAGCATAGAATGGAATTGATGGAGCAGGAGGAGTTGTTCCTAAAACAGTTTTTAATTCATCAAAGTGATTGTAATAAAGCCAGCTATATTCAGTTATAAAGTTGTACCCAAAAGAGTGATATACAGCAACTGCATTTAAAACATAGAGGATTCCAACTGCAATAAGTCCCAATACCATTCCTCTCATATAAGAAAGTCTCGGTGTTTTTACTTCTGATCCAACATAAGAAACAGCTTCAACTGCAGTATAAGCCCATAAAACAGAAAGTAGCATTCCTTGCAGTGCCTGTCCAGGTGCAAGATATGAATCTTTTATGTTTAATTTGGTTGCAAGGTCGTGAACTGCTTGGTATGAATTTGCGCCAAAAATTACATTGAAAGAAGGCTCTCCACTTTTTACAAAAAATATTACTATCGCAATTCCAGTTATTACAAGTGGGATATAAATGATTGCACGTAATACCCACTTGAGTTTGTCTATGCCAAGTAGTTCAAGTATCCACATAATAATAGTAATTCCCAAAGCAATCCAGAGTCTTGTCCAGGGGTCTGCAAGTCCTTCACCTAAAGCCACAAGTGATGCATTTTTAGAAACAATGCCAGCAATCTGAATGCTTGATGCAAGTGGAATAAGCCCAAGATAGTTTAAGAATCCAACTGCAAGGGAAGCACCGCCTCCAACTACATAAGACCAATTAGGTATAAAGCCAAGTATAGGATGTAGAACTCTTGAAATTACAACATACAAAGAACCACTTCTTGGGAATGAAGCGGAAAGAATTGCAAGAACAAGAACAGGCGGAAGCCAGACAAGAAGCCCAATTAAAAATGCCAAAGTCATATTACCACCAGGATAAAGCCCAGGTACCTTTACTGTGTAATAGGTCATGCCCGATGCTGCAGGTCCAGCAATAGTGAACAATAATACATCCCACCAGTTTAATTCCCTTACAAGTCCTGACGCCTTTCTTGTAAACACTACCGACTCTTCGTCCATAATTTCCCCCTTTCTTAAATTTTAAAAATTATACGAATTTTGAATTTGAAGTCAATAGATTTTAATATAGATTTTTTCTTTTTGTGGTAAAATGAAACATATTAATTTTGGAGGTTAAAATGACTAAAGCATCGAAAATTGTTTTAGCAGTTTACTTTTTCTTTCTAGCACTTATTACAATCATAGTGCCTTGGAGGATAAATCAAGCTGTCGCACAAGGAACAGTTCTTATAAACTCAGTTGGTTATGCACCAATTTGGGCTGTAAGAGCGGTTAGCAGTAATTTCGAAGCAGTAACAGTAGATTTTGGAAGAGTAATTCTTGAAATTATTGCACTTACTGCCTTATTTGGTATTCCATTTGTATTTACGCTTAAAGGTGACGAAGACTATGAGTATGTTGAACTTGAAGATTTTGTTGATGATGGCAGTGAAAAAAACGAAGAATAAGAAACAGGAAAAATAAGGTTTTCCAGTGAGGGCTTAAAGCCCTCCTTTTTTCTTTTTTTAAGAAAAATTAATTTTCTTGACTTAATATGTAAAATCTGATATTATAGGTTAACGAAAGGAGGTTTTATAATGGGAAGCATTCTTATAAAGACTGAAATTCCCGGGCCAAAGAGCAGAGAAATTCAGAAGAAAAAAGAAAGCTATGTAGCTTCACCTCTTGAACCGCTTGCGCCTTTTTTTATTGCAAGAGGTGAAGGTGCAGTTGTAGAAGATGTAGATGGAAACAGATTCCTTGATTTTACAGGTGGTTGGGGTTGTCTTGTTGTTGGGTACTCACCAAAGCCAATTATTGAAGCAGTTCAAAAACAAGTAGAAAACTACATTCACACAGATTTTACTTCAATTCCTTATGAACCATATGCTGAACTTGCAAAAATGATTGCGGAACGTGCCCCAGGTAATTATGAAAAAGCGGTTGCTTTTTTTAATTCTGGAGCAGAAGCTGTGGAGAATGCTGTAAAAATTGCAAGAGGTTATACAAAGAGGAGAGCAGTTGTAGTTTTTGACGGGGCCTTCCATGGAAGAACTCTTCTTACTATGACAATGACCCATAGACCAATGCCATATAAATATATTTTTGGATCAGCACCTGATGTTTATAGAATTCCGAGACCGAATGTCCACAGAAATAAATACACTCCGAAGGATTTTGAGAGACTTCTTCTTGATACTGTTGCTCCCGACGATGTTGCAGCAGTTGTCATTGAACCAATACAAGGAGAAGGTGGTTTTAATATTCCACAACCTGGTCTTCTTGAGGAGATAAGGAGGGTAACTGAAAAATACGGCATTCTTTTTGTTGCTGATGAAGTTCAGAGTGGTTATGGAAGAACTGGAAAGTTCTTTGCAGTTGAAAATTGGGGTGTTGTGCCTGATTTGATATCACTTGGTAAGTCAATTGCCGCAGGTTTTCCGCTTTCTGCTGTTGTTGGAAATAAAAAGATTTTTGATTCATTACCTAAAGGTTCTATTGGTTCAACTTTTGGTGGAAACCCTGTTGCATGCGTTGCTGGCATTGAAGTGATAAAGATGATAGAAAGAGAAAAACTTCTTGATAGGGCCGTTCATCTGGGGAAAATCATAAGAGAAAGGTTTGAAGAATTCCAGAAAAAGTATCCAGCTGTGAAGGAAGTTCGTGGTGTTGGTGCTATGCAAGCAATTGAATTTATTAAGGATCATGACACATGGGAACCTGATGCTGAGACTTGCCAAGCTGTTATACAAGAGGCACTCAAAAACGGTGTCGTTCTTGCAGGTGCAGGTTTACACAAGAATATAATAAGATTATTAATACCACTTGTGATAACTGAAGAACAGCTAAAAGAAGGTCTTGATGTTCTTGATAAGGCGATCGAAACTGTAACAAAAGGAAAATAAAAAATTAGCTTATGAGCGATTTACGGGGGTTTTATGCCCCCGTAATTTCTTTAATGGAATTGAGAGGATCTTTATTTTGTTTTTTTGAGTAATTTAGTAAGAGCTCTTTTCCTTTATTAATTATTTCCTCGTCAATTTTATTGTCAAAACCTCTTATAAGCACACTTGGACCAGGAAAATCTGGCACAAGCATAACATCATTAGGCTTTCTCAGACTTTCAAGCCGTTTATTTTCAATTTCGTTTCTTCCGACAACGAAGATAGTCTTACCTTCAAATAAAACTCTTCCATTTCTTAGAATCTCTGAATCATTTCCATCAAAATTTGGGTTAATATTTTTTAGCATTTTCAGCCTTTTAGCATATTCAGGATCGGTCAATATGCAACCTGATGCAGGGGTTTCATATTCCTTAAGTCCAAATTCTTTTACAAGTTTAAGTTGAATTTTTCTTGATTGTCCTCGGATATCGAGCATTTCTTCTCTTTTGATTATTCCCTTTAACTCAGGTTCTGAAACTTTAAGAAGTTTTTGAGATAAAGGTCTAACGATTTTTCCTTCAAGACCAAGTGTTTTCTCCATTTCTTCAAAAACTGTTCTTCTTTGGGAAAAAGGTCTTTCATCAAGAACCTCGCCTGTTGCTATAAAGTCGAAACCTTCTTTTTCCATTATTTCTTTTGCTTTTTTTATCATAAGCATATGACAGTCTATGCATGGGTTCATGTTTTTTCCGTACCCATGTGGTGGATTTTGTACAATTTTAAGGTGTTCTTCTGATATATCTTCAATCCTTAATTTAAGCCCAATTTCTTCGGCAAATCTTTTTACCTTTTCTCCCTTAAAAAAGTAAGTTTCAAAGAATATAGGCACAACTTCTATTCCTTGCTTCATTAATATGAGGCAAGCAAGTTGTGAATCAATTCCACCGGAAAATAAAACTAAGGCTTTTGCCATTTAATAACCTCCAAATTTTACTTGCATGCAATTATAACTTAAACAGTAATGTTTTCAAAATAAGGCTTATATTCGTATAATTTAAAGGCATGAATTGAAAGGAGGCAAAATGAGGGCAATAATTGTACATGGTGGTGCAGGTGATGCAAAAAGAACAGAAGAAATACCCGAAAGGGTTAATTTTGTTAAAAAGGTTGCAAACTATGGATTTGATTTATTAAAAAGCGGTCTTAATGCAGTTGAAGTAGCAGTTAGAGTAGTAAAAATGCTTGAGGATCATCCGCTTTTTGATGCAGGGAGAGGCTCATATCTCAATGAGGAAGGTTTTGTAGAAATGGATGCAGGAATTATGGATGGATCTACACTTTCAATTGGTGCTGTTGCAGGTATTAAAAGGCTAAAAAATCCCATTGAACTTGCGCGTCTTGTAATGGAAAAATCACACCATAACATTCTTATAGGAGATGGAGCAGAAAAGTTTGCCTTAGAAAACGGTCTTGAATTTGTTCCATCATACTATTTTTATACGGATCGCATTATAAAAATTTTTGAAGGTACATACGGTGATACAGTAGGAGCGGTGGTTTTAGATGGAAATAAAATTGTTTCTGCTGTTTCAACAGGTGGTACGCCTAAAAAACATGTAGGTCGCGTTGGTGATTCCCCAATAGTTGGCTCAGGATTTTATGCGAATTCTGAGTTTGGCGCAGTTTCAACTGGCATTGGTGAGGATATAATGAAAGTTATTTTAAGTTTTAGAATTTCGTTGTATTACCCTAACTACTCTATTAGTGATGCTGTTAAAAAATGCATAGATGATTTAAGTGGAATTAACGGCCACGGAGGTCTAATAGCGCTTGATAAAAATGGCAATATAGGATACTCCTTTAATACCAAAGGAATGTTTTTTGCATATATGAAAGATGGCCAAGATACAGTTGTTGGAGGTTTTTAGAGCAGTAGTAGAAGACTTAAAGGAGGAGGAATGAAAAATATTAAAAAATTAGTTGTCTTGGTGTTGATTTTTGTACTCTTACCTTTTGCTTCTGTTTTTGGTTGGAATTCTCATGGATTAACACTCTCTTATGTTGTCTCAAATATTTACTGGCTTAAAAAGTATAGTAGCATTAAAATTACACCATATACCTACAAAGAATACGAGACACAACCAATAAATCCAGATTTTCAAATTAAGTATCTTGAAGGTAGCATTGGGGATAAAACTGATGCAATAACAATACTTACAACATATGCAGATGAGCCTGATTGGGGACTTGATGAAAACATGAAACTTTCCAAACTTCAAATTCTTACAGGTGGTCCTCAGGGTTATAGACATATGTATTACAAAATGGGACCAATTACAATTGGAACTGCACCGAATCAGATTGAATTTTGGTTTCACATGGCGGAGATCGCGAAATCAAAAAGTGATCTTTATTGGACATTTAGATTCCTTGCAAGAGCACTTCATTATATGGAGGACTTAACCCAACCTTATCATGGAACTCCAGGACCCACGTCAATTATTTTAAAAAATATATTTAGTGGCGTTCAAGGACTTACTATAATGTGTTCAAATCACCATTATGCACTTGAGGATTACCAAGGCTATATGGTAAATATAGGAAATCCAGATTTTGTGAAAACTCTTGAAGAAAATTACTTGCCCATTGATGTGGGAAATGTGAATTCTCTTACTGAGCTTGGAAATTATGCAGCATCACTTAATAGAGAAAGAGTAAAAATTTTGTGGTTTCTTGAAACAAAGTTGTTTCATGACGATGTAAATAGCAAAAACGCCAAATTTAAGCTTACAGATGATAAAATTGTTAAACTTGATAGAAAAATACAAACCCAATACAATGAAGCCTTACTTTATTCTTTAAAATACTTCAATGGTTTTTCGAGGCTTCTTCTCGAATACGCAAAAATAAAGCTTAACCTTTAATTGTTTTCTTCTTTTTCAAAATGATGGTGTTTTATTATTTTTCCTTCACCAATATAAACAACATATTCACCAATATTAGTTGCCTGATCTGCAATACGCTCGACATTTTCAGAAACTCTTATTATAAGTATTGCTCTGTTAATTGTTCTTGGATCGCTTAACATATAAGTGATTAACTCTCTTATAATCTGATCATTTAATTGGTCTACAATATCGTCACGCACGCAAATTTCTCTTCCCAATTTGCTATCTTCATTAACAAATGCAGTAATTGCATCGTCTAACATTTGTAAAGCAGTTTCAGTCATCCTCGGTAGATCAATATATGGTTTTACATCTGGTTGCGGAATTAATTCTCTGCCAAATTCTGCGATATTAACAGAGAGATCTCCAACTCTTTCAAGGTCTTTTACCATTTTGATAATCATCGCAATTTTTCTTAGATTCTTTGCTTGTGGTGAATAGAGCGCAAGTGTTTCAATTGCAATATCATCAATCTCAATTTCAAGTTCATTGACCTGAGGTTCAAGCTCATTTATAACCTTTTCTGCTAATTCCATTTTCTTTTCTACTATTGATTTAACTGATAATTTAACCATTTCTTCTGCAATGGAAGACATTTTTAAGACTTTTTCAGTTAAAACTTTTAATCTATCTTCTAACATTTTTCACCTCATCCAAATCTTCCTTCAAGATAATCTTCTGTGAGTTTTTTCTTTGGAGTTGTAAATATCTTCTCTGTTTTGTCATATTCTACTAATTCACCCATGTAGAAAAAAGCTGTATAATCAGAAATTCTTCCTGCTTGCTGAATATTATGTGTTACAATTACAATAGTGAATTCTTTTTTCAATTTTTCTATTAACCGTTCAAGTTGAATTGTTGAAATTGGATCTAAAGCAGAAGCTGGTTCATCCATTAAGAGCACCTTTGGTTCTATTGCAATTGCTCTTGCAATACAAAGTCTCTGCTGTTGTCCTCCAGATAAACTAAAAGCAGAATCACCTAGTTTGTCTTTTACCTCTTCGTATAAATTTGCTTCTTTGAGAGCCCAAATAACTTTTTCTTCGATGACTTTTTTGTCTTTTTCTCCATGAATTTTGAGTCCATATGCTATATTTTCAAAGATTGACTTTGGAAATGGGTTTGGTCTCTGGAAAACCATGCCAACATTTTTTCTTAGTTCAAAAACATTCATATCTTTATCGTAGATGTTCTTGTTATCCAACAGGACCTCTCCTTCTATGGTTATATCCTCAAAAAAGTCATTCATCCTATTGAGACTTCTAAGAAATGTTGATTTTCCACATCCAGAGGGTCCTATTATTGCAGTAACTGCGTTTTCATAAATGTCAAGAGTTATGTCTTTAAGAATTTTTTGCTTTTTTGTGTATGCATTTAAGTGTCTCACAGCAATTTTTACCATTTTTTATTGCTCCTGTATTTATTCCTTATTATTATACCTGGAAGTGTAATAATAAAAACAATCAATATTAGGACAATTGAAGCACCAAAGGCAATCGGTACTTGTTTTTGTGGGAATGTTCCTTCTGTAAGGAGTCCGTAAATCGTATAGGGAAGCGCCATTACTGGTTCAAAAATACTTGTAGGGAGACCTCTTGTGTAAAAGGTTGCTCCAGTAAACAATATTGGTGCTGTCTCACCAATTGCTCTTCCTATGCTTAAAAGTACTCCTGTTATAATATTTGGCATAGCAGTTTTTAAAACAATTTCAAATGTTGTTTGCCATTTTGTTGCACCAAGTGCAAATGATGCATCTCTAAAGTCTTTGGGGACAAGCTTTAGGCTTTCGATTGTTGCTGAAAAGATTGTGGGAAGCATTAGAATTGAAAGCGTTAAACTGCCGGAAAGAAGAGATATTTTAAATCCCAACATCTTTGAAAATACTGCAAGACCAAAAAGGCCAAAAATGATTGAGGGTATGCCAGAAAGTGTATCGATAGAAAGTCTTATAGCATTCGTTAGTGTATTTTCCTTTGTGTATTCTGAAAGGTATATTCCACCTAAAACTCCAATGGGTACAGCAAAAAGACTTGCAAGTCCCAAAAGATAAATACTACCAACTATAGAAGGTAATATTCCACCTTCTGTAAAGCCATTTCTTGGATAATCAATTATAAAATTGAGAGAAATGACTTTTAATCCTCTCGAGAAAATATAGAAAAGAAGTGTTAAAACTATTAATACCGAAACGAACGCAAAGAATCTAAAGATTGTAAAGAAAATGAATTCTTTTTTAGTTTTATCCATATAGTTTTCGCCTATAAAGTGATTTTAGGTATCTGCTTAGTAAATTAAAGGAAAGAACTAAGAAAAGTAGTATCAATGCAAGTAAAAACAAAGCCCGGTAATGGTCTGAACCTACGGGAGTTTCTGCCATTTCAAGTGCAATTGTTGCTGTTATTGGCCTCATTGGTTCTAAAATTGAGCGAGGAATTCTTATGGAATTTCCGGATGCTATAAGAACGGCCATAGTTTCGCCAATTGCCCTGCCAAATCCTGCAATTATAGATGCAAATATTCCTTCTAAAGAACTTGGTAGCGTGATTCCGAAGATTGTTTCAAGGTTAGACGCACCAAGTGCATATGATGCAAGCTCATGCTCTTTAGGGACCATGGAAATTGCATCTTCTGAAAGAGTAGTTATGGTGGGGATAGACATTATGGCAAGTATAATGCTTGCGTTTAAGCCGTTTAATCCTATTGGAAGATTAAATAACTTTTTTATTAATGGTGCCAAAAAAAGAAGGGCAAAAACTCCATATATAACAGAAGGGATATTTGCGAGAAGTTCAATTGTTGGTTTCAGAATACTTCTTAATTTCGGTGAGGTTAATTTTGATAAATATATTGCAGTTCCAAGTGATAAAGTAATTGCAAAGAGCATCGAGAAAAAGGCAATAAAAAACGTTGAAATGATTGAAGGTAAAAAGCCAAAGAGTGGAGGTGTTGATGTCGGTCTCCACTCTTTACAAGTTGTAAGTTCAATAATAGAGTACTTTGAAAGAAGTGGCATTCCTTCTATTGAAATAACTACTATGATACCTCCAACTATCAGAATCGCAATGTAACCAAATATTGGTAGTAAGTACTCTATTAAGTTTCTTTTCATGCTACTTTATTCTAATAAATCCAACGCTCTCTACAATATCCTGTCCTTCAGGCGACAAAACAAAATCTATAAAATTCTTTACTTCACCTTTAGGTTCGCCATTTGTATACATATAAAGGAATCGAGACAATTTGTATGTATGATTAACTACAGTTTCTTTAGAAGGCATTATACCTTCGTATGCTACGGCCTTAACTTGAGAATCTAAATAACCTAAACCAACATAACCTATTGCTCCTTCTGTTGTTGCAACCGTGTTTTTCAATGCTTGACTTGATGATTGAAATGTTGCTTTATCTGTAATCTGAGCACCATGAGGCATTACAAGTTCCATAAATGTTCCGTATGTACCTGAAGATGTATCTCTTGATACTACAACGATTGGGGTATCCTTCCAACCTAAATCTTTCCAGTTTATAATTTTTCCAGTAAAAATGTCAATCACCTGTTGTTTTGTAAGATTTGTAATAGGATTCGCAGGGTTTACAATAATAGCAATTGCATCGAGTGCAATTTTTGTTTCGTAGGGATTTACTCCCTTTGCCTTTGCTTTTTCAATTTCTTCTGGCTTTATTTCTCTTGAAGCGTTTGCAATATCTGTCGTGCCATCAATAAGTGCGGCAATTCCATTTCCTGAACCTGTTCCTTCAACTGAAATTTTCACATTAGGGTGTTTGTTCATGTACACTTCAGCTGCCTTTTGGGCGATTGGGAATACAGTTGTTGATCCATTCATAGTGATTTTAGCTTCTTGTGTTGCTTCCTTCTGAGAAGCTTGTTTGCATCCCGTAAAGATAAAGACAACTGAAAATACCATGATACCTACCAAAAGATACGCTAAGAATTTCCTTTTATTATTCATGCCCTCGCCTCCAATTATATAATAGAGGTGTATAATTTCAAATAAAAGAGTTTTTGGTTAAAATTCAGTTAAAATATGGTTAAATAAAGTTAAATAATTTTTGGGAATTTCAAGGTAAATTTAGTACCTGCGCCTAATTTACTTTCTACCTTAATTTCTCCTGAGTGCATCTGCACTATTCTTTTAGTAATTGTTAATCCAAGCCCGGTACCCTTTACTATTTCATTTCTTGAAGAGTCTTCTCTATAGAATGGTTCAAATATTTTATCAACATTTTCTTCTTTAATACCTTTTCCTGTATCTTCTATTACAACATATATAAATTTGTCGTCACTAAAAACATTTAGCATTACTTTGCCCTTTTCTGTATACTTCAAAGCATTTTCAAGGAGATTTATTAGTACATCCTCTAAAAGAAAGTAATTACCTCTTATTGTTGAATTTAGTTCTATGTTATACGAAAATTCAAGACCTTTTTCCTTAAAATGATTTTCAAATTTTTTTATAACTTCATTAGATAGTTTTGAAAAATCAACAATTTCCTTAAGACTATTTCTTCCCGATTCAATTTCACTTAGTTTAAGAATTCTTTCTGTAAGTTTTTTAAGTCTTTCAGTGTTTTCTTTGAGAATTTGCAAGAATTTTTCACCCTTTTTCTTTATAAAGCCTTCATTTTCAAGTATTTCAACTGTCCCGAGGATTGAGGAAAGTGGCGTTTTCATTTCATGAGAAACTGCTTCCAAAAATTGTGTTTTTAGAAGTGTTTCTACTTTAAAGTCATCCAATTTTTTGATTATTAGAAGTAAATGCGGGGTCTCTTTTATTATGATAGGGAATGCTGAAATGTCATACAGTGTTCCATTTATTTCGATTTGCTTTTTAATTTCTTTTTCGGATTCTAAAGCATTACTAATTAACGATATCATTTCACTATTTCTTATGGCTTCATAGTAAATTTTCTTATCTTTAAGTTTAATAATGCTATCAGACTGAGGGTTTTTAAAGATAATTTCTCCTTGAGAATTTATGATAATTATTGCTTCGTCAATTTTTTTGGAGAGTTCATTGCAAATAGTTTGCAAATCATTTAACTCTTTTAATTTTGAAATATATGATTTGTTAAGCAAAAGTGTGTTTTCTCTGATTTCATCAAAAATTAGAAGTGATTTTTCTACACCTTTAATCTCATTTCCATCAAGAGTTAATTTTAGAAGTTGTTCCAGGTTTTTTAAATCGTTTAGCTCATTAAAGAGATAGAAGATTAATATTACAATAGCTAACGAAAGGAACACAATAATAAATCTTAGGAAAAACCTAAAAGATAATAAAACTGTTGAAATTGTTATAATAACTATTGCTGTTAGTAAATATAGGTTTATTCTTCGAGCTGGAATTTGTAGCCAACCCCCCTTACAGTTGCGATGTATTTACCGCAATCATGAAGTTTGTCTCTAATGCTTTTAATATGCACATCAACAGCACGCTCTGTGGGAGAAACCGTATGGAGGAACGCTTCATTTAGGAGTTCCTCTCTTGTGAAAACCTTTCCTTTTCCTTCAATAAGAATCTTTAGGAGTCTAAATTCCGTAGGTGTAAGTTTTACAGGTTTATCCTTGCAATAGACAAGGTAGTTTGCAACATCAAGAGTAATATCTCCCGCCTGAATAACAGTTTTTTTGCCTTCCCTTACAAAAGCCTTAACTTTTGCTGCAAGTACCCTTGGTGAAAATGGTTTTGGAATATAATCGTTTGCACCCATTTCAAGTCCAAGAACCATATCACCTTCAGAGTTTTTTGCAGTAAGGATAATAACAGGAATGTCTTTTGTATCTTCCCTTGATTTAAGTGTTTTGAGAATCGTAAGCCCATCAACATTCGGGAGCATCAAGTCCAATACAATACAATCGTACTTTTTCGAACCAATTGCATTAAGAAAACTATCTCCTGTGTAATACTTGTCGACCCTAAACCCCTCTCTTTCCACATAAAAGGAGGCAAGATCTACGATGTCCTTTTCGTCATCAATAATCGCTATCCTCTTCATAGTTTTATTATATGTAAAATAAGGATTTTTTACAAAGAGTATATAATTGAGTTGTATGAAGAAAGGTTATTTTGATTTGCCTTTGCATAATGGTGATGCACCATCATGGTTATTTAAAAGAATGGAAAAATTAGCAAGGTATCTTTCCCTTGCAATTATTGAATTTTTTGGGATAGAAGAGTACTTAAAGCGTCTCTCTGATCCAATATGGTTTCAATCTTTTGGTTGTCTTCTTGGATTTGATTGGCATAGTTCTGGCCTTACTACCACAACAACAGGTGCAATTATCTCTGGTTTATCAAGTGAAAGTAAAAATTTAGGTTTGTTTTTTGCTGGCGGTAAAGGTGCAAGGGCACTTGATACACCATCTCAAATTGATAGAATATTCGAGGATGGTTTTATTTCTTTAGATCTTGCAAATTCAATGAAGAAAACTTCCCGTCTCGTTGCTAAAATTGATTCATCCTGCATACAAGATGGCTATAAACTTTATCATCACTTTGTTATTTTTGATAAAGATGGTAACTGGGCAATTATTCAACAAGGTATGAAGGAAACAACTCGTTATGCTCGGAGATATCATTGGAATTCGTTTGGACTAAAAAGTTTTGTAAAAGATCCTCATAAAGGGGTTATAACTGTAAAATTTGAAGCTCCCCTAAATCTTGTCGATAGTACAATAGAAAAAACTCAACAAAAGATGGTAGAGCTTGCAAATGACAAAAATCTTTCAAAAGAAATAAAAAGCATTAAATTTCCAGCCCATCATCCCATTTATGAAGATGATTTTGATAAGGAACATCTCTCAAAAATTTTTTCCTACGTTTCTGAATTAAATCCCAAAGATTTTGAAGAATTACTTCTCATTAAAGGGCTTGGTGAAAAGAGTTTGCGCGCACTTGCGCTATCTTCGCACTTACTTTTTGGCTCTCCGCTTTCTTATAAAGATCCTGCAACATTTTCATTTGCACACGGTGGAAAAGATGGATATCCCTACCCTGTAATGAGGGGTACTTACGATAAAACGATACAGGTATTTGAGACTGCAATTAGAAAAGCTAAGCTTTCTGAATTAGAGAAAGAGAGACTTCTTTCAAAATTGAGAAGCCTTGTTATATGAAATTCAAAACGATAAGAGACGATGTTATTGTAAAAAATGTTATTAAAAGATCGGTATTCATTGGGACTATTAAGTATGTTTCAAATTTAGCTGAAGCCGAAAAATTCTTAAAGAGCTTAAAGGTGCAGTATAAGGATGCAAATCATAATCCTCATGCTTTTAGACTAACTTCAGGTGAATACCATTACTCTGATGATGGTGAGCCAAGTGGTTCCGCTGGGTTACCAATCTTCAATGCTATTAGACGTTTTGATATATACAATGTTTGTATTGTAGTGACTCGTTATTTTGGTGGCGTTAAACTTGGGATTCCAGGGCTTATAGAAGCATATGGAAAAACTGCAGAATTTGCGATTAACAATGCTAAAATTGTCGAAGAAAAAACGACAAAGACTATTGAAATAGTATTTCCATATAGTTCGTTTAATTATGTTAACTATGTTTCAAACAAGTTCCAAGCAGAAGTTTTAAAAAGGGAATTTAAGGATTTAGGTATTTTAGTCTTAAAAATTGACGAAGACTTACTTTTGGATTTTACAGAGCTTCTTAAAAAGGATAACAGGGTTTCTATTAGAGTAGTAAATTTTTAACTTGCAAACAAATTTGATTTTTGTTATAATAAGTTTGCTATAGATGAAACTGACTTAGGAGGCGAAAGTTGGCTACAAAAATTAAGCTTGCAAGAGTTGGAGCACCTCATCGAGCATTCTATAGGGTTATAGTTTCCGACTCTCGTTTTGCAACTGATAGTAAAGTGATTGAAATTATTGGGCACTGGAATCCAGTTGTAGAACCAGAAGAACTTGTGTTTAACAAGGAAAAGGTTCTTGATTGGCTAAAAAAAGGCGCACAGCCCACTGAAAGCGTTATTAATCTTCTTAAACGCGCAAAAATTTGGGAAGAGTACCTAAAACTCAAAGGAGGTAAATGATGAAAGAACTTATTGAAACTATTGTTAAGGCATTGGTTGACAAGCCAGAAGAAGTTAAGGTTACGGAAGTTGCAGGTGAAACTGCAGTTATTTATGAAATAAAGGTTGCAGATTCCGATATTGGAAAAGTTATTGGAAAGCAGGGAAAGACTGCAAACGCACTTAGAACAATTGTAAAAGCAGCATCCTCTAAGATTGGAAAAGCAGCAAGCATTCAAATCAATTCCAAGCCAAGAGGAGCATAAGCCTTAGGAGTGCTCGATGAGTGTGCTTCACCTTAAACAAAATGTAATAGTTAAAGTAATAGTAACTGAAAAATTTAAAGAAGACTTTAAAAGAGAACTTTCAAGGCAGTTAGAAACAGCAGAAAGCAAGGCGCGTGAGTTAAAGTCTTCTCTTGCGCGCCTTGTTATTGAAAGTGCTGGTATCCAGAATCCAACTTATGTTGAAAGCTTAAAAGCAAGAATCGAAGAAGAAAGAATGCTCCAAGAGGCAATTGCTTCTGATTTGAGAGAAAAACTCAAAGAAGTCGATGCTCTTTCAATTGATAGTATTTATCCTTATACAGTGATTGAAGGCTTAGTCGATATTGATGTTGGAGACAACTTGTTTAAAAAGATTGCAGGCGTAGAAGTTATTATAAAAGATGGTGTTGTAATCGAGATTAAAGAAGGCACCTAAGGGTGCCTCTTTTACTTTATGGAAGTTCATTTTCTTACAATATTTCCTGAATTTTTTGAATGTGCAAAGGATTTCGGTCTCTTTAAGGTTGCAAGAGAAAAACTTGTTCTATCATATTACGTTCATAATTTAAGAGATTTTACTAAAGATAAGCACAAATCGACAGATGACACTCCCTATGGCGGTGGAGCAGGCATGGTTATGCTTGTTGAACCAATTGTAAAGGGGATAGAATTTGTTGAAGAAAATTATGGCAAACAGTTTAAAATCCTCACATCTCCACAGGGTATTAAGTTTAGTGAAGATCTTGCAAAAGAAATTTCAACAAAAGAAAAATTACTCTTTATACCTACTCACTATGAAGGTGTTGATGAAAGGGTTATGAATTACATTGATATGGAGATTTCTATTGGCGATTATATCCTTAGTGGAGGAGAAATTGCTTCACTTGTAATTCTTGACGCATCACTTAGGCTTGTTGAGGGACTTCTTCATAATAAAGAATCATTATCCGAGGAGAGTTTTGAAAATTATCTTCTTGAGTATCCTCAATATACTCGCCCGTATGATTTTAGAGGAGAAACTGTCCCAGATGTTTTAAGAAGTGGTAATCATAAGGAAATTGAAAAGTTTAGAAAGATGGAATCTCTCAGAAGAACTTTACTTAAAAGACCTGATTTGCTTTTGAAACATGCGTTCTCTGAAGAAGAAAAAGAACTTCTTAAAGAAATCTTTAATGATATTGAAGATTTAATAAGGAGATTAACATGATTAAACTGTATATGGCACTTCTACATTATCCTGCTTATAACAAAAACAAAGAAATTGTTGCAACAAGTATAGTAATCCATGATTTACATGATATGTCAAGAGCGGCGCGGACTTATGGGGTAAAAACTTTCTATGTTGTACAACCTATGGAAGAGCAGAAGAAAGTTGTCTCGCGTATAGTCCATTTCTGGCAGACAGTAGGATATGAATACAATCCGAATAGATTAGATGCAATCTCAGTTATGGACGTAAAAGATTCGCTCTTTGATGTAATTAAGGAAATCGAAAGAAAAGAAGGAGAAAAACCTTTAATCATTGGAACATCAGCTAAAGAAAGAGAAAAGCTTGTTACATATGAGTTTGTTTCAAGAGAGTTAAAAAACAACCATCCTGTTCTCGTTTGTTTTGGTACAGGGTGGGGAATCCCCGAGGAATTTGAACGAAACTTTGATGGTTTCTTTCCACCAATTGTTGGAATAACAGATTTCAACCATCTTTCAGTAAGAAGTGCTGCTTCAATTATTCTTGATAGAATTATAAATACATACAAATCTTGTTCCTCTAACGATTCTTTAAGTGGTTAATACGGTGGTTAAGATAATTTTAAGTGGAAACTAATCCTATCATTCCTATTTATTGATGATTTAATTCTAAAATCATATCAGTATTATTCCAAGCAATGTTAATACTTCAAATTATTTTTCGTAGAGTTCTTAAATATTTTAAGAGGATGCATTACCTTTTAAAAAATTGGAAAAGCATGACGCCTTTTTTAACTTAATACCATAAGTCAAGAATCCTTTGGGGCAGAGTTCATAGAGAGTGCTCAAATTAGAGGGGATTTGAAAGTCTTCCCCTCCAACTTCCCAAAAGGAGGAGATTTCTATTAATCGAAGGGGTAAAAGTCCCCCTTCGAACTTCCCCAAAAAGAGGAGATTTCTCAGTCGCTTGCGCTCCTTCGAAATGACAATTATTGGAAGAGGGCGCATCCCCCTTCCAACTTTCCCCTAAAAAAAGAATAACTTATCACTTTCATTTGTCATTCCGAAGCCGATTTTTCCTTGTCATTCCGAAGTCAATTTTCATTTGTCATTCCGAAGTGGCGTAGCCACGAGGAATCTCCTCTGTTTAGGGGAGTATTGAGGGGGGTGTTGCCCCCTCAAAATGGTTGTCATTCCGAAGGCTTTAGCCTGAGGAATCTCCTCTGTTTAGGGGAGTATTGAGGGGGGTGTTGCCCCCTCAAAATATGGTGATTTTTCCTCATTTTGATGATTATAATAACGAAAGAAAAATCAGCACTTCCCCACATACCTTTTACCAATACCTGAGATTATTTTTAAAAGTTATGTTCCTCTATCTTATTACCTATGCTACTAGATACTTTGAGAAACATTCAAGAATTATAAATAGTTAAATATTAACCTTTTTAACACCTAACATACATTCTTAAATCTAAAAGTGATTCTTTTTATTTGTTTTCAAAAGACTCTTGTCTTTTGATTTCCATTTTTAATGGATTTACAAAGAAAAGACCAAGAATAATTGTAATTCCTCCAATTATCATAACAATGTTCATTGGCTCTTTTAAAAAGATAATACCACTTATACTTCCAATTATGGGGTTCAAATATATAAATGTTGCGGTTGTCGAAGCCTCTTTATATTCTAGTGCCTTAAACCAGACTGCATAGCCTATAAGAATGCATAACACTCCCAAATACAGAACAGCAATCAGTGTTTGCGAATTCATGGTCAATATTTGTTGAATATATCTAGTTTTAACAAAAGGAATAAGCGCTAATGTTCCGAAGAATAGTCCTAATGTATTTACTTCTATTGGCTTGAACTTATTGTATAGGGATTTTGAAGTTACTGTTGCAAGTGCCCATGAGGTTACAGACGTTAAACTTAATAAAACTCCAAATGAATTTTTTATTTCAAATTTATGGGAAATACCGTATGTAAACGTTATAACTCCCACAAGAGAAATTATTAATCCAATTATCCTTTTTTGTTCAAGTTTTTCTCTGAGAATAATTGAAGAAAGCACTCCTGTAATAACAGGACTAAACCCTGCAACAAGAGCTGCAACAGATGCGTTTATCATTGTTTCAGCTGTGTTTAAAAATATGTGATATGCTGGCACAATAAGTAGCCCCACAAGTAATATTTTGAGAAAATCATTAATCGATTGAATCTTTTTAATACCAGTATAAAAGTCTTTAAACAAAAACAGAAAAGGGAAGATTATAAAAAACCTTGCGATTACAAGTGAAATAGGTTCAAGTTGTCTTTCTGCAATTTTAATGAAAGTATATGAGTTTGCCCATACAAGAAAAAGCAAAAATAAACTCAAATTAACCCATAAACCAGTTTTCTTTTCCATGTAACCTCCAAAAAGCATTTTATGGATATTATAACAAAATTTTCAAAAATTTGTTGCAAAAGTATTTGAAATCTGTATAATATTTTGGTATATTTGAAAATGTGAAAGGGGTTGATTTATATGAAGGAAATTTTGAAGGAAGTTGAGAAGGAATATTTGAAAGAAAGGCCTAATTTTAATGTTGGTGATACTGTTCGAGTTCATACAATTGTTAAAGAAGGCGGAAAAGAAAGAGTCCAGGTCTTTGAAGGAATCGTTATTGCCAAAAGAGGCGGCGGCATTAATGAGACATTCACAGTTAGAAAAGTTTCTTATGGTGTTGGAGTAGAAAGAGTATTCCCCTTACATTCTCCTCTTATAAAGAAGATCGAAGTTAAAAGAAAAGGTGATGTAAGAAGAGCAAAGCTTTATTACCTTAGAGAGCGACTTGGAAAAGCACAGAATGTAAAAGAGAAAATTGAAACAGCAAGTAAAGAAGAACCCACTCAAAGTATAAACGAGGAAAAGACTGAGCAATAAATGAGTGACTTTAATAAAGAACTTCGTAGTTGGATTATTTTAATATTAATTGCATTTTTAATTTCTTTTTTACTTAGAACTTATGTTATTCAACCCTTTAGGGTTCAGATGACTTCGATGGTTGCAACACTTGAGCCGGGGGATCTTGTACTTGTAGAAAAGGTTACATATAGATTTTCGAAACCTCATAGGGGGGATGTTGTTGTTTTTATCCCCCCAAATAGGCCAAACGATAGATACATAAAGAGAGTTATTGGTCTTCCAGGTGAGACAATTTCTATTAAAAATGGCACGGTTTATATTGATCATAAACCTTTACATGAGCCATATTTGAATTCTCCTACGGGAGATATGGAACCAGTTAAAGTTCCAAGTGATTCTGTATTTGTTATGGGAGATAATAGGTCTGTTAGTTTTGATTCAAGATACTTTGGTCCAATTAAGATTTCAAGTATTATAGGTCGAGCAATTCTTGTTTATTGGCCTATAAATCATTTTCAATTCCTACTTGCATACAGTGGGGAACATCCTTAGGATAGGAATCGATGAAGCAGGACGTGGACCACTTGCAGGTCCTGTCGTTTCTGCTGCTATAATAATTAATCAGAAAATTGATAACGTGAACGATAGTAAGAAACTTGCCCCTAAAAAGAGAGAGTTTCTTTTTAATCAAATTGTAGAGAAAGCAACTGCATTTGGTATTGGTGTTTCATCTTGCGAAGAAATAAACAATTTAAATATTCTGAATGCAACTTATCTTTCAATGAAAAGAGCGCTTGATAATTTATTTTTAAGTTTTACAAGTAAATTTGGTAAGTTAGATCCAAAAGATGTTCTAATTTTAGTTGATGGAAATAGAACAATTCCTGATTTACCTTACAAACAAAAGGCCATTGTTTCTGGGGATAGTGTTATTTATGAAATAAGCTGTGCTTCTATACTTGCGAAGGTATACAGGGACAATATTATGATTGCCTTCTCTAAGGAGTTTCCTCGTTATGGATTTGATAGAAATAAAGGCTACGGGACAAAAGAGCATATAGAGGCAATTGAAAACTTTGGGATTTGTCCAATCCATAGGAAAAAATTTTTAAGAGGTATCAACAATGTCTCACTCTTTGGGTAAAGAGGGAGAGGAAGTTGGAGCAAAGTACCTTTTGTCAAAAGGTTTTAAAATTCTTAAACGAAATTTTAGAACACCGTTTGGTGAGATAGACATTATTGCAAAGAAGGGTAAAAAGTTATATTTTATTGAGGTTAAAACGAGAAGCAGTAAAGAGTTTGGTAGTGGAGTTGAGGCAGTAAGCAAAAGAAAATTAGATCATATTATTAATTCGGTTAATTTTTACATCAATGGTAAAAATGTTGATTACGAAATTGGAATTTTAGATATACTTAAATTAGAAAATAAATTTGAAATAAATTATTTTAGAGATATTTTTTAATGGCTGGGGCGGAAGGATTCGAACCTTCGGATGACGGATCCAAAGTCCGTTGCCTTACCGCTTGGCTACGCCCCAACGCCTTTATATTTTAATGATTTTTAAGGAGAAGTCAAGAGATGAAAAATGAATTTAAAATTATTCCGTTAGGCGGAATTGGTGAAATTGGCAAGAATTCAACTTTGCTTGAATATAAAGGTGATCTTGCCCTTATTGATTTTGGATTTAAATTTCCACCGCCTGATCTATTTGGTGTAGACTTTATAATCCCTGATTATAATTATGTTTTGAAAAACAAAAATAAGTTAAAAGTAGTAGTGCTAACACATGGTCATCTTGACCATATCGGAGGCTTAAGATTCTTGCTTGAAGAAGCTAAACCTTCCGTTATTTTAGGTTCTGACTTAACACTTGGACTTGTGAAGGAAAATATTCCCCCAAAGTTAAAAAGCACTTTGAATTTTGAAGTTGTAAAACCAAGGCAAACTGTAAAAGTTGGAAATTTTGAATTCACATTTTTAACTGTAACACATAGCATACCTGGGAGCTTTGGTGTTGTTGTTAAAACTGAAGAAGGAAGGATATTCTTTACAGGAGATTATAAGTTTGATGCTACTCCAATAGATGGACGACAAATGGATATCGAAAAACTTGAGGAATTATCTAAATCTGGAATTGATGTTTTGTTTTCAGATTCAACAAATGCTGATGAAAGTGGTCTCACAGGTTCTGAATCGATTGTTGGCCAGAGTCTTTACAAGATAATTGAGCAAGCTCCGGGAAGAGTAATCGTTGCAACTTTTTCTACAAATATCCACAGGATACAACAGGTAATTGATATCTCAGAAAGACTTGGTAGGAAAGTAGCATTTGATGGAAGGAGCATTATTGAATCAGTAAAAATTGCTTCGAAACTCGGCTATCTTAAGCTGAAGGATAATGTTGAAGTTGAGTTATCAGATATTAATGCACTACCCAAAAAAATGATAACAATAATCACAACAGGTACACAAGGTGAACCAATGTCGGGACTTGTCAGGATTTCAAATGGCGAGCATAATGGTATTAAAATAACTAAAGGAGACATTGTTATAATTTCTGCAGATCCTATTCCAGGAAATGAAAGACTTGTTTCGGAAGTCGTGAACAAATTATTTAAATTAGGTGCTTTTGTCTATTACAGAAAAGAAGATGGAATTCATGTTTCTGGACACTGTTCCCAAGAAGACATAAGGTTTATGATAGATCTTGTAAAACCCAAGTATTTTGTTCCTGTTCATGGTGAATATAAGCATCTTGTATATGCAAAGAAAATTGGTGAAGAGGAAGGGATTCCCTCTCAGAACATAGTTCTTCTTGAAAATGGACTGGGTGTTGCACTCGCTGATCACAAGTTAAGAAAACTACCACGAATTTCAACCGGTGAAATACTTGTTGAAGGGAATATGAAGTTTCCTGTGAAAAACGAAGTTGATCTTGCTCATATTGGTGAGAGGAAAGAGCTTGCAACAAAGGGGGTACTTCTCATAATTGTATTTTTAAAAAAGAATAGGGAATTTGCACGTCCAATTCATATTGAAACTCGTGGATTTGTCTTACCAAGAGGTCAAGAAGGTGATATAATTCGTGAGATTAAAGTAGAAGTAGAAAGGATAGTAAAAACCTTTGCAAAGAAGGGTGATTTTGGTAATATATCTAAGGAAATCGAGCGAAGCGTAAAGAGTATACTAAAAAAGACCGTAAAACCACCTATGGTAATTTCCTCAGTGCTTACTGAGAAGTAGTTTGCGGGAGTGGCGGAACGGCAGACGCGCTGGATTCAGGTTCCAGTAGGGCGACCTGTGAGGGTTCAAATCCCTCCTCCCGCACCATTTTATTTTTTTGCTTTTGAGTTTTATGACTGTAAGCTCTGGTGGACAAAGGAATCTAAAAGGTATGACTGATGTTCCAATGCCTCGATTTACATAAATTGATCCGTGTTGAGTAGTGTAAAGACCTTTAATGTATTTTGTTGATGTTGGAGCAAGTTTTCTTGCGATAAATGGGATACCAATTTGTCCGCCGTGTGTATGTCCACATAAAATTAAGTCAAATTTTAGATCGTTAGAGAATTTTGTTTCAATATCTGGAGAATGCGATAGAGCCAGAGTAAATTTGCTTAAATCCACTCTAAATAGCGCAGAGTTTAGATCATAGTGTCCTGTAATGGTATCGTCGATACCTACTATATAGAAACTTGTGTCTTTGAATGAATAATAAACATTTTCATTTTTTAGTAATGTAATATTGTTATTTCTTAAAAGATTTTCAATTTCATTGGGTGCACTTTCATAATCCCAATTTCCAAGCACTGCGTATGCAGGACTATCATAGTTTGATCTGAATGAATTTAGAAATTGATCCAAGAAATTTAGATACTTTTTATCATCAATAAAATCTCCGGTAAAAACAACTATATTGGGTTTTATTGTAATAAGTGATTTTATAATGAACTCCTCCTTCATGCCGAAATCCTTTAGATGTAGATCTGATATTTGCACAATTGTAAAATTGTCAAGTGAGTTTTCAATTTTGCTTGAAGGAAAATTTATGATTGTAATCTTTACAACGTTTGGCTCAATGAATAATCCGTAAACAATTGTAGCAATAATTAAAAATATAATGAAGTATTTCATATTTAATTTTACCTTTTGTAAAATTTTTGCAAAATGAGTAGATTGATTTTTATATTATTTGGACCTTGACAAGTGAAGAAATGTTCGTACAATATAACGAGGTGGAAAGAATGGACAAAAAACTTACAAACAAGCAGAAGAGGGTACTTGATGCATTAATCGAACTATTGAGTGAAGGAATTATGCCTACTTATCGAGATCTTCAAGAAAAACTTGGTTTACGCTCGATTGCAACTGTTTACGATTATGTTAAAAGACTTGAACGCCTTGGCTATGTGAAAACTGAGGGAAAGGCGCGTTCAATAAAAATTGTTGCTCCCGTGATGAATAAATTTCCACTTGTCGGTGCAGTACATGCTGGAGATCCAACTATTGCTGTTGAGGATATTCAAGGATTTCTTCCATTTCCTGTCGACCCAAGATTACATCCACATGCCTTTGTCCTTAAGGTCAAGGGGGATAGTATGATTGAAGCTCATATTGAAGACGGAGATCTTGTAATTGTTGATCCTGATTCGCCTGTTTCAATTGGAGACATTTGTGTTGCCATTATTGGAGATGAAGCAACTGTTAAAAAAGTTGAAAAAATGAAAGATGGCTTATATCTTGTTCCTGCAAATCCAAAATATAAGCCAATCTTTATAACTCGAGATGTGAAAATTATTGGAAAAGTTATAGGACTCTATAGGGGAATTTCTAAGTGAATTTGCAGAATGAATAGTTTCTCATACTGCAGAATTTACAAAATTTTCTGTTCGTTGAAAGTTCTATCTTTCCTTGTTCAAATTTATTCAAAAAGGTGTTAATAAGATTTTTTATAACTTCAAGCGTCGTTTCTATCTCGCTTTTGGTATAACTTTCTGTGATGATTTTTCCATCTTCAAAGTACATTATGTGTGGATCGGCTTCAATACCAAGCGTGTCCTTCACTGCCTTATAATATAATGAAATTTGAAATGTGTCTCTTTCGAAATCATCTTTTCCTGTCTTATAATCGATTATTTTTATCTTGTTCCCGATTCTCAAAAGTACATCAAATCGGCCCCTTATAAAAGTTTGATCCGTCAATTTGAATTTGAAGGGCTTTTCTGAGTATATAAATAAGTCTTTTAGAGATATATTGTTCTCTTCAACTATGGTTGAGAGAAGTACCGAAAAGTCTTCAAGGTATTTCCAAACAATATCAAGTGTAGACCTGTGGTCTTTGTTGACTTCTCTGAAAAAGACCTCATATATTTTGTTCTTAATATAAGTCTCAACATTTTTGTTATTTAAATCAATTTCATCAAACAATCCTTCACTTGTGCTCTTAGCAAAATAGTTTAAAGTCTTATGTAGAAGCATTCCTGTATATGAAAGTTTTTCGAATTTAAAGTTTACTTTATACCCTTTAAGCTTCAATTCAAGTGCTTTTTCGCACTTTGATAACATTAATACATCAGAAACTGACAGTTCATAGACTCTTCTTTGCAATAAAAATTTCTCCATTTTGTTGTTCTTTAACATAAAGACTTTCTATCATCTTAAGTTTTTGGACAACTTCTGGTATAAGGTGTGCATATTTTTTATCCATATATTTTGACAATCTTGCAATATTTATTTTTCCTTCAATAAAATCACTTTTTATCTTTGAAACAATTTCTTCAACAATATTATTTGCTTCCCCAGTATATTTTTCTTTTGTTTGTTTCTTCATCGTGAGAGGCGCTATAACTTTTCCTTTTTTAGGGATTTCTCCCAAAAATTGTTTAAGTAATTCTTTTGCAAAATCTGAAACCTCTTTAGTATCTAACTCCAAATCTCCTGATTCTGTAAGACTTATGAGTTTTTGAACTGCCATTAATTTTTTCCCTTCTTCGAAATTGTAGTATCTTATTGAAATATCGTTTTGTTTTATCAACTCCATTGATTTTGTTCCAGATCTAAGCTGCATCTTTTCATCTCTTATAAAGATTGCTCTGCTAAGCTTCCTCTTTTTTAATGAACTTGCGAGTTTTCTTACAGTTGAATAATAGTTTTTGGAGTTATCAATGCCAACTGACATATCATTTACTTGTATAACAAGTTTCTTTCCACGAGGGTAAAGATTAATTCCACCCAATAAAGTTACAAGTAACTCACCAAAAGCTTCTTCAAAGTCATCCTTATTGTATATTTGTGATTTAAGAATATTTTCAAACTCGTTTTTTAGGCTCCTTTTCTCTATTATCTTGCCCTCAAGGATTTCATCTGCAAGCTCGATTACTTTCCTTGGTGATTTCAGTTTATGTTCTTTTATTTTTGAAAGTATATCTTCTTTATTAAATGGGAAATAAGGATCGTTAATTTGTTCTCCCAATTTCGAAAAGTAGTAAGCGTTTCTCTTTTTTATTATTTCCAGTCCTTCTTCTGCTCTCATTCCCTCAAGGGATGCAACATTTGCAAATCTATCTTTAAGATGTTCTGGTAAAAATGAATTCCATTTTCTGAAAACAGCCGTTTGTGCACTTAAAAGTAGAAGTACATTTTTTGTATTTGAAACAAGTCTGTAAAGATCTTCAAGGAAATTGATTATCCCTTTTTCATCAAGGTGTTGATCAAAATGCTCTATTTGGTCGATTGAAAGAAGTATTGGGAATGGTGATACAAGAAAAATTGATTGAATAATTTCAAAAGCAATGTCTTCATTTACTACAAATCCTGATGTAAGATTTAGTGTTTTTGCATCTTCATTAGTTAGGCTTCCTTCATTTACAAGATCTCTCAACAGAGGATATTTTTCTTCATCAATAAGTGCTTCAATTATTGCTTTAAGGTATTTTTTGCCTATGGTATAATTACTTTCAGCTTTAATGTATTTTAAGGTTTCTTCTGAGATAACTTTTACAAGTCTATTTTGGGCATCTTTTGGCAATGACATAAAGTTCTCATAGAAAACTGCAGGAAGGAGTGTTTTCTTGGGCTTTTTTATCTCTCTTAGAAGTACCTGTATTTTTGGTTCTTCTTGTGAATTGTAGTCTTTCAATCCGATGTGAATTATTTCTCCTCTTATATGATTTATGGGTTTAGCTTTTAGTTCAGAATGCTTTCGCTCAAAACTTTCAAAGATACTTCGTAAAAGCGATGAATATGTTGAATCAATTTTTACGATAAGTGGGTTGTATAGAGCAAAGAGAAATCTTTCAGTTTCTGCATGTCTATAGATCCTTGCAAGAAGATGCGATTTTCCGGAGCCTGGTTCTCCTTGTAAGATTAAAATATCTGGTTTTTTAGATTCTTTTACTTCCTTTAGTTCTTCTATAACTTTGTCAAATGCAGTTTTATTTATGGTTTCAACGTCAATAATATCGTTACTGAAGGGGTCTTTTATAATATTTTCTTTAAAAGGATGAAGGCTTTTAAACTTCTCTATTAATACTCTCTTTTCATCCATGTTATAAAGTAAAAAGTTCTCCCCTCAAACTTTATTCCTCTATTTGTATCAGGAAAATCTTTTGGATTGTCTATGGTCTGGAGATAAATAATTTCTTTACTATCGAGATCTAAAAGGATTTTGTCAATATCTTCATCTGAAATATTAAATTGTTTTTTAACTTCGTCTTTAAAAACAGGAATTGGTACAGAGTCACCAAAATTATAAATTGCATTCAGGTTATCATATATCATCCTCAATGTATCAACATCAACTTCGTCTACTTTTACGTGATCTGGCTCTTTTAGATAAATAAAGACATCATTAATATAATCATAGGCTCGATCAATTTCGTTTTTAAGTTGCGAAATGAGCCCTTTTAGTTCGTCAATTGCTTTCTCGACCTTATTTTTGAATTCTATAAAATCCTTTAACTTTACAAATTCCTCTTGAGAAACTGCTGTTTTAGCATGAAGTTCTTGCAATTTTTCTTTTGCATAGAGTCTCTTTTTCTTTTCGACTACTTTGCCTTCATCTATAAGTGTTTTAACAAGTGACTCAACTATATCTTTTTCCTTTGTCTTTTTTTTGTAGATTTCACTTCTTGTGATTCCATTATTTCCGCTATCAATAATTATTTTCAAAATCCCTTCTTTTGTAAACACACGATCCTCCTAAATAATTGTTATTTTTAAAACATTTTCAAAGTGTTTCTTCATGTATATTTCGTCTTCCTCGGTTATTCCTTTTGTTCCTTTCCAAGGTATTACCACCTTGTAACCTCTTAAAACTGCATCAGATGCCGTGTAATGCACACATATATTTGTTGCAATGCCAACAATGTAAACTTCGTTAACGTTTAACTTCTTAAGTGTTTCTTCGAGGTCTGTCTTGAAAAACCCAGAGTAAGTTTTCTTTTTTATAATAATGTCTTCTTTATCAGGCTTTAATTCATCAACTACTTCTGCACCAACTGTTCCTTCAACGCAGTGTTTAGGCCAAATTTCAAATTCTTTATCAAACGTGTCATGGGAATCTACAAGATAAATTATAGGCAATTTTTCTTGTTTAAACTGTGTTTTTAAATCTTGAATATAAGGAATAATTTCCTTTGCTCCGTTTATTTTTAAAGCTCCCCAATCATACACAAAGTCTTTAAGCATATCAACTATAATTAGTGCCTTCATTTTAAACCTCTTAATTTTTTAACCTCTTCAATCACTTCCTTAACATGGTTAGGAACTTTTACTTTCCTCATAATCTTTTTTATTACACCGTTCTCATCAATTATGAAAGTAGAGCGTTCTATTCCCATATATTTTTTCCCATACATACTCTTCTCTTTATAAACCCCGTATTCGGTTGAAACTTTGAATCCTTCGTCGGAGAGTAGAACAAAAGGAAGATTTTCTTTCTCTTTAAACTTTTTTATCGTAAGAACTTTGTCTCCACTTATACCAATTACTTCTCCGTTTAATTTCTTAATCTCCTCATAGTGGTCTCTAAAGTCCTGTGCCTCTTTTGTACAGCCAGATGTAAGAGCCTTTGGATAGAAATATAATATTACAATTTTTCCTCTAAAATCGCTAAGTCTTACTAAATTTCCTTCTGCATCTTTTAATTCAAAATCTGGAGCAATTTTTCCTTCTTCAACCATTTAATCCTCCTTTCAATATATTATACTTTAAAGTCTTCAAATGCAATAATGTTTTGAATAGTCTTTGCGTATTTTATTGCATTGATAATGGCATTTTCTAAAACATTTTCGAATAAGACCCCAAGTGTTAGTAAATCTTCAAATTCAATTTCATTAGTTGAAAGGGTGAAGATTGTGTCACCATCAAAGATTGTATGGGATGGTTTTATTCTTCTTGCAATTGCATCATGAGAAATGATAGCAAGTCTTTTTAATTTTGATTTTGATAATTTGACATTTGTTGCAATTACACCTATTGTTGTATTCTTAAATGGTACTTCATTAGTTTGAGTCTTCAGAATAAACTCTTCAGTGTTTATAAATCCATTTTTGCCATTGTTTAGTGCACCAGCTATGATTTTGTTATCAAAGTCATAGATATCTCCAAGTGCATTTACTACAACAAGAGCACCAACTACAATATCTCCGATTTTTATGCTTTCAGTTCCCAATCCACCCTTCATTGCAAAATTCATGCCTCTTATTTTACCAACTGTTGCACCCACACCTGCACCAACATTACCATTTGCATTGAAGTTATCCGTCGCGTTTTTTGCTGCCATATAACCTGCTTGAATATCTGGGTAAACAGGTTTTCCTATGGCAAGGTCAAAAATTATTGCACCGCTTACTATTGGAACCTTTTTTACTCCTGTATCAAAACCGATATTTCTCTCTTCAAGGTATCTTGAAACTCCACTTGCACCTTCAAGACCCATTGCACTTCCGCCTCCAATATAAATAGCATTAACATACTCAACGAGGTTTTCGGGTTTTAAAAGGTCTGTTTCGCGAGTGCCGGGGGCACCCCCCCTTACGTCCACACCGGAAGATGCCCCTTTCTCTATAATTATTGTAGTTGCCCCTGTCAGATTTTCCAAGTCTTCGTAATTACCAACAAGAACTCCTTTAACATCGGTAATACTTCCCATCACGGCCTCCATATAAACTTAATAATGGCAACAATTGTACCTGCAAAACCTTCGCCACCTAAAAGTCCAGAAGAAATAAGTGTAAAGTTTTCGCTTTGTTTTGGAAAGAACTTATCAATTACAACTCTCAAAACACTTCCAAGAAATGCGGTAAGAGAAATAATAAACGGAAGATACACCCCAATGCCAAGTATCATTGTTGGGATGTTAAAGAAATAGAGGGCAAAGCCTGTTATGAGACCAAACATGAAACTTCTTGGATTGGAAAGTCCTTGTACCATCTGGGAAACCGCATATGCCTGTGGTGCAACAAGAAATGTTCCTGGTCCTACCTTTCCATACGCAAAGTGGAGAATAAACATTGCTATTGTTCCAAACACTGCTCCCACTATGGCACCAACAAGTTCTGATATAATTTGTGCTTTTGGATTTGTTCCAATAATTGACCCTGCTTTAAAATCCTGAAGGTTATCACCTGCAACACCACTTGCAACAGCAACAATTGCAACGATAGCAAAGAGAGGAAGGTAAGAAAGAGAATTACCACCAATTACAAGTTTTACAAAGAGAAGGATTATTATTCCAAAAATTTCCATTGGCACAATGCCTGTTGCCCCGTCAGTGTAGGCAGCCATTACAACTGATAGTGCTGCGCCAACAAGCGTTAATAAACTTGCAATAATTCCGAGTTTGAGGAATATAAGTTCAATTCCAAGAATAGATAAAAGTACAACAGAGATAATCTTGTAGGATATGTTCAGTTTGCTGAATGCATTTTTGAAAATACTCAAAATTTTAGGTGTTATATCTTTTATTAGGAGAGCAATACCGCCGCCTATAATAAGCCCAATGCCCAAATTGTTTTTGAAAGTTATAGCGGCATTTATCCCTTGAAGTGCCGAGGAAAGGAAAATAGGGATAAGAATATTTCCAATAATGCTTCCTATGAACCATACCCCCATATAGATAATTCCGATAATATAACCAATGCCAAATGCCATTGGTGACATAAATAATCCGATTCCGTAATTTTCAAGACCTCTGAAAATAATTGCTTTTGGAATTTTCGAAAATCCATCTCTTAGAAAGGTAAAAATTGCTGAAGCACTAAGTGATGAAAATACTATTTTTGATTTTTTTCCTCCCTCATCGCCTGCAATAAGTGTTTGTGCAGTTGCAACCCCTACAGGGAAAGGTAAATTCGACTTTTCAATAAAAAATTCTCTAATGAGTGCAACCATAAAAACTCCAATTACTGAGCCTATTAGGGATACAAGGAACACATAGGTGAAACTTATCTTTGTTTGTTCGTTAATCATCCAGATACCAGGAATTGTAAAGGCAATACCACCTGCAACCATTGCACCTGCTGACATCCCTGTATGTGCTACGTTTATCTCCTTTAAATTTGTGTTTTTTAAGGCCTTTAAAATGGCCATTGATAAGATAGCAACAAAAATGGTAGGCCAAGGTAATGCACCAATTCGAAGTGCAACGTAGATAGAACTCATAGAGATTACAGCACTTCCTAATGCTGCTAAAATAATAGTCCTCAGTTTTAACTCTTGCATTAAAACTTCCTCCGTCCAAATTGTTTTTTTTCACATAAACCCGCCATATTATAATAAAAATCATATAAATCCTTATGTTATCAAGGAATTAAGTTTATATCTTGACTAAAAAGGAAATTCACATAAAATTGAAGCATGAAGAACAAAAATAGAGTAAATATTAAGAAGATTTCTAAATTGCAACTTTTAGTTGCCGTTTCAATTATTTTAGTTTTGGTATTTGCAGGTTTAATAATCTATAGGCTTTTTTTCATTAAACAAATCGTATTTAATGAAAAAACTTTAAAAACTCTTCAAGAACCTCCTACTGCTGCTACTTCTTATCAGAATGGAATTCTTGTGGGAAATACTCAGGGATACGTAGCCCTAATTGACAACGAGGGTAATACGAAATTTTCAAAAAAAATTGATAGTAAAATTTTTGGATTTGTTGTAAATCCTTCTGATGGTTCTATTTACGTTGCAGGAGTTAAATTCCACGTATTGGGTAAAGATTTTAAGGAGATTTATAGTTTGGGTTTTGATAACTATATCCCAAGGGATCCATTTGTTACATTTCTAAATAATGGCAATGTAAAATTGCTCTTTCAATCTCTGAAAGATCTTTCTTATATGATTATAACTATTGATAAAACAGGAAAAGTTCTTACAAAAGATGTTGTTCCTGACATGGGGCAAAATTCTCAAATCTCAATTGATTCCTCTGGTAATGCAGTTTTTGTTCTTGAAAGTGGAGATATTTATCTTCTTGACGGTTCAAGAATTGCAGCAAAAGCATCAATTACTGAAAAACAAACAAGTTCAATTGGTAATGTCTTTGGATATTTTGTGGATGGAAACATTGTTGCAGGATATAAAACATTATTAATTAATCAGACTCAAAATAGTGGAAATAATTCGAGCCTTCCTGTATATTTCTATAATAGTTCTCTTTCCATGCTTGCAAAAACGAATTTTGATTCAAGTATACATAATATTTTTATTAGTAAAAATAAAGTAGTTTTTTCTACGGGATCCGGTTTTTACTTTTATGACACAAGAGGCAAACTTTTAAATAGCATACAAAAAGTGGATTTTACTCCTTTTGAGTATCTTGAAGGCTCGCAAATACATGCATATGTTTACAAAAATGTAAACCAGCAAGGGACAGTGTTTTATCTAGTAGTGGTAAAGGATTCACAAGACCGAGAAATAGGGCGATTCATAAAGGCCTTTTCGATAGATAATCCCATCTTTGTAGTCTCTTCGAATTCTCAAAATGTTTATATAATTGAGGGGGTGGATATAAAGCTGCTCACAAGATAGGAGGTGGGTGTAAATGAAAATTGACGTCTCTCATTTAACAAGGGAGCAAGCTGAAAAAAGGCTTAAAGAGCTAAGAGATTTAATAAATTATCATAATTATCGTTATTATGTACTTGATTCTCCTGAGATTACAGATGCTGAGTATGACAGGCTATTTCAGGAATTGCTTGCAATAGAAGAGCGTTTTCCAGACTTAGTTACTCCTGATTCACCATCTCAAAAGGTTGGTGCTCCACCTCTTAAAGAGTTTCCAGAAGTTATTCATACTGTCCCAATGCTTTCTCTTGGTAATGCATTCGATGACAATGATTTAAGAGAGTTTGATAGAAGAGTTAAAAGAGAGTCAGGTTTAAATCAAATTGAATACGAAACTGAGTTAAAGATGGATGGTCTTGCAATATCAATAAGATATGAAAATGGAATTTTAGTGAAAGGTGCAACTCGAGGGGACGGAGTAAGAGGGGAGGATGTTACCCCTAATGTGAAAACCGTAAGAGGTGTTCCCTTAAAGCTTCTTACTGATACCCCTCCTTCTGTTATTGAAGTACGTGGAGAAGTAATTATGTATAAAGAGGACTTTGAGAAACTCAACAAAGAAAGAATTGAAAAAGGTGAACCTCCGTTTGCAAACCCGAGGAATGCAGCAGCAGGCTCAATAAGACAACTTGATTCTCGTATAACAGCACAAAGAAAACTTCATATGATTGCTTATGGTGTTGGGGAAATTGTAGGCGTCGAATTCAAAACACAGTTTGAACTTCTTCAGTATCTTAATAAAATTGGTTTTAGAATAAGTCCTGAAGTAAGGGTTCATAAGGATATCGAAAGTGTAATACAAGAAGTAAAAAGGCTAACTTCCGTAAGGGATTCTTTTCCATTTGGTGCAGACGGTGTAGTTGTTAAAGTAAATGATATTGAACTGCAAAAAAAATTAGGGGCAACATCCCATGAACCACGTTGGGCAATTGCGTATAAATTCCCTGCAGAAGAAGCAGAAACAATTGTTAAAGATATTATTTTTAGCGTGGGAAGAACCGGAGCTGTAACACCAGTTGCAATTTTTGAGCCTGTTGAAATTGATGGATCAGTTGTTTCGAGAGCTTCTCTTCATAACGAAGATATTGCAAGGGCACTTGATATTAGAATTGGAGACCATGTTATTGTTCATAAGGCAGGTTCAGTTATCCCCGAGGTTGTAAGAGTTGTAAAAGAAAAGAGAACGGGTAAAGAAATACCTTTTAAGATGCCTGATAAATGTCCAGTTTGTGGTGGTCCGCTTGTAAGAGAAGAGGGTTTTGCTGTAACTCGTTGCATAAACGTCAGATGTCCTGCGCAAGTTAAGGAACGTATAATCCATTTTGTTTCAAGAGATGCAATGGATATAGAGTCAATTGGTGAGAAACTTGTAGACCAATTGGTCGATAAAGGACTTGTTACAGATTATGGTGATCTTTATTATCTTACAAAAGAAAGACTACTCACGCTTGAAAGAATGGGGCCAGTACTTGCCGAAAAAATTTTGAGAAATATTGAGGAAAGCAAGTTGCGACCTCTTTCAAATCTAATATACGCACTTGGTATATTTAATGTCGGTAAGAGAACAGCAGAACTCCTTGCAGAACACTTTAAATCACTTGATAATTTAATGAATGCGAAAGTTGAAGATATATTACAAATTGAAGGGATTGGGCCTGTTACCGCAAAATCTATTATTGAATTCTTCAGCTCCTCTGAAAACAGAAAAGTTATTGATAAACTTATTAAGGCAGGTGTAAACACAAGCGAAACACTTGTAGAAACTTCAAAGGAAGGACCATTAAAAGGGCTTACGTTTGTTTTTACAGGAACACTCAAAGATTTTACAAGAAATGAAGCAAGCAAAATTGTTGAAAGCCTCGGGGGTAACGTTTCAGATACCGTAAGCAAAAAAGTGGATTACCTCGTTGTGGGAGTTGATCCTGGATCAAAGCTTGAAAAAGCCCAAAAACTTGGCATAAAAATCATAAATGAAGATGAATTTAAGAAATTGATTGGATATGGAGGAAAATAGTTATGAAAATTGAGCTTGAAAGAATTGAAAAACTTGCGGCTCTAAAACTTGATGAGAATGAAAGAGGTTCAATGCTAAAAGATCTTGAAGATATAATAAATTACTTTGAAAATTTAAAGGAAGTAGAGACAGATAGTATTGAACCAATGGTATATGGTGAAAAGATTGAATTAGTTCTGAGAGATGATATTGTTGAAGATAGTTTGCATCTAACGGATCTTAAACGTCTGAGAGAACTTTTTGGAGATGGTTTTTTCAGAGTAAGGAGGATTATAGGAGAGTAATATGGATATAACAGCTCTTAGTGTTTCTCAAATTGTTTCGAAAATAAAGACAAAAGAATTAAAAGCAAAAGATGTAGTTCTCACATATTTAACAAATATTGACCGACTTGACAGCGAGATTAAGGCTTATCTAAATGTTTTCCACGATTATGCATTAAAGAGGGCAGAAGAGATTGATAATAATCCTAATAAAAAGGGTTTGCTTTTAGGCGTCCCGGTTGCTGTAAAGGATAACATCTCTGTGAAAGATTTTGAACTTACAGCAGGCTCCAAAATTCTAAAAGGCTATATTGCACCTTTTGATGCAACTGTTATTGAAAAAGTAAAAGAAGAAGGAGCAATAATAATTGGCAAGACAAATCTTGATGAGTTTGCAATGGGATCTTCAACTGAAAATTCTGCTTTTTTTAAAACTAAAAATCCTGTTAATACAGAGTATGTACCTGGAGGTTCTTCTGGTGGATCTGCTGCAGCAGTTAAGGCAAATGAAACTCTTATTGCTCTTGGCTCTGATACAGGAGGTTCTGTAAGGCAACCTGCGTCTTTTTGCGGCGTTGTAGGGCTTAAACCAACTTACGGAAGAGTTTCAAGATATGGACTTGTTGCATTTGGTTCATCTCTTGATGTAATAGGTCCAATTGGAAAAAGTGTTGAAGATGTTGCAATAACTTTATCAGTTATTTCAGGATTTGATTTGCGTGATTCAACAACTGCAAAAGTGCCCGTTCTAAATTTTGAGACTTACCTTACAGGCGATATAAAAGGGAAAAAGGTCGGTTTAATAAAAGAGATACAGAATTTTAAAATTCAACCTGAGGTTGAAGAAGCTTTCAGGAAATCATTGGAGATATTTGAGAAAAATGGTGCAGAAATTGTTGAGATTTCTATGCCTCATCTTAAATATGCACTCTCCGTTTATTATATTGTTGCTCCGTCTGAAGCATCAGCAAATCTTGCACGTTATGACGGTGTGAGGTATGGATTTGAAGGTAATGCTGATAACTTGAGAGATTTTTACGAAGACACAAGAACTAAAGGGTTTGGTAGCGAAGTTAAAAGAAGGATTCTTATTGGCACATTTGCGCTTTCAGAAGGTTATTATGACCAATACTATTTGAGGGCATCAAAAGTTAGGAGAATAATTTTTGAGGAGTTTAAGAGGGCGTTTGAAATTTGCGATGTCATTCTTACTCCAACTTCTCCCACAACTGCATTCAGGTTTGGTGAAAAGGCAACACCTCTTGAAATGTATTTAAGCGATGTCTTCACAATCCCAGTTAATTTGGCCTACCTCCCGGCTATATCTGTTCCATTTGGGGTTGATTCAAAAGGACTTCCCATAGGCATTCAAATGATCGGGAAATGGTTTAAGGAAGAGGAGCTTCTTAATACTGCTTATGTTCTTCAAGAGGAGGCAAAACATGTTTAAGCCGACAATTGGACTTGAAATTCACATTCAACTTGCGACAAAGTCAAAAATGTTTTGTAGCTGTTCAACCGAATTTGGTGACCCGCCTAATACACATGTGTGTCCTGTATGTCTCGGGCTTCCAGGGGCACTTCCGGTTATAAACAAAGAAGCTATAAGATATGGTGTAAAACTTGCACATGCCTTGAATATGAAAATAAATCTCAAATCGACATTTTACAGAAAGAATTACTTTTATCCAGATTTGCCAAAGGGTTATCAGATAACACAATATTCTCTTCCTCTTGGTTTTAATGGCTTTCTTGAAATTCCAATGGAGGGGAAAATTAAAAAAATAAGAATTGAACGAGGTCATATTGAGGAAGATTCTGGAAAATCAATTCACATTGGCGATATAACAGAGTCAGAGTATTCCTTTATAGATTTTAATCGATCGGGCGTACCCCTTATGGAGATTGTAACTCAACCTGATTTTGAATCTGGAGATGAAGCATACGAATTCTTAACTCTTTTAAGAAGTATAGTAAGGTATCTTGGTGTCTCTTCTGGTGATATGGAAAAAGGAGCCCTTAGATGTGATGTTAATGTTTCTGTGTCAAAAGATGAAAACAAAGGAACAAAGGTTGAAATTAAAAACCTCAATTCCTTTAGAAGCGTAAAGCGTGCAATTGATTTTGAGGTTGAGCGCCAAATTAAGGCAATTGAAAGCGGTGAGCGTATCATAAGAGAAACCCGCCACTTCGATGAAAAGGAAGGGACTACAAAGCCCATGAGGGTAAAAGAGGAGCTAAACGATTATAGATATTTTCCTGAACCAGACCTTCCCCCTCTTGAACTTTCAGAAGAATTTGTTTTGGAAGTTAAAAATGAAATTCCAGAATTACCAAATAAAAAGGCCGTTAGATATATAGAAACTTTGGGTCTTCAAGAGGATTATGCAAGGACAATTGCTTACAATAAGAAATATGCAGATTATTTTGAAGATATTGTAAATAAAGTTGGGCATCCTAAGGAAGTTGCAAACTTTTTCCTTGTTAATATTCTTGGTTTCCTTAATAAAAAAGGAAAAGATGTTGATGAACTTACATTTGGTAGTAATGAGTTTAAGGAACTTTTTTCTTACCTTGATTCTGGTCTCATATCAACGAACATTGCAAAAAGCGTAATAGAAGAAAGTATCGAAAAAGGCATATCCGTGAAAGAGATTGTTGAAAGTAAAGGATTAGTCCAGATTACAGATGAGAACGTAATAAAAGAAATTGTTGTTAAAGTTTTAAAAAATAATCCAACACCAGTAAGTCAATATCTTTCTGGGAAAAAGCAAGTTTTTGGTTTTCTTGTTGGTCAAATAATGAAAGAGCTTAGAGGAAAAGGCAAGCCAGAACTTGTTAATAAAATTTTGAATGAAGAGTTATTAAAATTAGAAAAAGGTGATGAGCCATGATTTTAGAAGCAATATTAAAAAGAAGGTCTGTAAGAAACTATCAAGAAAAAGATGTTGAAGAAGAAAAGTTGAAAGAAGTTCTTGAGGCAGGGCGACTTGCACCTTCTGCCTGCAATATTCAACCGTGGAAGTTTGTTGTTGTAAAAGATAAAGAGACACGGAAGAAGATGGTTTCTGCGTGTGCAAATCAAAAGTTTGTAGGCGAAGCGCCAGTTTTGATTGTAGGTTGTATTACTGAAAGAGGATATCTCATGGGAGGATGGTATGATTCGAACATCCTCGATTTAGGAATTGCACTTGACCACATGACATTGCAGGCGGCACATTTAGGACTTGGTACTTGTTGGATTGGAGCTTTCAATGAAGGCGAAGTTAAAAAACTTCTCAACATTCCTCAGAACGTTCGCGTAGCTGCTATTTTAACACTTGGATATCCAAGAAACGGAAATATTTTCGAAAAGGATAGGAAATCTTTAGAAGAGGTTGTATCGTTTGAAAAATTTTCATAATTTGTGATATAATTTCAAAGGAGGTGTAGAATGGGTTTAATAATTTTAATTGCAATTTTAGTTTTGATCGTTTTGTGGTTTATTGCAACTTACAACGGATTTATTAATCTTAAAAACCGTGTTGAAAATGCATGGGCACAGATTGATGTTCAGCTTAAAAGGAGGTATGATCTCATTCCAAATCTTGTTGAGACTGTTAAAGGTTATGCTGCACATGAAAAAGAGATCTTTGAAAAACTTGGTGAATTAAGAGCTAAAGCGATGGGTGCAACATCAGTAAAGGATATAGGAGACGCCAATAACCAAATTAGTGCAACTTTAAAAACTCTTTTTGCAATTGCAGAGAATTATCCAGAATTAAAAGCAAATGAGAACTTCCTTAAACTTCAAGAGGAACTTACTAATACTGAGAACAAGATTGCTTTTGCAAGACAGTTTTACAATGATATTGTAATGCAGTACAACGCAAAACAACAGCGTATTCCAGATATGTTTGTTGCAAGAATGATGAATCTTACACCAAAAGAATATTATCCTGTTATGGAGGAAGAAAGACAAACAGTAAAAGTCCAATTTTAGTTTAGAAGTTTTGTGAGGTTAGAATATGGAAAGAAAAACCCTGTATGAATTACAGGCTGAAAATGTAAGAAAAACATACCTATTTATGATGATATTTTCGCTAATACTTTTTGCAATTGGTTATTTCTTTGTTTGGTATTTTAACGGTGGAACATTCGGAATTATTCTGCTTGTTGCGTTTATTTTTCTTTATAACTGGATTGCATATGAGAATTCTGACAAAATTGCTCTTGCATCTGTTAATGCAAGGTTAGCTTCTGAAAACGAATATTACGTTTTGCATAATGTTGTTGAGGAAGTTGCCATTGCAGCAGGAGTTCCGAAACCAAAGGTGTATATAATGGACGAACAACAACCCAATGCTTTTGCAACTGGCAAAGATCCGAACCACGCAGCAATATGCGTAACAACTGGGTTGCTTTCAATGGTTAATCGAGAGGAACTTCAAGGAGTAATTTCTCATGAGATGGCCCACATCAGAAACAGGGATATTCTTCTTATGACAGTTATTGGTGTTGTGGTAGGGCTTGTTCTTATTCTTAGAGATATACTTTTTAGAAGTATGTGGTGGGGAGTTGGTGGAAGGAAGCGTGATAGAGATAATGAAGGCTCTGTGATAATTTTAATTGTTGGGCTGATTTTGTCGATCCTTGCTCCAATTATTGTTGCTTTAATTAGAGCTGCTGTTTCAAGGCAAAGAGAATTTCTTGCTGATGCAACAGGAGCCTATATCATAAGAGATCCAGAGGCGCTTGCAAGTGCTCTTGAAAAAATTGGGTCATACGGGAAGCCAATGAGAGCAGCTTCTCAAGCTACTGCGCATATGTTTATCTCTAATCCCTTTGGAAATATTAATCAACTATTTGCAACACATCCGCCGATTGAAGAGAGGGTAAGAAGACTTAGAGCGTTGGTTATAAAGTAGTTTGTCTCTCTTTTGTAAATTAATTATGGGGCTTTCAATAGCCCCATTGTTTTATTGTGGATGTCTTATTAATCAAAAATTATATCGTCAGTTTCGGCAAAATTTTCTTGAGTTTTCCTATAAGAGCATAATTAGTTAAATCAATTTTTATTGGTGTTATTGAGACATATTTATTTGCAACAGCAAATGAGTCTGTATCTTCTTCTAATTCATGAGGAGGCCTATCTCCTCCAATCCAATAAAATGTCTTTTTCTGTGGATTTACATATTTTTCGAGATAATTTTCATACTGAGTTTTGCCTTGCCTTGTAATTCGAAATCCATTTAACTCGTTTATTGGTACATTTGGCACATTTACATTAAGAATTGAGCGTTCTTCAACGATTCCTTCAAATAATTCTGGTGTTTGAAGAATTTTTGTAGCAACAACTGCTGCTGTTTCAAAATAACCATCATCACTATGAACATCTAGAGAAATTGCCATAGCTTTAAAACCATTTGCAAGTCCTTCAAGAGCACCAGCAACTGTCCCTGAGTAAAGAATATCTCCTCCAAGGTTAGCACCATGGTTTATTCCTGAAACAACAAAGTCTGGTGGATCATCTTTCATTAGATCCTTTACGCCTACAAGAACACAATCTGTTGGTGTACCATCAACAACAGCAATACCTTTAAAGCCTTCTTCGATTTCTACCTCTTTTATGAGGAGAACATCGTTTATTGTTAATGAATGACCTGCAGCACTCTTTTGTCTGTCTGGTGCCACTACCACAACTTCCCCCAAGTTTCTTAAATGCTTCGCAAGGACCCTAATGCCTTTTGCATAAATGCCATCATCGTTTACAAGAAGTATCCTCATCTTATCACCTCGTAATTTACTTTTCTTTTGTACCTTTCTGGCAATATCCCCCAGTATATAAATAGCATAAGTTGTTTTATGTATCCAACACTGTCGAAACGCCTTGTTGAAGTGTAAACTTTGTTTGTCCAAATGAAAAAGAATTTTCCAAATTTTTCTGCACTTTTCATCATCTTCCAATCTTCTGTATATTGTAGATTTTCGTCATACCATACTTTGTAGAATACATCTTTTCTTACAATTTGAATGCTTAGTGAAGCATGTAATAATATGTGAGAAATGTCGTAAAACTTGAACCAGAATTTTGCATACAATGAATTTTTTTGTGGAAGTAATGAAGTTGTTCCGACAACATAATTTTTAGAAGAGTTTTTAATAAGGAAGTCATTCAGATCGTCCAAAAATCCTTTTTTAAGATGAGTATCTGCATCTAAAAATATAAGCCAGTCGCTATTTTCTTTTATTTTCTTTGCTCCAAAATTTCTTGCAACCGAAACTCCCTTTTTGTCGATTGAAAATACCTTAAAGTTTTCACACTCATATTTTTTTGCTATTTCATAGGTTTTGTCACTTGAGCCATTTTCAACGACAACAACCTCATAAAAATCATTGGGATATCCAATTTCTTTAAGATGTTTTAGTGTCTCTTCAATATATTTTTCCTCATTATGTGCAGGAATTACAATGGAAAATTTAAGTAAAGTTTTGTTATCCATATATCTTATTATACAGAAAATTTATTTATTTTGTTTTCCTTAGTATTGGGGCAAAATATTTTTTATTTCCCAGTCTGTTACACTTGTTCTATAATCGTCCCATTCTCTTTCTTTCGCCTCTATGTATTTTTCAAAGATCTTGTCTCCTAAAGCACTCCTTACAACCTCATCTTTTTTGAGCGCTTCTATTGCTTCTTTTAAAGTTGAAGGGAGAGTCTTAAATTTGTGAGGATTTCTTGAGTTTTCTTCGAATATGTTTATTTCGTTTGCTGGCTCACCTGGCTCAATACTATTTTCTATACCGTCGAGTCCTGCTTTCAGAATTACTGCAAAGAGTAAATAAGGATTTGCAGTTGGATCAGGGCTTCTAAACTCGATTCTTTTTGTTCTTTCATCTGCCTGAGGCACTCTAATGAGAGTACTTCTATTTTTTACTGCCCATGAGACATAAACTGGTGCCTCAAAACCTGGAACAATTCTTTTATATGAGTTAACCGTTGGGTTTGCAATTGCTGTAATTGCATCTATATGTTTAAAGATGCCTCCTATAAAATATCTTGCAACTTGAGAAAGTTCAAATTCTTTTGATTCATCAAAGAAGAGGTTCTTTCCGTTTTTATCTATAAGAGAAATATTTGTATGTGCTCCTGATCCATTAACACCGAAAATTGGTTTTGGCATGAAAGTGGCATATAATCCATTTATGAGAGCAATTGTCTTTGCGACTATCTTAAATGTAATGATTCTATCAGCAGTCGTTATTGGATCTGAGTATTTGAAATCAATTTCATGTTGCGAGGGTGATACCTCATGGTGCGATGTCTCTATTTCAAAGCCCATTTCTTCAAGATTTTTTGCAATTAAGGCTCTCGTTTTTTCTCCCACATCTTCTGGAAGCATTTCAAAGTAACTTCCCATGCTTACAAGTTCTGTAGATGGAGAGCCATCTTTAAGTTTAAAAAGGAAAAATTCTTCCTCAACTCCATTCTGCATAATATATCCTTTTTGTTCGCTTTCCTGTAATACTTTTTTAAGCCTATAGCGAGGGTCTCCCTCGAAGGGCGTGTTTTCATTTATATAAACATCACAGACGATTTTTGCAATTTTGATATCGTTATGCAAAGTCCAAGGAAGTATGGAAAAAGTTTCAGGATTAAGTTTTAAAAGCATATCCGATTCTTCAATTCTTGCAAAACCCTCTATTGATGAACCATCAAACGCAATTCCATTTTCTATAGCATGCGGAAGCATTTTGGATGAAATCTCAACAAGTTTCGGAAATCCAAGCATGTCTGTAAATTGAAGCCAAATCAAATCGATTTTCTTTTCATGGACTTCTCTAAAAACTTCCTTTATGCTAGTCATATATGCCTCCTTAAATTAAATGCATTATATGAAAATTGTGAGCTGTGTCAAGCTATAGGGCAATTTCCCCTGGAAGTTTTGCAAAAAGTCGTGCCTCCTTTATACTTTCAAGTCCAAGTGTGAACCTTGTAAATCGCTCGATTCCAATTCCACATCCTGCAGATCTCGGTAATCCCTTTTTTACTTCTTTTAGGTACCAATCCCAGTCTTGAAGATTCATATTTTTGAACTTCATTCTTTTTATTATTCTCTCATACTCATACTCTCTTTCTCCACCAGACATTCCTTCCCCAAACCCATAAGGATAAATTAGATCCATATCAATAAGTGTTTTTCCATCATCGCTCAGTCTGTCGTAGAATTCTCTCTCTTCAATTGGTATATCAATTAGGAAAAACGGGTCGTTTCTTTCCCTTGAGAGTATCATTTCAAAATCGTTTCCGTACTTTTCTTTTGCTTCGAGAAATTTTATTCGCTCAAATGGTTTCTTTGGAATGTGAAACTTCGGGTTTGTTGCTTTTATAAAATCCCCAAATTTTTCTTCTAATTTTTTCATTGTGTAAATTATAAGATCCTCAACTAAATCAAGAATATCTTCTCTGGTTGCATCCTTTATCTCAAGATCAAGTTGAACAAATTCTATAAGGTGTCTTCTTGAGTCTTTTTTGTCTTCTCTTTCAAGTCGAACGTTTGGCGAGAAAATGAAAATTTTTGGGTATTCCCTTAGTGCAAGTTGTTTGTGAAAAATCATAGATTTTGTAAGTGAATAGTATCCTCCACCATATGGAATTCTTGCATCGTAAAGTGAATGGTTCAAAGGATCGGTTAGAGGTGAAATAATAACAGGTAAGATTTCCACAAAGCCTCTACTTCTTAAAAATTCTCCCATCCTAAAGATTGCTTCGCTTTGCACTTCTAAAGTTTCTTTTTTCATGCTTTCCTCCTCAAAATTTATTTTTAAATTAAAAAAGGCCGGCTTTTTGCCGGCCTATGGGTAAAGATTAGCAATAGCTACCCAAACCGACCGGCGCCGGGCGAGTTATTATTATTATTGTTATTATTGATTGCTACTACTAATCTAACCCTTTCCATATTTTTAAGGTATTATAGAACACTTTTTCTCCTTGTCAATAGAATTTTTGTGTGTTAAGAAAAATTAATATTTAAAAAAATAATATAAGACATAAAATTAATTAGTAGGTATCGTTTTGGTTTTGTAACATTTTCGACAGATAGAGCATATTATGTATTGGAGGTGATGGGAATGAAGAGATTTGTAGTGTTTGTATTGGTTTTATTCTTGATTGTAACACTTATGCCATTAAAAGCTCAAGCTAAGGCAACTTTACCTAAAATTGAAATTGTAAAAGGTAGCATAAGTGCTATTTCTGATAACACTATTACCATTGATAAAAAGGTTATTAAAATTAAAGATGATACCGCTTTAAGGTTGAACGGGAAAAAGACAACTATAAGCGATATTAAAGTAGGTATGCATGCGATTGCAGTATGTGAAACAATTGATAAAGACCTTGTTGCAAGACTTGTTTTAGTGTTTAATGGAAACCTTTCATCAAAAACTTTCACAGTTGTAGGTGAGATTACATCAATTACACAAAACGCAGTTGTTGTAAGTGGAAAAACAATTATTGTAAATGACCAAACAAAAATTAGACTTCAAGGAAAATTAGTAAGTTTTTCGGAACTAAAAGTTGGTGATAGAGTGGTTGTTCATGGTGATTATTCGCAGGATGTGTATATTGCAAAAGAGATCCTTATTCTTAACCATAAGGAATTTGAGATGCGTTCATATATAACTGAGATTGGTTCCAATTTCTTAAAGATAAAGGACTTTGATTACCAAATCTTTGTAAATGATAAAACTTCAATAACTAAAGTGGGCAAAGGAAAAATTTCCTTTTCTGATTTAAAGGTCTCCGATCCAGTTCAAATTCATGTGAGACTTGATAAGGTAACTGGAAATTATTTTGCAACCTCGATTGTTGTGCTTTCTTTTAAGCCAAACACAGCCGTTGCGATAGCTGGGACCGTATCCTTTATAGATCTTGAAACCAAAACAATAAAACTTTCTGAGCTTCCACTACTCACCTTTAAATTCCCTCAAGACTATAAAGGAAAAGTAATGATAACAGACCTAAATGTTAATGATAAAATCCTTGTTCTCGGAAAATACATTGATGTAAACACTGTTGAAATTACAAATATTATAAGATTTAAAATAAAGCTTTCTGTCCCTAAAAAGCCATAACTAACTAAAAATTAATCTTATATTTCGTAAAATCAGAAATGTGGGGGTTGCGATAAGTACTCCAAGAGGGCCGAAGATCGCACCCCCTATTGATATCATAAGAATTATAATCACCGGAGGAACTTTTAATTTATCTCCTACAATATGTGGGATAATGCCATTACTAAACAAACCTTCAACTATTGAAAACATCACAACAAATGCTAAGAATGTTTTAAACCCTTGGGTAAGTGATAATACAGCGCCTGTTAGGAAAACAACAGTAGGGCCGACATATGGCAGCATCTCTAAGAATGAATCAATTACACCAATAAAAACTGCATATTTAACTCCAACAATGTAACTTCCAAATCCCATAAAAAATCCTATAATGATTGAGATAATAACAAGTGTTGAAAAATATGTCCTCATTTCATCGTTTGTTCGATCGAGGAAGTTCTTTATTTTTATTCTAAACTTAGGGTCGAATCTTCTTAAGGTTATTCTATAAAGGGCTTTCGAATCTTTCATAAAAAAGTATGCAAGCAAGAAAGAAATTACAAGAGATCCAACATTAGAAAGTTTTGTTCCAATTTGCTTGGCAAAATTTGTTATAAAGTTTAGTATAACGCTCTGAAGCGTTGAAGTTGTATTTGCAATTATATTTTTGATAAAAACACTTTCTACTTGAGCATTTAATGCTCTGCCTATATTTTCAAAGAATGAAGTAATGTTTTCTTGCAAATTGGGAATTTTATGAGCAAGTTCAAGAAGCTCTCGAATTATAAGCGGTATAAGAAGATATCCAAGCAAAGTTAACAAAAAGAAAAACAGAAGAAGCGTTAAAAAAGAAGCAAGAGATCTTGGAAGTTTTAGCTTTTCAAAGAAATTTGTAATTGGAAGGAGTACATATGCAATAACTGAGCCAAAGATAATTGTAGGAATTACATTCCTTACTAGATACAAAAGATATATTAAGATAACTGCAATCACTAATACAAGGCTTGTAAATAGTGCATTTTTTATTTCTTTATTCATATCATCATTCTAACGCTATTGCCGAAACTGTGTCCTCTCCTTCTTTAAATCTTACAAGTATCACACCTCTTGTATTTCTACCCAACTCTTTTACATCCTTCAATTCTATTTTAATCACATTTCCAGATTTTAAAAGCAAGTATAAATTTTCCTCATCGTGTATTACCTTTACTGCAACAAGATTTCCTGTTTTTTCGCTCAATTTAATGCACTTTACGCCTTTTGCACCTCTTTTTGTTTTTCTTATCTCCTTTACGCTTAAAATTTTTCCGTATCCCTTCTCTGTAACAAGTATCACCTTATCGGTCTCTTTAAGTATTTCTGCATCAACTACATACTCATCTTCTTTTACTTTCATTCCTATAACACCAGAGGAAGCTCTTCCCATTTCTCTTACTGAACTTGTGTCAAATCTCACTGAAAGCCCAACATTTGAGATCATCATAACTTCTGCTTCTTCTGTAAGGGGTATAACTGTTTCCAGCTCATCCTCATTCTTGAGTTTAAGAGCAATTTTTCCTGCTGAAGTAATATAGGCAAATTCTTCCATCTTTGTTTTCTTTACAAGTCCTTTTCGAGTTACGAAGAGCAAACTTTTAATTTTATTGTCCTTTTCTATTGAGATTACTTTGCTAATATTTTCGCTTGGAGATAGTTTAAGAAGCCTGTGTATTGGAGTGCCCTTGCCAGTTCTTTCAAGTTCTGGGATTTCAAATGCTCTGAGTGAATATACTTTTCCAATATTAGTGAAAAAGAGCATTGTACTTTTTAGTGTTGTTGGAATTATTTCAATTGGATAATCCTCTTGTGAGACTGATTGTCCGATCACCCCTTTTCCTCCGCGTCTTTGTACTTTGAATACATCTTCTCTCATTCTTTTAAGATAACCGCCACGTGTCACAATAATGATCACATTTTCATCTGGTATGAGTTCTTCTTCATCGATTGTCTCATAGAAGTGTTGAATTTCTGTTTTTCTTGTATCTCCAAATTTGTTTCCAATTCTTCTTAAATCTTCTTTAATCTCGTTATAGAATCTTTCTTTGCTTGTGAGAATCTCGTTCAAATTTTTTATAAGTTCTTCCGTTTCTTTTATATCCTTATCAATCTTCTCAACTTCCAAGCTTGTCAATCTTGCAAGCCTCATGTCAAGAATCGCCCTTGCTTGTTCTTCAGAAATTTCAAGAAAATTAATTAATTTATTTCTTGCTTCTTCGTTATCTTTTGATTCCTTTATGAGAGGTATCACTGCATCAATTTTAAGGATTGCCTTCCTAATTCCACTTAGTATTTCAAGACTCTTACTTGCCTTTTCGAGTTTAAACTGAGTTTGTCTTCTTAAAACTTCTCCTCTAAATTGTAAAAACTCATTAAGAAGTTCTTTAAGTGTAAAAATTTTTGGTTGATTGTCAATTATCCCAAGTAGAATAACTCCATACTTTATTTCATATCTTGTAAATTTAACAAGTTCTGCCTCAAATATTTCTGGTTTTACATCTTCGGAAAGTTTTATGACAATTCTAATACCCTCTCTATCGGATTCGTCTCTTATGTCTTCAACGCCTTTTAACTTCTTCTCTTTCGCAAGATTTGCAATTTCTTCGACGAGTTCAGCCTTATTTACCTCATATGGGATTTCTGTAATGACAAAATATTTTCTTTTATGTTTGCCTTCTTCAATTCTGTATTTTCCTCTTATAGTAATCGATCCTTTTCCTGTCTCGAAATATTCTTTTATACCTGAAGTGCCGAGAATCGATGCCCCTGTCGGGAAATCAGGTCCTTTAATGAAATGTCTTAGCTCTTCAGTTGTTACCTGATCTCCTTTAAGAATTTCTGTATCTATGAGATAAATAAGAGCATCTATAACTTCTTTTAAGTTATGAGGTGGAATATTTGTTGCCATTCCAACTGCAATTCCAGAAGAACCATTAATGAGAAGGTTTGGTATTTTTGCAGGAAGTACTACTGGTTCTTTAAGAGTATTATCGAAGTTTGGCACAAAATCAACCGTATTCTCATCGAGTCCTTCAAGCATCTCCATTGCAATTGGAGCAAGACGAGCTTCTGTGTATCGCATTGCCGCAGGTACATCTCCATCGATTGAACCGAAGTTTCCGTGTCCATCAACTAATGGATACCTCAAGGAGAAAGACTGAGCCATTCTTACAAGAGCATCATAAACAGATGATTCGCCATGAGGATGGTATTTACCCAAAACTTCTCCTACGATTCTTGCACTTTTCTTATATGGCTTATTTGGGAGGCATCCAAGATCGTTCATTGCATAAAGAATTCTTCTATGCACTGGTTTTAGGCCATCTCTCACATCTGGAAGCGCTCTTCCTATGATAACACTCATTGAGTAGTCAAGATATGATTTTTTAACTTCTTCCTCAATTGGAACATTTATAACCTTTTCATGGAATAGATCTGCCATACATCACCTCAAATATCAAGATTAACAACTTCTTTTGCGTGATTCATAATGAATTCTTTTCTCGGCTGAACTTCGCTTCCCATGAGAAGTTCAAAGAGTTTGTCTGCTTGCTCTGCTTCCTCTATTGTTACTCTTTTGATTATTCTTCTTGTTGGATCCATTGTTGTTTCCCAAAGTTGCTGTGGATCCATTTCTCCAAGACCTTTGTATCTTTGAACCTCTGCTTTATTTGGGTCTTTTAAGTGTTCCATAATATGCTTCAATTCCTCATCTGAATAGGCATATCTTACTTCCTTATCGTAGGAAACTCTATAAAGCGGAGGTTGAGCAATATAAAGATAACCTTTTTCAATTAATGGCCTCATGTATCTAAAGAAGAATGTTAGAAGTAATGTTCTTATGTGAGCACCGTCAACATCGGCATCTGTCATTATTATGATTTTGTGGTATCTAAGGTGCTCTTCTCTAAAGTCTTCCCCTACTCCACATCCAAGTGAAGTTATTAAGTTTTTAATCTCCTCAGATGATAGGGCATGTGCCATATTAACTTTTTCGACATTTAGGATTTTTCCTCTTAAGGGAAGCACTGCTTGGAATTTTCTATCTCTTGCCTGTTTTGCGCTTCCACCTGCTGACTCTCCTTCAACGATGTAGAGTTCAGTTTGGGCAGGATCATTTAGGGAGCAATCGGCAAGTTTTCCAGGAAGTCTACCAGAAAAGTCTAATGCCCCTTTTCTTCTTACAAGCTCCTTTGCTTTTTTTGCTGCAATTCTTGCAGATTGAGCAAGGAGAACCTTTTTAAGAATTTGTTGAAGTTCGTCCACATGTTTATCAAAGTAAAGTGTCAATTGAGTCTTTACAATATTATAAACTTTATTTTTTACTTCAGCATTACCTAATTTTGTTTTTGTTTGTCCTTCAAATTGAGGGTCAAGCATCCTTACGTTAATTATCGCAACAAGACCCTCTTTAACATCATCGAATGTTAATGCCTCGTCTTTTATCATCTTAAGTTGAACGCCCTCGTCATTCAAGAGCTTTGTTAGAGCTTGCTTGAAACCTAATTCATGTGTGCCACCTTCTGTTGTTCTTATATTGTTTACAAATGAGTGTATCTCCGATGAAAATCCTGCATTGTACTGCATTGCAACTTCAACAAAAAAATGATCTTCTTCTTGACTAAAATAAACTGGGTTTTCAGGAATTACTTGTTCATCTTTATTTATGTCTTTTACAAGGTCTAAAATACCTTCTCTTGATTCATAAGTAACTTCTTCCCCTGTTTTCTCATTTATGAACTTTATTTTTAAACCTTTGTTTAAATACGCCAATTCTTTTAGTTTTTCTTTTATTATCTCCTCTTTGAATTCTACTGTCTCGAAAATTTCATCATCAGGGATAAACGTTATTTCTGTCCCTGTATTGTTGAAAAGTGAATTACCCACTTCTTTTAGAGGGTAAAGCGGTTTCCCTCTTACATATTCCTGTTCGTAGATTTTTCCGTTTCTGTAAACCCTTACTTTTAGGTGCTTTGAAAGTGCATTTACAACAGATACTCCAACACCATGCAAACCACCTGAAACATGGTATACTTTTCCTTCAAATTTTCCTCCCGCATTGAGTTTTGTAAGCGCAACCTCAACACCAGATATGTGAAGTTCCGGGTGCTCGTCTACGGGAATTCCACGGCCATTGTCAATAATGGTAATCGAGCCATCGCGTCCCATTTTAACAGTTATTTCGGTACAGAAACCGGCCATTGCTTCATCAATTGAGTTATCTACGACCTCAAAAACAAGGTGGTGAAGCCCTGATTCTGATGTTGAGCCAATATACATTGAAGGGCGTTTTCTTACATGTTCAAGCCCTTCAAGAACTTTTAAACTTTCTGCGTTATATTCAATTGTTTCGGGTCTTTCGGTTTTGTTTTCACTATTAAATTTTTCTTTTTCATCCATCTCTTAACCTCCAAACAATTTATTTTATCAAAAATTGCAAAAAATCCAAATCTCAATTTATTTAAGTTAAATTTTTTAATGAAGCGTAAACAAACATTTATTCGCTTGCATTTTCAAAAAACACGAATATAATTTCAAAATCCCCTTTTAAAATTTTAAAAATTCGCTACAATATTATTAGGAGATGATTTTATGAATTGGAACAATTTAACAGAAAGAGCACAAAAGGCGATTTTAATTGCCCAGGAAGAGGCTCACAATCTCGGGAATGATTATCTCGGGACGGAGCATCTATTGCTTGGACTTATCAAGGTTGAGGAAGGTATTGCATACAATGCGATTCTCAATATGGGCGTTGATCCAGAAGAGGTTGTTCTGAGAATTGAGAACTTCATTAAGGAAAACAGGAATTTTACTGGAAAGACAAGCGATGAGGTAATTCTTACCCCACGTGCGAAGAGAGTACTTGAACTTGCTGAGCGTGAGGCGATTAATCTTGGCGATAATTATATAAGTACTGAACATATTCTTCTTGCAATTCTTCATGAGGGCGGTGGTGTAGGAGTAAAGATTCTTCAGGACTTAGGAGTTGATATACAGAAGTTTGAGGAAACAATTTATTCAATGATTGGCGAAAAGTCAACAAGAGATGCAATGAAAACTTCTGAATTTAGAGAAACAAAGACACCAACTTTGGACCAATTTTCAAGAGATCTCACTTATCTTGCTTCTCGTGGCGAACTTGATCCTGTCATTGGAAGAGAATCTGAGATTGAGCGAGTCATTGAAATCCTCATGCGAAGAAAGAAAAATAATCCTGCAATCATTGGAGATCCAGGAGTTGGAAAAACCGCAATAGTTGAAGGCCTTGCGCAAAAAATTGCAGATAACGATGTTCCTGATTTACTTAAAGGGAAAAGAATTGTATCTTTAGATCTTGCATCTGTTATTGCAGGGACAAAATACAGAGGCGAATTTGAAGAACGAATGAAAAAGATCCTTAAAGAAGTTGCAAAGACAAATAGGAGTGTAATTCTTTTTATTGATGAATTCCATACGCTTGTTGGAGCAGGAGCAGCTGAAGGTGCAATTGATGCATCTAATATATTAAAGCCTTCATTGGCAAGTGGTGAGATTCAAGTTATTGGTGCAACGACCCTTAAGGAATATAGAAAATATGTGGAAAAAGATCCTGCACTTGAAAGAAGATTCCAGCCCGTTTATGTTAAAGAGCCTTCAATTGAAGAGGCAATTCAAATATTAAAAGGTATCCGTGAGCGATATGAAAAATTCCATGGAGTGAGAATCCCAGATGAAGCAATTGAACTTGCAGTCAAGCTTTCGGTAAAATACATAAACGACAGATTTCTTCCAGATAAAGCAATAGATGTTATTGATGAAGCCTCTGCAAGGTTGAAACTTCAACTTTCGAAAAATTCTGAGATAAAGGAACTTGAAAGAAAAATTAAAGAAATTAAAGATAGAAGATTCCAAGCAATAAGAGAAAAAAGGCTTCTTGAAGCTGAAAGACTTAGAGAAGAGGAGAAGAATCTTCTTAATGCTTTGAGGCTCATAGCAAGTGAAAAGGAAACAGAAATTCCAATATTAAGTGAAGAGGATGTGCGTAAAGTGATAAGCCTTTGGACAGGAGTGCCAACTGAAAAAATGGTTAAAGATGAAAAAGAACGTCTTGTCCATATGGAAGAAGAGTTGCATAAGCGAATTGTTGGTCAGGAAGAGGCTGTTAGAGCAGTATCGCGTGCAATAAGACGTGCTCGATCTGGTTTGAAAAATCCTAATAAACCAATTGGCACATTCCTGTTCCTTGGACCAACCGGAGTTGGTAAGACTGAGCTTGCTAAGACTCTTGCAGAGTTTCTTTTTGGAAATGAGAATTCACTTATTAGACTTGATATGTCTGAATACATGGAGAAATTCTCAGTTTCAAGGCTCATAGGATCTCCACCTGGATATGTTGGGTATGAAGAAGGTGGTCAATTAACAGAAGCAGTTAGAAGAAGACCATATTCTGTTGTTCTATTTGATGAAATTGAGAAAGCACACCCTGACGTCTTCGATATTCTTTTGCAAATAATGGATGAAGGAAGGCTAACTGACTCACAAGGAAGAACTGTCGATTTCAAAAATACTGTCATAATTCTTACTTCTAACTTTGGAACAGAGAGCCTTAAAGAAAAAAGCGTTGGTTTTGAATTAGGCAATACTATCGAGTCCTTTGAGGAAAAAAAGAAGAAATTATTATCATCCCTTAAAGGATTATTTAAGCCTGAATTCTTAAATAGGCTTGATGATATTATTGTTTTCTATCCACTTACGCTTAAAGAGATTGAGAAAATTGTTGATATTATCATGAAGAGAATTGAGAAAAATGCTTCTGAAAATAATATTGGAATCGAACTTACAGAAAAGGCTAAAGAATACCTTGCAAAAACTGGCTATAGCCCTGAATATGGCGCAAGGCCATTACAGAGACTTATAGAAAAGGAAGTTGAGGATCCAATTGCTGTAAAAATCCTCCAAGGTGAAATTAAGGAAGGAAGTCTTGTTGTTGTTGATTACAAAGAAGACGAGGGTATTATTTTCGAAATAAAAGAGAAAGTTCCATCACATGGATAAAATTCGTAATTTCTCAATCATTGCACATATTGATCACGGAAAATCTACACTTGCTGATAGATTTTTAGAAAAGGGTGGGCTTGTTGTTAAGGGAGAGCAAATTCTCGATAGTATGGAACTCGAAAGAGACAGAGGTATAACTATACGAGCCCACCCCGTTAGCCTTGATATAGAGGTAGAAGGCAATAAGTATCTTTTTAATCTCATTGATACGCCAGGACATGTGGACTTTTCTTACGAAGTTTCAAGAAGCCTTAAGGCATGTGAAGGAGCAATCCTTCTTGTTGACGCAACGCAAGGAGTTGAAGCACAAACCATTGCAAATACATATCTTGCCTTGGAGAATGACCTTATAATAATTCCTGTGATAAATAAAATTGATGTAAAAGATGCAGATATCGAAGGCACTGCAAAAGAAATCGTTGATATTCTTGGTTTTAAAGAGGATGAGATTCTCAAAATTAGCGCTAAAACAGGCGAAGGTGTAGATGATCTAATCGAAGCAATCATAGAAAGAATACCAGGACCTCAAGGTGATCCAAATGCACCGCTTAAAGCACTTGTATTTGACTCTCATTTTGATACCTATAAAGGAGTCGTCGTATACGTGCGTATTAAGGATGGGACAATAAAAAAGGGTGATAGAATTAGATTCATGTCTAATGGAAAAGAGTTTGAGGTCGAAGAGGTTGGGATCTTTAGACTTAAAATGGAGCAAACTGATATGCTTTCCGTAGGTTCTGTTGGATACTTTACTGCTCTTATAAGAGATCCCCTTGATGTTCAAATTGGCGATACAGTAACACATTCAGAGAATCCTACAAAAGAACCAGTTCCTGGATTCAGAAAAAATGTCCCAATGGTTTTTGCAGGTATATTCCCACTTAACACAAACGAGTTTGAGGAATTAAAGAAGTCTCTTGAAAAACTTCACCTAAATGACCCAGCATTTACTTTTGAGCCAGAGTCTTCAGAAGCGCTTGGATTTGGTTTTAGATGTGGTTTTTCAGGACTTTTACATATGGAAATAACAATTGAAAGATTGAGAATAGAATTTGGACAAGAAATTATAGCAACTATCCCAAACGTAGAATATGAAGTTGTTTTAAGAGATGGTCGTACCATTACAATCGATAACCCTGCCAAATTTCCAGATCCTTCAAATATTCTTGAGATAAGGGAGCCAATAGTGGATGCTTCAATAATGATTCCACCAGATTACATTGGTAATGTAATGGATTTAATTACAACAAGAAGAGCAGTTTATAAAGAGATGCTCTATCCGGAAGAAAAAAGGGTAATTATTCGTTTTGAGGTGCCATTGCAGGAAATAATTACTGACTTTTTTGATACTTTAAAATCTGTTACACGAGGCTATGGAACACTTGATTACGAATTCGTTGGCTTTAGGAAAGCCGATATTGTTAAAGTTGATATTTTGATAAATAAAAAGCCTGTTGATGCTCTCTCCTTTATGGCACACGAGGATAAAGCTTATTATATTGCTCGATCAATGCTTGAAAAGATGCGAAAAGTTATTCCAAGACAGATGTTTGAAGTAAGCTTACAGGCTGCCATTGGAAGTAAAATCATTGCTAAGGAACGAATAGTGCCGTATAGGAAAGATGTACTTGCCAAATGTTATGGCGGAGATGTGACTCGAAAGCGAAAACTTCTTGAAAAGCAAAAAGAGGGAAAGAAAAAGATGAAGATGGTTGGAAATGTTGAAATCCCACAGGAAGCATTCTTCTCGATCCTTTCGGTAAAGAGTGGAGAAAAAGAAGAATAGAGTTTTTGAGGGTTTTGGGCTTTATATACATTTTCCATTTTGTATAAAAAAGTGTTCTTATTGTGACTTTGTATCATATCAGTTTCATAAGGAACTTTCACAAAAATACTTTTTATACCTTAAAAGAGAAGTTGAACTTTTCTTAGAAAAATTCCCAAAGGAATCTATTAAAAGGGTGCAAACAATTTATATTGGCGGTGGCACACCCAGTCTTATAGAGGCTGAGCAGTTATCTAACTTTTTGAGTTTTTTAAAGTGTCATTTTGACCTCTCAAATCTTAAAGAGTTTACAATCGAAGCGAATCCCGAAAGTATTGAAAAAGAAAAGTTTAAAGCATTCAAAACCCTTAAAATAAATAGAGTAAGTATTGGCGTTCAATCTTTTAATGACGAAACACTAAAAATCCTCGGAAGGGTTCATGATAGTAAAACTGCAATAGCAAAGTTTGAGCTCTTACGTTCACTTGGTTTTGATAATATTAATATTGATCTTATATTTGCCTTACCTAACGAATCGTTTGATACCGAGATTAATTCTTTAAAAAAAGCTATTTCTTTGAAACCAGAGCATATTTCTTATTATGCACTTATGCTCGAAAGAGGGACACCTTTAAATAGGATGAAAAGAAAGTTCAAATTTCCCGATGAAGAAACTTGGTTAAATGAATATAAATATGGAGAAAGGTTATTGGAAGACAACGGATATATTCACTATGAGATATCAAACTACGCAAGAAAATCCTTTGAATGCGTTCATAATATTTCGTACTGGAGAAGTTTTCCATATTTGGGGTTTGGAATATCAGGGGGTGGCTTTTATAATTCCATTCGTTATGTGAATGTTAGGAGTTTTGATAAATATTTTAAAAGACTTGATGAGGGAAAATTACCACATTCTTTTCGAAAGAAACTTTCCGCTTTAGAATTGAAAAGTGAGTTTATTTTTATGGGTCTTAGGCTTCTTGAAGGTGTATATTTTGACGATTACTATTATAGATTCGGGAGTTTTCTTCTTGAAGACTTCAAGGAAAAGATTGAAAAATTGAGAAATTTCAATTTACTGAAAGTTCTAAAAAATAAAATTGCACTCACCGAAAAGGGAGTACAGTATGCAAATGTTGTATTTCGTGAATTTATTTAGTTTTCTTACGTAAAGAAATTTTTCCGTTACTTACTAAGTATCTTAAAATTTGTCTTCCTTCTCTGAGTGTAATTCCCATCTCTTTGCATATTGTTTGAAAATCCTTACGTCCATCAATTTTATTGTAAAAGGTTATATTCCTTTCACCGTAAATCGGGGTATTGACTGCATACCATCCAGTTTCTTTTACGGGAATGACAAGGTCCTCTTCTTTTAATATATCCTCTTTTTCAAAACTCATTGTGATAAGACCCTTATCAAAAAGGGAAGAAAGGATCTCAAGAGTTTTCATTTCTCCCATGGGGGAATTCATAAGCAATCGCAAAAGTGTCGTGGGCTCTCTTACAAGTGCAAGTATTTTCCATTCCTCAGGTGTGAGTTTTACTTCTTCTGATTGTGATTCACCTATGTCGAATACGATATCGTAATTTGGAAATCTCTTTTTTAGTTCATCCCAGCGTTTTAAGATGTTATCTATGTCCTTCGCGAGAACCTGAAGTTCTTTTGCTTTTTCACCTTCTTTTACATCGTCCGTCTTTATGAACTCAAATTTGCCTGATCTCAAACCTGCAGCCTTCTCAAAAGAGGAAATTGGATCTTTATCTCCTTCAGCATTAACAATGACTCCGTCTTTAAAGTAGAGAAAAACATTAGTTGAGTCTCCAATGATTGCAAGTTTTCCTGTCCCTTTCATTGATTGAACTAAGTTTAATATACCTTTAAGATCAAGCTCACTTAAATCCCCAGTTAAAGCCATTTTTAGCCTCCCTTTTTAAGATTTAAATTTACTGTTTTTATTATATTGTATTTTTATAAAAACTCAAATGGCGTGTATAATATTTTGATGAAAGATCGAATAAATTTTGTAATTATAACTGGATTAAGCGGAGCAGGTAAAACTAAAACAGTGGGTGTAATGGAAGATTTGGGTTACTATTGTATTGATAATCTTCCACCAACTCTTATAAATGACTTCATAAAAATTGCTCAAAGTACAGAGGGAAAGATTAATAAAATATGTGCAGTAATTGATATAAGAAGCAAAGATTTTTTGAAGCAATTTCCACAAATCGTAAGAGAATTAAAAAAAAGAGAAGATATAAACATTAAAATTATATTTCTTGAGGCATCAGTTGAAACGCTTGTAAAAAGGTTTTCAGAAACAAGAAGAAAGCATCCTTTTGATGAAACTACTTCGGTAACACTTGAGGAAAAAATCAAAGAAGAGATGAATTGCCTAATGCCTATAAAGGAAATGGCAGATATTGTGTTAGATACTTCAAATTTCAAAGTCCAGGATCTTAAAAGAAAAATTATAGAAATTCTCACATTGCCTAAAGAAAAAGCTCTTCATATTACAATTATTACGTTTGGGTACAAATATGGTGTGCCGCTTCAATCTGATCTTGTGTTTGATCTCCGCTTTATTCCCAATCCCTTCTATGAAGAAGAACTTACATTAAAGTCTGGACTTAACAAAGAAGTTCAAGATTTTGTTTTGAGTTTTGACGAGACAAAAGAATTTTTAAATAAACTCATGGACTTTTTGCTATTTCTAATTCCCTACTACATAAAAGAGGGAAAGTCCTACCTTACGATTTCGCTTGGTTGCACAGGAGGTCATCATAGGTCTGTTGCAGTCGGAAAAATTTTATCTCTAAAACTTAAAGAGAAGGGTTTTAATGTTTCTGTAGTACATAGGGATTTGGAAAATGAAGATAGAAAATAGCAGATTAAGATTTCTTTTACCGGGTTTAAAATTAAAAAGATACGTAATTCTAATTATTTTGTCTATTCTTCTTCTTATGTATGGGATTTTTGTATTCTCAACAGTTCTCTCTCAAAATGAATATTTTATGAACAGCTTTCTTTATCCTGGGAAATATTTCGATGTGCCTTTCGAAGGTTTTTATATTCAGATTGTATCTGTTCTTGTGATTATTGCTTCCATTATTTTGCTTTATATTGGTATTTCCTTGCTTGTTCAATCAGTTGCAAAGGCGCTTGTGCCAGACAAACCTTATGAGGAGATAATGAACCTTCTTTTTGAAAGAAGGAAAGAGAGTCTCAAGAAACGTGTTGTAAATATAGGTGGTGGCACTGGCACTACAGCAGTTCTTGAAGGACTAAGAGGAAAATTTTTAAAAATTTCCGCTGTAATAACTGTTGCGGATTCAGGAGGTTCCTCGGGAAGGCTTAGACGTGAATTAAATGTCCCACCCCCAGGAGATATAAGAAACTGTCTTCTTGCGTTGACAGATGAAAATTCCCTTGCAAGGAAGATTCTTTCCTATAGATTCAATGCTCCTAATTCTTGCCTTGATGGTCATAATCTTGGAAATATTCTAATAGCAGGACTTACTAAAGTTACAAATGATTTTGGGGATGCTGTTCTGAAACTCTCAAAACTTCTTAACATAGACGGTGAAGTTTTACCATTTACAGAGGATGAGGCCATTCTTTGTGCAGAGTTTGAGGATGGAGAAATAGTTGAAGGTGAAGCAGAGATTACAGAAAGAGGAAAGAAAATAAAAAGAGTGTTTTTAAAAAACGGAGAAATTAAACCTTATTTACCCGCCTTGGAGAGAATATTAAATGCAGATGTTATTGTGATTGGCCCAGGTAGTTTGTTTACAAGCATTATGCCACCTTTATTAATCCCTTCAATTGTTGATACAATAAGGAGGTCAAATGCCATCAAGATCTATGTTGTTAATGCAATGACTGAGCATGGCGAAACTGATGGCTTTACGGCCTCTCATCATGTGAAAGTTATTGTTGATACTATTGGTGATGGGGTTTTAAATTACGCTATAATAAACACTAAAGAATTTTCAAAGGAAACGCTATCAAGATATAAACTCTCAAATTCTGAACCTGTTACACCTGATGTAGAAAATGTTTCTAAGCTTGGAGTCAAACCTATATTAGGTTATTTTGCAAAAGAAAGAGGTGGTCTCATACGACACGATCCAGAAGCACTGGGCGAGATAATAATGAAATTAGTGCAAAAGAGAGCTTGAATATAAGACTTAAAAGAGAGCTTTCATCGGTTAATGAGGAGCCTCTTTTCGAGCTTTATGGTATAGCAGTGGGAAATGGACACATTGTGATATCAAATGAGAAGATGCTTAAGTTTTCTTCACGTGAGTTATTCGTTATAAGAAAGATAATTTCACTCTTTAATGATCTTAATATAAGAAGGGAAAAAGACATTATTTCTACTGAACGAGGTATTTATGAAATAATTTTTTCTAATGTTATAGAAGAATTTGAAATTGATAAAATTTTTGAGTCAGTGAAACATGCAAAGTCAAACGAAAAGAAGGCATTTTTGCGCGGAGTTTATATTGGCTGTGGAATTATTTCAACGCCCCCTTCATATCATCTTGAATTCAGATTTGAAAAAGACACTGAGAGAGATTTTGTCTCTATTATTCTTTCTCAATTTAAGGTTAAGCATTCTGTAAAGCCTGGAAGGATTTTTATAAAAGGCCGCGAGAATATAAAGGATTTTCTGTATGTGGTGAAGGCATTTCATATTTATACTGAACTTGAGGAGGATGCCGTTGAAAAATCTGTTATAAATGAGGCAAACAGACTTGCGAATTTTGAATATGCGAATCTAAAAAGGCAAACAAATTCTGCCTCAAAAGAAATAAAAGCCATAAAATCACTAATTGAAAAAGGAAAATTTGATAGTCTTGATCCAGATCTTAAGGAAGTTGCTATTCTAAGGCTTGAATATCCCTTTATGTCTCTAAGAGAACTCTCAGAAAAAACAAAAGGGCGGTTTTCAAAACAGGAAATTTACTATAGGTTGAAGAAGATTGAATCCTATGGAGAATAAAAGTAGAGCAAAACAAGTTTTAAGGCAGAAGTTTTTGCCATACCTTGTTTTAAAATCACACATATTTGAACTTCCAAATCTTGAAATTAACAAATACATAGAAGAACTAATTGAAAGTAATCCTTTTGTTGATGAGAGTGATACTGTTGTTTATGAAGAATTTGAAGGAGTTACAGCACCTCAAGATGATGATATATATAGTTTTCTTAAGACTCAAATTGAAGTTTCTCCAATAGACGAGAGAATTAAAGAAATAGCTTTTAAAATTGTTGATAATCTTGATGAGTGTGGTTTTTTGACAGAAGATGAGAGAAAACTTATAAAAGATCTTGGAATAAAGGCAAGTGATTTCAAGAAAGCACTTGAATTTGTTCAGACTCTTGAACCTATTGGAGTTGGTGCAAGGAATATTCAAGAATATTTTATTATTCAATTATCAAATGAAGCAGAAATATCAACTGAAATTAAAAAATTGATCCAAAAAGACCTTGACCTCCTTATGAATGAAAACTATAAAGAACTTGTAAGAAAATACAAGATCTCAAAAGAAGAACTCTTTTCTCTAAGAGAAAAATTACTTTCAATGGATGTATGCCCTGCAAAGGAATTTAAGACCGTGAATTTTGTAAGTCATTTCCCAGATGTTATTGTCGAAAAATACGATGATAGTTTTAGAGTTGTAGTAAATAAGTCTTCAAGAAGGATTATCCGTCTTGTAGAAGATTATGCAAAATTGATAGATAAGTTGCAGGACAAAATTGAAAAAGAGGAACTCGAGGATTTATTAAACAGAGCTCGGTGGTCAATACATGCGATTGAAGAAAGAGACAATCTACTTGAAAAAATTGCTGAGAAAATAGTTTCCGAAAATAAAGATTTCTTTAAAGGGGTTGGTGAGTTAAGGAAATTCTCAATAGAAGATTTTGTTTCAAAGGATTTTGACTATTCGACAATTTCAAGACTCATTCAGGGGAAATATATTCTAACCCCTATTTCAATGTTTCCCCTACGTTATTTTTTTAGACACAAAAACGAGAAATTTGACGAGGAGAAAATTCTTTTATTAATTAAAGAAATAATTGATGGAGAAGATAAAGCTCGTCCATATACAGATGAGGAAATTGAGAAGATCTTGAAAGATAAGGGATATGATATAAAAAGAAGAACAGTTTCAAAGTACAGAGAGAAACTAAAGATTCCGAATTCCTCAAAAAGGAAAGTTTCGTAGTTTGATTAAGTATTTATTAGTTATTTTTTACACAAAGTTGTAAATTCTGGTATTGACACGAATTTGTATTTTGCTAAAATATTTTTAGTTTTGATTTTAGTAAAAAATTTAGGAGGTAAAATATGGCAAAAGTCGCAATTAATGGTTTTGGAAGAGTTGGAAGACAAGTATTCAAAAGACTTACTGAGGTCTATCCCGAAATTGAAATTGTAGCAATTAATGACCTTTTCCCGCCAGATCAGCTTGCTTTCCTTGCCAAGTATGATTCTAACTATGGCATTTGGCAAAAGGATATCAAATTGGAAGGAAATGAGCTTGTTGTTGATGGAAGAAGAACCAAGATGTTTGCCGAAAAAGATCCAACAAATCTTCCTTGGAAAGATCTTGGTGTTGATATCGTAATTGAATCATCTGGTGCATTTACTAAGAGAGAAAAGGCAATGCTTCATGTGCAAGCCGGAGCAAAGAAGGTCATTATTACGGCACCTGCCGAAGGAGAAGACATCACAGTTGTTCTTGGCGTAAACGAAAAACTACTTGATATGGAGAAACATGTCATTATTTCAAATGCTTCTTGCACCACAAACAGTATTGCACCAGTTGTAAAAGTAATTCATGATAAGATCGGTATTGAAAAAGGATTCCTAACAACAACTCATTCTTATACTCAAGACCAGAGGCTTCTTGATTCACCTCATAAAGATCCAAGAAGAGCAAGATCTGCTGCAACAAACATTATTCCAACAACTACTGGAGCAGCAAAAGCAGTTGCACTAACGATACCAGAACTTAAAGGAAAATTGGATGCCATGTCTTTGAGAGTTCCAACACCAACTGTCTCCATATCTGTTTTTGAAGCAGTTTTAAAGAGAAATGCAACTGCTCAAGAGGTAAATGCTTTCCTTAAAGAAGCTTCTGAAACTTACATGAAAGGAATACTTGGATACACCGAGGAACCTCTTGTTTCCTCAGATTTTAAAGGAACAACCTTCTCTGGGGTTGTGGATGCACTTTCTACAAAGGTAATCGACGGCAATCTTTTGAATGTTGTAAGTTGGTATGATAATGAGTGGGGTTATTCTTGCCGAGTTGCTGATCTTACAAAATTGATAGTAGAAAAAGCAGGATATTAATTTAGGAGGCTGTGATGAATAAAAAAACCTTAAGGGATGTAGATGTTGCAAACAAAAGGGTCCTTGTAAGGGTTGATTTTAATGTTCCTATTACAAAAGATGGAAAAGTTCTTGATGATTTTAGAATTTTGAGTGTCCTTCCCACTATTAATTATCTGAGGGAAAAAAACGCTAAAGTGATTTTAATGAGCCATCTTGGACGACCAAAAGGAAGAGATGAATCACTCAAGATGGACCCTGTAGCAAAAGCCCTTGAGGAGTTAGCTGGGTTCAAAGTCTATAAGCTTGATGATTGTATTGGAGATGAAGTTAAAAAATTTATTGATGAGAATCTCAAGCCCGGAGAAGTTGTCCTCCTTGAAAATCTCAGATTCTACAAAGGTGAAGAAGATAATGATCCTGAATTTGCAAAGGCACTTGCAAGTTTAGGTGATATTTTTGTAAATGATGCGTTCGCAACTGCCCATAGAGTTGCTGCATCTACTGTTGGTATTACACAGTATCTGCCAGCTGTTGCAGGAACTCTTATGGAAAAAGAAATTGCTACTCTCTCTAAATTATTAGAATCACCTGAGCACCCTTATATTGCTGTTTTAGGAGGGGCAAAAGTTTCTGATAAGATTGGTCTTATTAAAAATCTTCTTAACAAAGTTGACGAAATACTAATTGGCGGTGGAATGTGTTTTACCTTCCTTAAAGTCCAAGGTTACAATATTGGAAGATCTCTTTGTGAAGATGATAAACTTGATGTTGCAAAAAATCTTTTAGAGGAAGCAAAATTAAAGGGAGTTAAGATTGTTTTACCTGTTGATATAGTTACTGCACATGAGGTTAAAGAAGATGGTTATGCAGGAGTGTTTGATATTGAGGATATGAAAAACGATCTTATAGGAGTTGATATTGGTCCAAAGACAATTAAACTCTTTGAAAATGAACTTGCTAAGGCAAAAACGATTGTTTGGAACGGCCCGCTTGGAGTTTTTGAAATTGAGAAATTTGCTCAGGGAACATTTGAAATTGCAAAGTTTATAGGTGGACTTGATGGAGTTACAACGGTAGCAGGCGGTGGAGAAACAGTTGCGGCATTCAGAAAATTTAACCTTCAAGATAAAATTACGCACTTGTCTACTGGTGGCGGCGCATTCCTTGAGTTCCTTGAAGGAAAAGTACTTCCTGCAGTTGATGCATTAAACGACAAGGAATAGCTTTTATAGGTTTTTTAAGCCTACCCCGAGAGGGTAGGCTTTTATTTTTTACAGATTTGTTGAATTTTGTCCTTAAACCTCTTGAAATTTCTTTTGAAATCTATATAATACATTAGAAGAAAGGAATGAATATGAGTACATTTGCGATTGTGTTGATAGTTTTAGATTTAGTTTTTGCATTAGGCACTACTTTGTCGATCCTTTTAATGGATCCAAAAGGTGCTGGACTTGGTGCTATTTCAGGTGGCGCAACGATTTTCCATAATAAGACTGCAAAGGATATTTTGTTAGAGCGTTTGGCTACCGTTTTTGGCATACTATTCGTCCTTACTACAATATTTTTAAACGTATTTAAAGTCTTTTAGGCTTTTTGTGCTGGGATGGCGGAATTGGCAGACGCGCACGTTTGAGGGGCGTGTGGGCACTCCCGTGTGGGTTCGACTCCCACTCCCAGCACCATGTGGGCGGATAGTTCAACGGTAGAACGCTTGCCTTACACGCAAGAAGTTAGAGGTTCAAATCCTCTTTCGCCCACCATGTGCCGAGGTAGCTCAGTCGGTAGAGCAGTGGACTGAAAATCCACGTGTCGGCGGTTCAATTCCGTCCCTCGGCACCATTTTTACATTCAATGCCATAAGTTTTTAGCCTTACGTATCTATAAATTTTTTAAAAAGATCAATATAAAACACCTGATTGTGAAAATTTTTCATATTCTCTTAAGGCTTCAGTTTGAGAATATATGCGTGCCTCATTTACTTTAGCGATATTTTTCTTTAAAAGCTGAACAGTGTATACATCTAAAATATTGTTTTGGGACATGTTCTCTATAATTTTTAATGCTTTGTCTACATCCATTCCTGCTCGGTAAGGGCGGTCTTCTGTAAGAGCTGTAAATACATCTGCAACACCCATGATCCTTGAACCTAATGGAAGATCAAAGGCGCTTAGGCGAAATGGATAACCAGAGCCATCAAGTCTTTCATGATGAAAAGATGCCCAACGATTTATTGTTTCGAAGTTTGGAATACAGGAAAGTATTCTATATGTGTAATAAGTATGACTTTTTACCACGTTAAATTCCTCTGTTGATAATTTATCAGGTTTTTCTAAAATTTCTTTAGGAACTGCAAGTTTTCCTAAATCATGTAAATAACCTGCGATTTCCATTGTAGTACATTCCTTTTCCGAAAAACCTGCCAATTTTGCAAGCTCTACAGCACATGTTGAAACGCTGCTTGAATGGATAGCTGTAAACCTACTTCTAAAGTCAACAATGTGCATAAGAACTTTTGCAAAATTGCGAATTGATTCAATATCAAAAAAAGCAAGCGGTAAATTGTGTATCTTATTCAACTCATCATCAAGGTTAGGAGATACAACATCCAGCCAGAGGTATTCTCTGTTAGATATCTTTACAAATTCGTTAACAAGCTCAGGACTAAATACTTTACCTGAAAGACCTTTTATTCTCTCTACTATACCTCCAACTTGACCTAAAACTTCGTGGTTGTAGTCAATAAGTGCCGAAATGCGGTCTGCAAGGTGTAATATATGACTTTCGATAGGTATACTTTCGCCATTTTTTTCTCTTCCTGCTCCATAATCCCATGGAACATGGTGATATCGTATTATGTATGCTTCATCCGTAAGTTCTTTAAAATCTTTGAGAATTAAATATCCCAATTCTGCGTGCTTGTTATAAGATGAATCCTCATCAAAATTTAAAACGTCTAATCTTTCTTTTAAAGAAAGACCTCCGATGTCATGTAATAGACTCGCCAAAAACAGCTTTCTTCTTTGCTCTATGCCTAATCCTAATTCTTTGCCAATATTCCAAGCTATATAGGCGACCCTCTTTTGATGATTCACCAAGGTTGGGCTAATTGCGTCTATTATGCTTGATACACTCAAGGCAAAATCAAAGAGTGAAAAATGGAAGTCTTCTTTCAACATATAAGATCCTCCCATTTTTAATAATTTAATATCTATCCTTACTTAAATTTTACCTTTTTAGGTCTATGCAACAATACTATCTCTCACCCTAATATTATATCATTGAAAATTAAAAATCTATAATTATTGCTTTTCATAAAAAACTTATTCTTTTAATTCTCGGTTTTCCTAAATTCCTTAGCTTTTTGTGGAATAGGTTTCAATTATTATGATTTTTGTGCTCTTTTCCTTTTGAAATTAATGATAGTATTTTTGTTTTGCCTTTTTATAATATTCAACAAATTAGGTTTCTGATTATGCATTATAGTTGTTCTTGGTTAAAGACGATTTCTAAAATAAATAAGTTTATTATATATTTTATACCTCATCTCTTATGAAGGAATCCGTCTTGTAAGTTAAATTGCATCTCATAAAGGCAACCTCGTAAACTTTAGAAGTTCTATTGGTCATTATGACTAAGATTCTCTTAAAATACATTGTTCAAGAACTTAATGCTGGTGCCCTTAAGGGCTAATTGAGAATCTTTGATAAAAATATTATTTTGGTTATAATTATGCAAGGTAACGAAGGCGATGGGAGAAAAAGATTTTAAATTTTTTACAAGCAGTGAACTTGTATTTCTAACCGGAAGAATGGCTAAAAATCTTTCGGAGCTTCGTGAAGGCGTAAAGGTATCAAGCGATTCAACAATTTTTTATCATACACATCGATTCCTTATTCAACATCAATACATTTCGCCTGAACCTCCAAATGATTTTGCTTATTGGGTTTCGAATATTCTTCTTGAAAGACTTGTAGGTGAAAAACTTGCAGCCATTGACCTTATAGAATTTAAAACTATTCCAGAAATTAGGAACAGGATAATTAAAGTATTAGAAGAAAATGTGGAAACGAAAAGCCCAAGAACCTGTCCTCAGGGTATGGAATTCCATTTTATGTATTCTCATATCTTTGTCATAGATACAGGTAAAAGAGCCTCGAATCTCAAAGAATTTGTTGAAATTCTAAGGGTGATTCCTCTAAGATCAGTTTATTATCATATGTTTCAGTCACGTCTAATGCTTGGAAGAGGTGAAAATGATTTTTCTATATGGATAAAAGAATCTTTGGGGGAGGATAAGCTTGCTAATGAAATTTCACGAATTGATCCTTATACCTATACGCTAGAAGGATTAAGGAATAAGTTAATTAGATTAATTTTGGAGTACAATCATGGCTAAAATTGATGATTATAGAGGTATAGTTTCAGACGAAGCTATAGATGAAATATATTCAATTTCAAAGCATCTTCAAGGAAAGGTAATTCAAAATATCAATTCAACAGCTGTTGGAGGTGGTGTTGCAGAGATTCTTACAAGAATGATTCCGCTTTTAAAAGAATTAGGTATTGACGCTCATTGGGATGTTATTAAAGGCACAGATAGATTCTTTACAATAACAAAGAAGATGCATAATGCTCTCCACGGAGTGGATTTAGAAATAACTGAAGAAGAATTCAATTATTTTCTTGAAGTTAACAGAGAAAATTTTTCAATTTTGAATAGCGATGCTGATATTATATTTGTACATGATCCGCAACCTGTTGCGCTTGTGGAAAAAAAGAAGGAACTTAAAAGCAAGTGGCTTTGGAGATGCCACATCGACTTTTCAAATCCAAAAGAAAAAGTTTGGCAGTTCCTTAAAAATTTTATTGAAACTTATGATGCCGCAGTGTTTTCAGCTCCAGCCTTTGCACGTGAGCTTTCAATACCACAGGTATTAATTTCTCCTTCAATTGATCCTTTGAGCGATAAAAATAGAGAATTAACAGGAAATGAGATTAATGAGGTTTTTGAGCGTTTTAAAATTGATCGTAGTAGGCCTATAATAACACAAATTTCTCGATTTGATTATTTGAAAGACCCAATTGGTGTAATTGAAGCATATAAGCTTGTTAAAAAGCATCTTGATTGCCAGTTAGTACTTGCAGGAGGTGGTGCAACTGATGATCCAGAAGGTGAAAAGGTTCTAAATGAAGTAATGGACAGAGCCTCGTCTGATCCTGATATTCATGTACTTCTCCTTCCGCCGGGTTCAGATGTTGAGATAAATGCACTTCAAAGGGGATCAACGGTCGTTTTACAAAAATCATTAAAAGAAGGTTTTGGTCTTACAGTTGCGGAGGCACTTTGGAAGGCAAAACCCGTTATTGCTTCCGCTGTGGGCGGAATCCCTCTTCAAATAACTCACAAGTATTCAGGCATCTTAACCTTAACAATCGAAGGCACTGCTTATTGGATAAAACAATTGATTCAAGCTCCAGAGTTTGCTTACAATCTCGGAAGAAACGGAAGAGAACACATTAGGAATAATTTCCTTATCACAAGACATCTAAAAGATTATATGCTTACCTTCCTTTCACTCCTAACTGAAGGTGAGGTAGTTGAGTTATAAGGTTATTGTTATCTTTTGTCTTAAGGATTTTTTTCTCTAATCTTACAGATCTTTTATTTGTGTAGAATTTACTATAATCTAAGTAGATATATTTCCATCTTCTTTTATATTTCCGTCTTCTTTACTTACTTTTAATCTTTTGGTTTTGATAAATTCCTTTTAACTATCTTGTAAGCTTCTCTAAAGGGCAATCCATTTAAAACAAGTTTATTAACATTTTCCGTTGCATACATTTCTTTTGTAATAAGTTTTTTTGCTTTTTCTTCATCAATTTGAATTTCAGAAAAGGTCTTTGCCATTATATTTATTGTTTTTATTGCCGTCTCAAAAACTTCAAAAATTGCTTCTTTCGTGAATTGCAAATCTCTATGGTATCCTGATATAAGATTCATTGGCAAAATATTTAGCCATTCTTCAAGTATTATGATTTTACTATAACTTCCTCTTGCGATTTCAAAAATATCTGGATTTTCTTTGTTTGGCATCATTGAAGAGCCTGTTAAAATTTCTTTTGGCAACTTTACAAAACCTATCTCATCAAAAGAAAATAAAATTAAGTCAGTTGATAATTTATTTATATCATACATTATCATTGAAATTGCATGTGCAATTAGACTTTCAAATTTTCCACGACTATTTTGTACATAAAGGGGATTATTTTGAGTTCTGCTAAAATTAAGTAGTTTTGTTGTATATTCTCTATCTACTTCGATAGCAGGGATTCCAAAGCCAGCACCACTTCCAAGGGGATTTTGGTCAACAAAATTTTTTACAGTCCTTAATAGTTTAAGATCATCCCGTAGACTTTCAACAAAGCTTCCGATCCAAATGTTTACAGTTGTAGGTATTGCCTTTCTTGTATGAGTTAAACCAGGAATAGTTATTGATCCAAATTTTTCTTCGAATTTCTTTAGGACTTTAATGAATTTTTTTGTTGCTTTTTCTACCTCTTTTAATTTATCTTTATAAAATAATCTAAGCGCAACCATTACTTGATCATTTCTTGACCGTGCAGTGTGTATTTTTTCTCCAAGTTCCCCCAGTTTTTGAGTAAGATAATTCTCAATTTTTGTGTGCATGTCTTCTTCTTCAATTTCAATTTTAATTTGGTTATTTTCTGCCTTTTTTAAAAGTTCATTCAATATGTCTAAAATCTTTTCTTTCTCCTCTTCACTTATAATTCCGATTTTTGCAAGCATTTTTGCATGAGTAATGGAGGCAAGTATATCATAATTGATAAGCTTTTCATCTATTTTATTATCTTTGTAAACGGTAAAACTTAAAATTTCCTTGTCTATTTTATTTGAAATATCCCACAGTCTTCCCATATAGTCTTTTTCTCCATTTATAAGGATTTTTTTCCCTAAGTACAATCGAATGCACCTTGAGACGTGTTGCATGGATATTAATAAAACCCTTGGAATCTTCCGGACTAAAATTGCTTATTGAATCCATGCTTGCTAACTCTTCATCGTATAGAGATGTTGGAGACCATCTTGCTATTGGGATAACGTTTCCCTTATAAATGGATACTATTACGTATCCATCAATATTTTCTTGTGACTTTTCTATACTGGCAAAAATAAAGTCCATTTCAGGTGAAAACCAAAAACCATTATAGATAAGTTCCGAAAATTTTACCGATAGCATGTCTCTTAGGTGCATTACTTCTTTGTCCATCGCAATTCCTTCAAGATCACGATGTGCAATCCAAAGAATTGTAGCTCCGGGTGTTTCGTATATACCTCTTGATTTGATACCTATAAATCTGTTTTCAACCATATCCAATCTTCCTATTCCATTCTCGCTTCCAATAGAATTTAAATAAGAAAATAGCTCAAGAGGATCTTCCTTTGTGGTGCCATCATTTAAATTCTCAACTTTTGTTGGGATCCCATTTTTGAAATGAATTTTAAGCAATGTTTCAACGTCTTTCGCTTTTTTTGGTGGAAGAGTTTTAGAAAATATATCTTCTTCTGCAATATGTAGTGGATCTTCAATGATACCTGCCTCGTGGCTAATATGCATTAGATTCTCATCCTCCGAAAATGGTTTTTCTTGGGTTGCTTTTATGGGTATACCATGTTTTTTTGCAAAATTAATTAAATCACTTCTTCCTTTAAACTCATTTAGAAATTCTTTGTCCTTCCAAGGTGAAATTACTTTAATTGTGGGGTTTAATGCATAATATGTTAGCTCAAATCTTACTTGGTCGTTACCTTTTCCCGTTGCACCATGTGCTACAAAATTTGCATTTTCAATCTCTGCAATCTCGATTTGTTTTTGTGCAATGAGCGGACGCGCAAGAGCTGTTCCTAAGAGATATCTTCCTTCATAAATTGCATTGCCCATAAGTGCAGGGAAAATGAATTCTGTTACAAACCTTCTTTTTAAATCCTCTACGTAAACTTTTGAAGCTCCTGTTTTAATAGCCTTTTCTTTGATTTCTTCGAAATTTTCATTCTGTCCTACATCAGCTACAAATGCAATTACCTCATAACCCTTCATTATGAGCCATTTTAAAATAACAGAAGTATCGAGTCCCCCACTGTAGGCAAGAACAACTTTTTCCACTTTTACCTCCTATAAAAGTCTTTTTAAAAATTCCACTATTTTTTCTGTATATTCTTTTCTTGTTACTATAAGGATTGTGTCATCTCCTGCTACTGTTCCGACTATACCTTCTATTTTCATTGTGTCGATAAGACTTGCTAGGCCACTTGCATTTCCTGGGGATGTAAAAACAAGCACTAAATTTCCCTCAAAGTCGATTCCTCTTGCAAAGTTTTTAAATGCGACTCTAAGGTTTTCTTGGGAATTTTGTTCTTTTTGATTTCCCAGAGCATAAAACGATTCACCATTTTTTCTAATTTTTAATACGTTGAGTTTTTTAAAGTCTCGTGCAATAGTTGCTTGAGTAACTTTTATTCCAAGTCTTTTTAACTCTTCTTGCAATTCTTTTTGGTTATGAATCCTTTTTTTCAATAAAATTTCTTTTATTATTTTGATTCTTGATGCAACATTATTCATATTTTTCATAATTTGGTATAATTATACACATTCTTTTTGAAATTGCAATTACAAAATCAAATCTTTAAGAAAATTTAATAAAAATTTTTTAGTTAAAAGGGTTAAGAGGCTGTATAAATATTGAAATAGGAGTTTAGGATTTTAAAGGCCGAATTTACGAAATATTGCAAAAATTAATTATCTCTTAAATAAATTTCTTATGTAATCAATTACGTTGTATTTCTTTTCTTTTGGTTTTACTGTGAATGTTTTTAAAAGTAATGTGAGGACATTCAATAGTTCATCTGAAGAATTTACGAAATAGTTTGCATTGGTATAAGTTGCATTTCCCACTTTTACAGTAATATATCCGTATTTGTTTCCGACTTTAAAAGCCTCTTCATCTACATAATCGTCGCCTGCAATAAGTGCAAAGTCATAACCTTCTTTTGCTATCTTAGAAATAAAGATTCCCTTGTTTAATTCTTGAGCCTTTATTTCAATGCCTTTGTTTATCTTTGTTACATAGGCGTTTGTTTGGGCAGTAAGTTGGATTAGTATATCGAACATTTCTCTTAGTGCGCTTTCTCCAACATTTGTAGGAGTTGCTCTTACATGAAAGACAAGAGAGAATTCTTTTTCTTCAATTGATGAATTGGGAATCCTATCTTTGTAAAGTGCTAATACTTTTTGGATATCTTTTTTGAAAGATGTATCAACCCAATCAAAGGTCTTTTCCCAATCTTTGTGAGGTGCTTTTATGAATGCACCGTGCTCTGCTATGAGAGTGAAGTTTACCTTATTAAAAAATCTTTCAAGGTCTGTTTTTGTCCTTCCGCTTGACACCGCAACAAATACGCCATTCTCAGTGAGCTCATTTAAGATATCTAAAACTTCTTTTGATGGAAATGTCTTCGATCTGTCTATACTAAACGGGACAAGTGTACCATCGTAGTCGAGGATAATTGCTTTCCTTTTTGAATTTGTAAATTGACTTTTTAATTCCTCAATGTTTTTATAATCAAGATAGATTGGCTTTTTTTGAGGCTTATATTCTGATAGTTCTTCAAGAAAATCTGTTGTCCATTTCTTTATATCATTTTTCTTGAGATACTCAATCATAATTTTATTTCTTTCGTAAAGTTCGTCCTTACTTAAAGAAAGAGCCTCTTTTAGAGTATCTGCAATGGCGTCATAGTCGTTCGGATTTATAATAAATGCGGTTCTCAAATCTTCTGATGCACCAGTCAATTCGCTTAAGATAAGTGCTCCTTTAGGATTTGCTGCAATATATTCTTTTGATACCAAATTCATTCCATCTGCAAGGGATGTTACAAGGAGTGCATCACCTACAATGTATAGGGGGACTAATTCTTCAAAAGGAAGGTTTTTAAATAGGTATTGAATTGGTGACCAGTCAATTGTGCTGAATCTTCCGTTAATTTTTCCTATAAGTGAATCTATATATTCTTTTGTCTCATCATATTTTTCAACGCCGATTCGTGATGGAACTATAACAACTATAAATAAAACATTCTTATGAAATTCCGGATATTTTTCAAGAAATCGTTCAATTGCAAGTAACCTATTTATTATACCTTTTGAATAATCAAGTCTATCAATTGAAAGAACAATCTTTGAACCGTGTGAAAGTTCCTTAAGTTCTTTAACTTTTTTCTTTATTTCGGGAAGTTCCTCTGCCTTGTTGTACTTATTAAAGTCAATACTTATCGGAAAAGTATCAGTTTGTACACGCCTTCCCTCTATATAGATATTTTTAATATCATGTTCTATGGAATATGTGCTTCGGACTGTTTTTATGAAGTTTTGCTGATATTGATATGTGTGAAATCCTATGAGATCTGCGTTTAATACCCCTTTAAGGATTGCTTCTCTCATATATTTTGGTATGAGTTTGAATATTTCATATGGTGGAAAGGGTATATGTAAGAAGAAGCCAATTAAAACATTGGGCTTTTCCTTTTTAATGAATGATGGAAGAAGCATCAAATGGTAATCGTGTACCCAAAGTAAATCATCATCTTCAAGAATCTTTAAGGTTGTTTCTGCAAATTTTTTATTAATTTCTACATATTTTTCAAATTCGTCTTCTTTAAATTTTGCAAAGTTGGGGAATGAGTGGAAAATGGGCCATAAAGTGCTATTACAGAATCCAAGGTAAAACTTTTCCATTTCTTCCTTTGAAAGGAATACAGGTATAGCATTAAGATTTTTAAGGAGGTACTCGTAGACATTTTCTTGGTTAACCTCTTCAATCGTTTCTCCTGGCCAACCAACCCAAAAATAGTCTTTGCTTTCTGTAATCTCAAGAATGGTACCAATTGAAGCAGAAAGTCCTTGAACAAGCCCACCTGGGCTTTGCTTGAAAGTTAAATTTTGAGCATCTTTTACTGCATAAACAGGCAATCTATTTGATGCAATTATAAGTTTCATATTTCCATTATACAAATTAATGAAAAGTGCGCAAATTCTTATATATTTGAATTAGTTTAATTGGCAGAGTTGGTTTTTGTTTAAAATAAGACAACTTAAATAACCCTTTGTTTATGTAGAGGTCTTATAAAAATTCAGAGCAAAGGACATAAGGAAGTACCGATCAGACCGCACTAAAACTTTATTTTTATCATTCATTTAAATCGATTTAGAGCGTTAAAGTTTTCCCAAAATGAGTTAAACTACTATAGAACAAAAATTTGTTTGTCTACGAATAAATACAGTGTTATGCTCTTGAAAGTAGCATTTAAACTAACTCATTTAAACTTATTTTAAATTTTTAAGTTTTTAATTTGATATGTTTGTGTTAGAATATGCTGGAAGGAGGTAGAATGGAAAACATTTTAAAAGTAAAGTTAGACGAATTGGGCTTTAAGAAGTTAGAAGCAATTGATAATCAAACTGTTCTTGAATTCATTTCAAAGTACGTTGCCCTGTGCAATCCAAAAAATGTTTTTGTTTCAGATGGAAGTCCTGAAGACATTGATTTTATAAGGAAAAAGGCACTCGAAGATGGGGAAGAGATGCCTTTAAAGATCAAAGGACAAACGGTTCATTTTGATTCTTACTACGATCAAGGAAGAGACAAGAAAAATACGAAAATTTTACTTGATGAAGGGGAGTATCTTGATCCAGTTATTGAAACTGGATTAAGGGATTCTTTAACTCAAGAAGTGCATGAAATTTTAAAAGACATTATGAATGGTCGGACTATGTATGTTCTTTTTTATGTCCTGGGGCCAGAGAATTCACCATTTACAATTCCAGCAGTTCAAATCACAGATTCTCCTTATGTAGCGCACTCGGAAAACATTCTTTATAGGCAAGGCTATAGTGAATTCGTAAGACAAGGAAGATCCTTAACTCGGTTTTTTAAATTTGTGCATTCAGAAGGAGAACTTGATGAACGAAAAACCTCAAAGAATCTTGATAAAAGAAGAGTTTACATTGATCTTAAGGACGAGATTGTCTATTCTTGTAATACTCAGTATGGAGGAAATACAATTGGTCTTAAGAAGTTAGCAATGCGACTTGCAATTAAAAGGGCTTCAGTTGAAGGTTGGCTTACAGAACATATGCTACTTATGGGAGTAAATGGTCCAAACGGAAGGGTTTCATATTTTACTGGTGCATTTCCATCCATGTGTGGCAAAACTTCAACAGCGATGCTTGAAAGTGAACGAATTGTTGGGGATGACATTTCTTACATAAAAGAGATTGAAGGAGTTGCAAAAGCGGTTAATGTTGAAAAGGGAATTTTTGGGATAATTCAGGGTATCAATTCAAAAGATGACCCAATTCAGTGGAAAGCGCTTCATTCACCAAATGAAATAATTTTCTCGAATGTTTTAGTATATGACGATGGCTCAGTTTATTGGGTAGGACATGATGGTCCTATTCCTGAAAGAGGGATAAACCACTCGGGCGAATGGTTCAAGGGAAAGAAAGATGAAAAGGGCAATGAAATTCCACCTTCACACCCAAATGCAAGGTTTACCCTTCACCTTGAGATCCTCGAAAATGTGGATGAAAATTTGCATAATCCAAATGGCGTTGAGGTATCTGGAATTATTTATGGTGGAAGAGACTCCGACACCTGGAATCCTGTTTGTGAAGCCTTCAATTGGGAGCATGGAATTGTGCTTAAAGGTGCTTCTATTGAATCTGAAACAACTGCCGCAACACTGGGAAAAGTTGGTGTAAGAGAATTTAATCCTATGTCAAATCTCGATTTTCTTTCAATTCCAATCGGTAAATACATTGAAATTAACCTTGAATTTGGGAAGAAGCTTAAAAAGGTTCCTAAGATTTTTGGAGTAAATTACTTTTTGAAGGATGAAAATGGACGGTTTCTAAATGATAAAAATGACAAAAAGGTATGGCTCAAATGGATGGAAAAAAGAGTACACAATGAAGTTCATGCGCTTAAAACTCCTGTGGGTTTCATGCCGCTTTACGATGATTTAAAAGTGCTTTTTAAACAATATCTTGGCAAGGATTATAAAGAAGAAGAATATATAAAGCAATTTACACTAAGAGTAAATGAAAATCTTTCTAAGATAGAAAGACTTAGAAAAATTTATTCGGGTTTAAAATTTGTTCCTAAACGACTCTTTGAACTTTACGATGAAGAGGAAAAAAGACTAAAAGAAGCGCAATCTAAGTTTGGTGACTACATTCAGCCTTACAAGTTTGAAATAGTGTAAGATTAAAAAAAGGGGGGTGAAAGCCCCCCTAAATTTAGTGTGCTTGATAGTCAATCGTTAAGTTAATCATGCCTTTTTTAATTGATTCTCTTAAAGACATATCCGATCTATTTGCAAGATTCATCAAAAATTTTTCTCTTTCATTTTCTTCCATCAATTTTGGTTGTGATTGATAAAGTGATACTGGCTCAATTACAAACTCAAAATTTTTGGCGTTTTTTACAATAAAAACTATTAGTCCTTCTTGCGTCTCTTTTGAAAAGTATTGGTCAAAAACAAAATTGCCAAGAGAATAAAATATAAGGGTTTTTAATCCCCGTTTTTTTGATGCATAAAGTTCAATATCTTTTACAACATGTGGGTGACTTCCTATAATAAGATCTGCTCCCTCATCAATAAGTGTATGCGCAAGGTATGAGTCATAAGAAGTACTTTTGTCGATATACTCCTCTCCAAAATGCATAAAAAGAATTAAAAAGTCATTTTTATGTGATTCTTTAATGTGTTTAATCCATGCTTTAACTTCATTAAGTTTAAAAGGGAAAGTTGCATTAAATCCAACTAAAACAATACCGTCTTTCTCTATAATGTTAGAGTTTGTAAAATCCCATGGTTCCCCAAAAAATTCTATATTTCCATTTTTAAGTATTTCTTTTGTTTCTTTAATGCCCGTTACTCCCATGTTGTCTGTGTGGTTATTTGCAAGAGACACAATGTTAAAATGTCCATATTGAAGAGTTTTTGTTGAATCCTTGTCAAAACAAAATCTAAGAGAATCTCTTGGGAAATTTACCTTTTTGTAAGTAATCGGTCCTTCAAGATTTCCTACAACATAATCTAACCCTCTGAATGCCTGCTCAATGTTATAAAAGGGGTAAAAGTATGAATTTAATAGAATCTTCTTATATACTCCTCTATCAAGCATAATATCGCCTACAAAAGATAGTGTTATAGGTCTAAAATCTTGAGTGTTAATTTTACCTTTTTCAAAGATACAACTTACATAGGAAGTGGAACTTGAAAGGTATTCTCTTGTATAGTCCTGTGCATTTTTATGTGCAATAATCTCATATTTTTCATACCCTCTTTTTATCGAAATACTTCTTAAAATGTAGAGGCTTTGCCAAGAATCAACATCGATTTTTGGGAATTCATTTTCTTCGAAATTGAGAAACACCCTTAAACTTTTCTTATCGTGCACTTCCTCAATTGACTTTGGTAGATAATGAGAAAAATCAACACTTGCAATAATTAATGAGTTTAAGGGAAGAATATTATTTAAAGTGTCTGCAAATTCTTTTGCAATACTCAAAGACACAGTGGGGCTTACGAGAATAGGTATAACTAAGCTTTCTTTAAAATAATTGTTTAAAAAAGGTACGTGATTTGCGATTCCATGATCAAGGTAAACTGAAGCATTGTCTTCAATAATATTGAAACGGCTCTTTATTTTGTTAATTTCGTCGGTTGCAATGCTTAATTCATGGAATTGTGAGTTCCCAGTGATAAAAGAGGCGCCAATCGAGACACATTTTCCGAAGTGATCAGGCGAAAGCAAAACTATTACGTCGGGTTTTACCTTCTTTGAAATATTTTCGTAGAAATCTTTTATTACATCTTTTGCAACAAGATGATGTGGAACAACTCCCCCAATGATAGTAGGTTCTTGAACTTCCGGTGCAATTGTCAAATTTGGATTTACTGAAACAAGAATAACTGTAAAAATTATTATTGGGAGAATTAATTTGAAAAGTTGCTTACCCATTTTGGTTTTGGAGGAGCGCTTCCTTTTTCAAGCATATCTCTCCACTCTTCGTCAGTAAGCCTCTTCTCAATAGGATACTTAAATTCGTAATATGAAAATACAGGACCAATTGCAAGGTTTAAATTGCCTTTATCGTCAGGACACACAACAAGGATTGTATTAACATATCCAAGCCCTTCTTCAACTACAAGTTTTGTATTTCCATCTGTGTGTACATCTACTACAAGTGTTGGCTTTATAAGGTCTAAGTTCGTTTCTCCTGAGAAAAGCATTTGAGTAGCTGAATCAAAGTATGTCCCAATACCTTTAATTGTATAGTAATCAGAGTCATCGAGAGGTGTGTTTTCGAGTTCTTTCTTCACAATTGATAAAAGTTTTTTGAGAAGAGTCTCAAGGCTATCAAGCGAGTAAATTTTTTGTTCTATCATATTTTTTAAGTCTGAATTGGAAGTTTCATCTTGAATTTTTGTGAGTCCATCTTTTGTAAGGCGAGTTAATTCAAGAAGTTTTATGTAAAATTCAGGTACAGGCTCAACGTATCCTGGATATGGTTTTTCTTCTGGGCCACCTTCTCCTTTCTCTGACATTGTATAACTTTGCTTTACATAGAGGACTGTATCATGCCTTAACTCTGTCCAAGAGGATAGGGCGGTTTGAAGAAGTTTATCAGAATAGGCGCTTGTTTTCATAAAAGTTGGAAGCCCTTGCGTCTTTTTTAAGAAAAGAGTTGTAAGAACTGAAAGCCACTTGTTATAAAGAGTCTTACTCCATTCATCTTGCGGCAAACTTTCGATGTAATTTTTTAGTTCATTAAATACATTATCATAATCTGAATAATTTGTATCTCCTTCATTTTTTAAAATTTCATAAGCTCTGTCAGAGCCCAAAAGTGCCATAAGGTCAAGTCCTCTCGGGAATGCTCTCACTTCTCTTTTCATAATGGTTTTTGCCCATGTAAACGGGCGATTTTCTGTTGTATACTTATTGAACCAAGTGTAAGTAAAAGGAAGTTCATTTGTTGGAAGTGCTGTTTTTGGACCTGTATATTCCCCTGAAAAGGGCGATACAATTCTTGAAAATAGATATGAATCAAGGGTAAATCTCTGTCCAAGAAATCTCATTCCCTTAGTCTTTTTAAGAAGTTTTAGATTTGTTTCCTTTAATCTTTCAATATCTTCCCTGCTTAAAGGAGGATAAGGCATGGGCATTTTACAATCACCAAGACCACTATAAATTGTTGGGTCTTTTAGTGTTTGAAGAGCTTCCTTTATTTCGTTAAATTTCGATAAAATATCGCTTTCTTTAGAATTATCGGTAAGAAATTTGTTTAAAACACTTGCATATTCATAAGGGGTAATATCATCTGAAAATCCTACAAGAAATGATGTAATCTCATACATAACTGACCATTTGTTCTGTGCATCAACTGATCTAAGAAAATCATAGGCAATTAACAATCCTTGAAGTGTTTGAATTTTCGAATCATATTCAGAAATAATTCCTTGAGAATATCCGCAATCAGATTTTCCTTCTGGTATAAGCTTTGAGCCATTCAAAAGGAAGGTTATCCTTCCATACCACATAAGTGTCTTAAAATATGATTTAAGGGCTTCCGATTCTGTATAATGTCCTCTTGGCACATATTGAGAATAATCCTCTTTATAAAAGAAAATTTTTGAGTAATTAAAGCCTTCGTGAGCGTTAATGAGGTCTAATTCTTGCGAAACTATATCTTTTACGCTTTCATCAACTTTGAAATTCTCATCTTGCAGAAGTTCTGCAACACCAAAAAACGCAAGATTTCTTTTTGCAGTTTCCTTAATTGTTGGATCGGAAATGCTACTGTATCTTTTTAAGTTTTCATTGTAAAAATAGTCGGTAAGATCTTTGATGTATTTTGTAAATATATTTTTTTCAAAGTCTATAAGGGTTTTTTCGAAGAATATATGGTAAAAGTGAAGGATTGAATCTGTTGTAATGTATTTAGGAAGCTCTTTTGTTTCAAGCGCAAGATAGTATGAGAAGAAATCTTCTTTAGGGGTAATTGTTTCAGGATACGGTATATACCTTGTTGATAATTTTATACCTGAAATTTCTTTCGGTGTTTCTATTACAACAAAGCCATTCTTTTTAAGAAGCGTTAAAGCATTTTTCGGTATTGTAATTTTACTCTCAACAGTTTTTAGGTTTTGAACTTTATTTAAGTTAAGAGGAAGTTCGTATTGTTTTGCCTCTGCATTTATTGTGAATTCAACAGGTGAAGCATTTGTTTCAAAGGATTTTGCCATCACAAACTCGATTTTTTGTTGGGTGTTTTCTCTACTTTGATTTTCCTTATTATTATTTGATATGCCTTGTTTATTTGCTTGCAGTGCAAGGTAAAGAGAAATTCCAACACTTGTTATAACCAATGTAATGATAATTACAAATACTATGGCTTTTTTCATTTTAGCCTCCTCCGTTTATATTATATTACTTTATTATAAATATTAGATAATGTATATTTGAATTTTGTTCCATTTACATTAAAATATTCTAAGGAAGATTAGCAAATGAAACTTAAAGTACTTTTTGTTTGTACGCACAATTCCGCAAGATCACAAATGGCAGAGGCATTTTTGAATGCACTTTATGGCGAGCGATTTGAAGCATATTCTGCAGGTACTCATCCAGGCACATTAAATTCATATGTAGTTAAGGCAATGAAAGAAATTGGAATTGATATATCAAATAACAAGACAAAATCAGTTATGGATTTTAAGGGAAAAAGGTTTGACTATGTTGTAACTGTTTGCGATCAAGCAAGGGAAGAATGTCCTTATTTTCCTGGGGCGCTTCAATACATTCACAAAGGATTCGAAGATCCGTCAACTTTCACTGGATCTGATGAAGAAATTATGGAGAAAGTCCGAAAATTACGTGATGAAATTGAACAGTGGATAATGGAAACATTTAAGAAAATATAAAATTAATAAAAAGTTAAAGGGGGCCAAAGCCCCCCTATTTATTTACTTTTTCTTTTCTTTTAATGCCTTCAAAACCTTCTCTGGAGTGTATGGAGAACTATTAAGTCTTATTCCAACTGCATCATAAATTGCATTCCCTATTGCAGGAATTGGTCCATTTATGTTAATTTCAGAGACTGATTTTGCACCAAGAGGACCTGTCGGCTCATATGTTTCAACAAGGATCGGCACAATTTCCGGGATATCACGTGAGGAAGGGATTCTATATTCCATGAAGTTTGGATTTAATACTTTGCCATTTTCTCCGAATTTATATTCTTCAGTGAGAGCATAGCCTATACCATTAGCAATTGCACCAATGATTTGTCCTTTAGTAAGTTCAGGGTTTATTACAATACCGCAATCAACGGCAGCTACATACTTTATGGGTGTAACAACACCTGTCTCTTCATCAACCTCAACTTCTACAAAGTGTGCTGCAAATGGAGGGGGTGAAGATTCAGAAACAAACGAACCAACTGCCATTATCTGTCTTTGCTTTTTAACATATAAGGTATCATATGCAATTTCTGAGAGACTTACCCGCCTACCGCTTCTTGGTGAAATTACAAATCCATCCTTCAAAATGTAGTCCTTACTATCTTGTTCGCCAAACATCTCTTTTGCTACTTCAAGAATTTGATCTCGAAGTTTCAAAGCTGTGTTATATACTGCACCTCCTGAAATATATGTTCCCGAAGATGCGTAAGCGCCTTTATCAAATGGTGTTATGTCGGTATCTGATGGATAAACAATTACCTTTTTGGGGTCAATTCCGAGAACTTCACCAACAATTTGGGCAACTACTGTATCAAGTCCAGTTCCAATATCGGTCCCCCCATAGAGAACATTAATTGATCCATCCTCATTTAACTTCATTGTTGCGGAGCCCATATCAATTTTTGGTATACCTGACCCCTGCATATGAAGTGACATTCCAACTCCACGTACTTTTGAGCCGTTTCTTATTTTTTTACCCCACTTTTCATAGAAGCCAATTTCTTTTGCACCTAACTCAAGGAGTTTATCAATTGCTTCACTTTCTATGTATTGGACGACACCTTCTCTTCCCTCTCCAAGTGCCTCAAATATTGGAGATGTTTCTCCCTTTCTTATATGATTAATCTTTCTTATTGCAATTGGGTCTAAGCCAAGTTTTTCTGCAACCATATCGACTGCTTGCTCAAGGCAAGCATAACCTTGTGTTGCACCATATCCACGATATGCACCTGGCACAGGAAGGTTAGTATAAACAACATCGGCAATAAACTCTACATTCGGAGCCTTGTTATACAGAGGAAGTGTTTTAGATCCAGTATTTGATGCAACTGTTAGTCCATGCGTTCCGTATGCTCCTGTATTACTTAGTGCATACATTCTTATCGCAGTAAATCTTCCATCTTTTTTGGCACCAATTTTAACAGTAATTTTCATTGGGTGTCGTGTTCTTGAAGAGATGAATTCTTCTTCTCTTGTATAAACTGCCCTTGCGGGACGCCCTGTCTTCATTGTTACTAATGCACAGACCTCTTCAAGGATGATTTCTTGCTTGCTTCCAAATCCACCGCCAATTCTTGGCTTTATTACCCTTATTTGAGATACGGGGATTCCCAAGACCTGTGCAACTATTCTTCTTACATGGAACGGAACCTGCGTTGATGATTTAATAACAATTCTGCCATTTTCGTCAAGGTATGAAATTGTTGCGTGTGTCTCAATTGGGCAATGTTGTGCAAATTGTGTTTCAAAAGTATGTTCAACAACAACATCTGCATCTTTAAATCCTTTTTCAACATCACCTGCTTTTACTTCGATGTGAGCAACAAGATTTCTTTCGTAATCATATACACCTTTTGGGTTTTCTTCGTGAAGAATTGGTGCTCCTTCTTTTATTGCTTCTTCTGGGTCAAAAACGTGAGGAAGTATGTTGTATTTAACTTTGATAAGCTTCAAGGCTTCTGATGCCATCTCTTCAGAATCTGCTGCAACTGCTGCAACTCTGTCACCAACAAATCTTACATGTTTATTAAACATGCAAGTATCATATGGGGACGGTTCAGGCCATCCTTGTCCTGCTGTTGTATGGTAAACTTCGGGGGTATTTTTATAGGTTAAAACCATTTGAACTCCAGGTAATTTCTCAGCTTCACTTGTATCAATATCTTCAATAATTGCATTTGCATGAGGTGAATAAAGAAACTTTATGTGAAGTGTATTTGGTAGTTTAATATCATCAGTAAAAACTGGCTGTCCTGTTGCAAGCGCAAGGGCATCAATTTTTTCAATGTTTTTCCCGATAACTTGTTTTTCCATTATTTACCCTCCTTTAAAAGTGCAATTGCATACTTAATCGCTTCGATCTGCTGTACATAGCCTGTACATCTACAAAGGTTACCATCTATTGCTTTCTTTATGTCTTCGTCAGTCGGATTTGGATTTTGCTTTAAAAGTGCATATGCCGAAAGAATTGTTCCTGGTGTACAATAACCACATTGCACTGCTCCCTTCTCAACAAATGATTTTTGTAGCGGATGAGGGTTTAAAATATCTCCTATCCCCTTAATTGTGGTGATTTCAGCTCCGTCAATTTGTGCAGCAATAATAGTGCAACTTGTCTTTGGTGTGCCATTTATTAAGACTGTGCATGCACCACAAGTTCCCATGTAGCAGTTTCCTTTAACTTCAGTAAAACCATTTTCTCTTAAGACGTCAAGTAGTACTTGTCCTGGATGAATTTCAAATTCGTAGTCTTTACCGTTAATTTTGTAATTAACCTTCATTCTTACCTCCCGAATGACTCTAATAATCTTTTTGCAAAAACACCTGTTAATTCTCTTCGATATTCCTCGTCCCTCCGAATATCACCTTTCACATCTGCATGCTCTTTTGCAAAGTTGTAAACTTTTCCAATAACTTCATTTAAGTCTTGACCTCTCAAAAAATCTTCCATGGCTGTAAACCTTTCTGCTGGCATAGGTCTTGAACCATAACTCACAAATATTTCATTAATTACATTATCTTCTACTCTTGCAAGCATTGCCATGTTTAAAAGGGCAATGTCTGTTGCATTTCTTACATGTCTTTCCATACCAAACTTGTAAGAGGAATCAAATTTTTTAATTCTAATCTCAGTTATAATGCCTTGTTTGAGTTTTGATCTAAAATCTCCTTTGTAGAAATCATTTAGCTTTTCTACGTGTTTGCTTCCATCAAAATAAACAACATCTGAATTGAGTGCAAGAAGAATTGTTGCGATATCTGAATATGGTTCACGCTGCGCAACTGATCCTCCAAAGGTGATTTGATTCCTTAAAAGTTCAGAGGCAATCGAAGAAAGTGATTTTGATAATTTACCTTCAAAAAGTTTCTTAACCTCTTCTGAATTTGCAGCCTCATTTATTGTAGTTGTTGCTCCAATCGAAATGAATTCACCCTCCTCTTTAATGTAGTTTAAAGATAATTTGTTTAGAAATATAAATGACTCGACTTGTGGATTAGGAAAAACTGCAAGATGTAATCCACCTCCAACAACCTTTGCTTTATCTCCTTTTTCTTTTAAAATTTGAATTAATTCTTCAAGTGTCCTTGGATAAAAACAATCTTTTACATTCTTTAGTTTTAACATTTTTAACCTCCTTCATTTGTGATATAATAATTATAGTGAAAAAAGGAGAATTTGTGGTGCTTGAAAAAGTAAAGAAATTTTTACAAATTTTTTTAATTTCACTGCTATTCGCAGTTATTATCTTCTATTTAACTTCCTGCATTGGGTATGTTAAAGTTTTAGTTGTTGCCCCTCTTAGTTCTGATACTAAGGAATTTGGTGAAAGTACAGTTAATGGAATCAGATTAAAAGTCGATGAACTAAATAAAAGTGGTGGTATAATTGGCAAACGAATCAAAGTATACGTGGTAGATGACAAGGGAGATCCAGATTCGGCTACTCAAAGCATTAGAGATGTACTTTCTAAAAATAATTTTGTCGGTATAGTTGGCGCACCTTTTAGTAGAATTGCAATCCCAGTAAGTGAAGTTTGTGAAGATTTGAAAATTCCATTTGTCACTTCCGTTGCAACAAATCCTCTTGTTACCAAAGGCAAAGAGTTTTCATTTAGAGCGTGTTTTACTGATGACCTTCAAGGAGTTGCTTTGGCTCATTTTGTTTATGAGTATCTTGGTTTAAGAGTTGGTGGCGTATTTTATGATATTGATGATACATATTCTGTATATCTTGCAGAGAAGTTTAGAAGTGAATTTGAAAATTTGGGTGGACATATTGTCGCTTTCTATCCACATCCTCATAAACCAGTCACAGTTGAATTTCCGATCCAAAAGATGCTCGAGAAGAAAGTGCAATTTGTATTCAATCCCGATTTATATGTGGATGCATCTATGGTTTATACTGAGTTAAGAAAACAAAACTTTACAGGACCAGTTATTTTTGGTGATGGAGTTGATGCACCACAGCTCTTAGCAAGAATTAGAAAGCCCCTTAATGTTTATTATGTAAGCCATTATTTGAGAGATTCTGAAAAATTAATAAAATTCTCAGAGACTTACAAAGAGACTTTTAAAATGGATCCAGATGTAGAAGCCTATCTTGCATATGATGCAATGGGGATTCTCGCAACGGCAATAGAAAAGGCAAACTCTTTTGATAAAGTAAAAATTAAAGATGCTTTAGAGAATCTCACATATGATGGAATTACAGGAAAAATCGAATTTAAAAATTCTAACGACCCTATAAAACCTCTCTATTTTTACGGATTCAAGAATTTTATTCCTTCAGAAGTTTGGGTTTTTGGTGATAAATGATCTTAAAGTTGGTGGCGGCGAACCGTTCTCAACTTTGAACGTACTCTTAATTTATACATTATCATCAAGAATCCTTTTCTGTTTTTATAGAAATTTTTAAAAACTTACCTTTGTAATCAAAGTTAATATCAAAGAGCACACAAAAAGCAATAAATACTAATAACGCAATTATAGTACTTAAAAAGACAGTCAATATTTTTATTTCCCCCTTTTAATTTCTAAAAATTGATATAATAATATATAAAAGGGACACTTTGGGTATTACGGATATGTGGGAGTAGGTAGTTCTATCTACCTATTCTTTTTTTGTGTTTATTTCCATTTAAAGTTTGCAATTTCTACTTTAATTGTTATGGATTTGGGTGCATTAACTACAATGTACAGTCCTACAACTGCTGCTACTACAGTTAGCAGATTGATTATGTTTTTCTCCACATTGGCATTCCCCCTTTTCTTATGTGAGATTTCCCGAAATGTCCCATGTAAGGAGAATGCCTTTTCCCACATATCTTGGAAATTTCTCTTCACATTAATTATAATATACCTCACTAAAAATCAAAACCATATTGATATGCTAAAATTGCTAGAGCCTCACTCAGTGAATATTCATCAACTGCATAGTATCTTTCAATGCTGTCTAAAACACAACTTCCGGTATTCTTTCGGTATACCACAACATGAGGATAAGTGCCGCTGTGGTGAGGCTGATATAGTACCACTAAATCTCCTTTTTCTGCTAATTTCATAAGCTCATCCTTGTTGTATTTGTTTTTCTCTTCCAATATTTTTCTGGCTGTTTCTCTAAATTCTTCAGCTTTTTCTCTTAAGACTTTATAATCAAAATCAACATCAACGTAAGTATTGCATCCAGTAAGTATTTCATTAGTGTAGTCATCCCATCTTATATCCTCATACTTTTTAGCAGCAGCTTCTACAAGCTCTTTAGAGACCTTCAAGTCTTTAATTCTAACCTCAATTAACTTATCTAAAGAGTGAGTTTTAGCCATTACGCTTACCTGCTTTGATGTTATCCCATGCTTTTTTAGATTTTTTCTTATTTCTTCAGCAATTTCTCTAGCAGTCATTCTTTAATTCCCTCCCCTAAATTTTTTGCTCGCTCGTATTTGACAGCCTCACGGTCTACCCTGCTTTCTTACGCCATGTGCTTACGCCTCCTCATTTTTTTGTTTGCTTCTTGTTTGCCCCCTGCAGCTAAAACAAAACAACCTGCAAGCCGAAGGTCAAGGGGTCGGGGAGGATATGCTCACCGACCGTAGGCTTGCCTCTTGACCAAAAGGCGAGCAGGCGTATAATCTTTCCTGCGGGGGCAAACAAAAAAGCACGTCTGCGGAAGCAGAGGTGCTTTTTTAACCGGATTTTTGATTTGAGTGGAGCAAAATGAAAAATCCGTTCTGATTATTAGGACAGCACTTAAAACAATGAAATCCTTAAAAGAGACTTCTTTTTCTTTTTACTTGGCAGTACAGGAGCAAGCAGTTTTAAAAAACAGAATCATTATCTCTACCAAAAGGATTCAGACAGTAAGGTATAGCTGTTCCTTTAACTCCTGCATGAAAAGAAATTTCTTCAACATCGCTCTCCAAGGCTAAAGGATAAATAACATCAAAGTCTGAATCAATCCTGTCAATAACCTCATGCCACCGCCATCTTGCAGCAGAAGCCACGACAAAAGCTATATCTGCTCAGTACATTTCTCTTCTTCTTGCTGAATCCAAAACTCCAAGGTCTCTAACGACATATTCATACTGCCTAGTCTTAATCTTTTTAAGAAGCATTTCATAATTCCAACCATTATCTTTGCTTTCGTATATTGGAAAAATATCAATTCCATGAACCACATAAGAACCATCTACTTTCCCTTCTTTTGCTTTTAAGACACTGCATAAAAAAGAAAATACAGGTCTCTGTCTGTCTCTATAACTGCTGCAGAATGTCCTAAACGTGGAAGAAATGAAGCCATAGAAAGAGCTGTGTGAGTACATCCTATGCCGTGGGCAGTGGCAGATACCGCTATTGTAACAATGCCAGCAGGCCTTTCTTCTATAATAACTCTTTCCATTGTCTGTATAGAAGCATTCAAAAGCTGACCTGTATGCCACCTTGCAGTCTGAGCATATGTGGCTGAAGGCGAAATCAAAATATTTTTTATTATTTCATTCCAATTAGACTCTTTCCCTTCTGCTGCTATGTCATATATGCCCAAGCCGACTATGGAAGAAATTATTTCATCACCCGGTTTCCTATCAGGTGCGATTATAATTATTCTTGTATTAGGTCTTGATATTCTGAAACTTTGAAGAGCAGAAATAATATCCTTCCCTGAAAAAATATCGAGATCTACAATAAGTACATTTGCAGAGACCCGAGAAGCAGAAAAAATGCTTCTTTAACACTCTCAGAATCTAATTTACCATTATGTTCAAAAACTACATCTCCTGCATCAGCCAAAGCTTCTTTTATCTGCTCTGCCATCTGCTTTCCAGAAATAAGTGAAACAAGCAAGCTTAAACGTCCTTTCTTACTTAAAAAAGTCAAGTGGATTTACAGCTCTTCCCCCAATTCTTACCTCAAAGTGAGGGTGAGGACCCGTGCTCTTTCCTGTAGAGCCTACATATCCAATCACATCACCAGCTCTTACAACCTGTCTCTGCTTTACTGCTATGGAAGATAAGTGAGCATATCTTGTCTCTAAATTGCTGCTGTGCCATATAAAAACGACTAAGCCGTAGCCATCATTCCATCCTGCATAGGCAACTTCACCGTCAGCTGCAGCTCTAACAGGTATTTCTGCTGGTGCTTCTATATCTACACCAAAGTGAAATCCTTCTACTCCGTATACTGGGTCAATTCTCGGTCCATAACCTGAGGTGATATTATATACTCCCGCAGCAGACCACTTAAGGTCTTTTTCAATAGGCATCCATCCTTCAGGAACAGCAGAAGTCAATAAAAAAGAAAAATCAATACTTAAAAACTCCTTAACTTTCTCTTTTTCTTCTTTTGAAAAGCACAAAATATCTAAAACTTTATCAAGACTTCTAAGCCTGTACATAGGATATCATTCTACCTCATCTATTTTCTCTATAAACATCTTTGCAAGCTCTCCAGCTTCCGGAGAATTCGCTTTATTAAAGTCCTGTCTGAATCTTACAGCATCTATAGTGACAAGAGCTTTCCAGTCAACCTCTACACCATTACTGTAGGGATTTTTAGTAATTTCACTCACTTTTTTTGCAGTATTAATATACATTTGAACCTGCTCATAACTGATAAGAGGTATTTTCTCAACAGCAGTAATAGGTCCTGCAAAAACAAGTGTAAGCATTAAAACAGGTACAACAACAAAAAGAAGAGCAAACTTAAAAATGCTCTCCAAATCATCTGGCAGAAAAGCCAGAAGCGCTTTCCCTAAAACATTCATCAACTTCCGCCTCCAGTGAGGTACTGAAGCTCATAAGGTGCTGCTTCAATCTTTATATGGATTTTCTGTGTACCTGCGACAAAAAGACCTTCTCATCTTTTTGCGTTTGCGAGAAGGTCATGCTCTGCTCCAGAAAGGTTCATAAGAGCTGTTATTGCCTCTAAGTCTTTTTCTCCTTGGGCAAGGAGAAGCTTGTATCTCGGGTTATCTAAAAGAGCTTGCCTATACCTCTGCACTTCTGGTGCTAAAAAGTCTATAACATTCTGGCTTATGACAATTAAGCTTCCGTTGTACTTCCTTATCCTCTTTGATGTGTCTCTCAAAAATGCAATTGCCTGAGGTGTCTGAGGGTCACCAAGCATCCATGCTTCATCTACAACCAAAACAGTTTTCTCTCTTCTATCCCTTTCAAGGATGTTCCATGCAAAAGAGAGCACATTAAAATATTGTGCTCTTTTAACTTGGTATTCTGCATTCTGCAGATCATGAACATCAAAAAACAATAAAATCAGAGTCGGCATTTACAGCAGTTGGCCCTGCCCAAAGGTATGAATCTGCTCCTTCTGCTGCTCTTTTTAAAAGCACTGCAAGCCTTCCATAGGCTTCAGGATTTTCTTCAGCTTTTTTAACAAGATGTTTATACAATTCCTTCACAGTAGACCACTTTTTATTTGGAATATCTTTCGGGTCTGTATCCCATGTAATTCCTGCTGCCTTATACACTTCTACTGATGCATCCTCTAATGCTGCTTTTTCTGTGTCTGTAAGGTCTCTAAGGTATAAGCTGAAGAAGGTTCTTAAAGTCTGTATGTGTAAAGCTAATGGGCTTTGAAAACTACTATTTTCCTCATCTTCCTTTTCAACAGGTCTCAACCTTACCTGAAGTGGATTTATCTTTCCTTCTCCGCCCGTGCAGTAAATCCACACTCCTCCAAGCTTATTACACATGTCTTTGTACTCTCTTTAAGGGTCTATGATTATGATTCTGCTTCCCTGCATGTACTCTCGTAAAAGGAGCATTTTAGCAGTGAAGCTCTTTCCTGCGCCGGGCTTTGCAAGAATAGTAATGTTTGAGTTTGTCCTGTCTCCTCCTCTTTTCCATATATCAACTAAAACTAGCCCACCATCTTTATCTTTTCCCAAGACAACACCACTTCCATCGTTTATTCTTGAAGCAGTGAAAGGAAAGACGCAGCAACAGTTTCAGCAGGTATATTTCTTGTTCCTGCATCAATCACCTCATCTGCCAGTGTGCAGAAAGGGCTGCTGCTTTTAATCCTTCTTCTTGGAGGAATATAAGGGCTCTTCCCCTCATACCTGAAGCAGCTAAAGAAGCTTCAACCTGACGTGTTCTTCTGTCAAGCTTCTGCTGGTTGGAAGCTAAAACCATTAATACGACTGTAACGTAAAACACCTGCTGCTGTTCTTGGTCTGTTTTTCTCATAAGCTCTCCTGCGTCTTTCAAAGCCTACTCTGTTCTCTGCATTGTGAGTGCATTTCCTCCCATCTCAAGCCTTCCTGCATATTCACCAATAGCTTTATTTAAACTCACTATCAAATCCGTGGGGTCAGTAGGTTCTAAATGCATGGAGCACACCATACCCGGTTTTCCTGCGATTCTTTAAAGCCATGCTGCGTTAACTTTGGGAGGATAACCTGCAATAGATATGACAGCGCTTTCTACAGAAGACAGTTAAAAAAGAACGGCGTAAAGCTTATTTCAGTACTTGAGCAGCTGGACGATTCACCTGAAAGCATTATTTTAGAAAGTGTTTTAGAAGGGATGGTTGAGTACTACTCCAAAAATCTCGCAAGGGAGGTAATGAAGGGATTGCAAGAAAATGCTTATCAGGCTAAATTTAACGGAGGCATACCACCCTTAGGGTACGACACATTGTAGACGGAAAATATATAATAAATGAGAAAGAGACTAAAACAGTAAGGCTGATTTTTGACCTGTACGCCCAAGGGTATGGATATTGACACATAATTGATGAATTAAATTTAAGAGGCTACAGAACTAAGAAAGGAAAGCCATTCAGCAAAAACAGCATTTACGAAATTTTGAAAAATGAAAAGTATACTGGCAAATACATATTCAATAAAGGCACAAAGAAAAACCACAGGATGGTAAAGGAAGACATAATCGTTATAGACAATGCTATACCAGCGATTATTGACGAAGACTTATTTAGAGAAGTGCAGAAGAAAATGGAGGAAAACAAAAGGCAGCAGACCAGCTACACAGCTTAGAGAATCTACCTTCTTTCAGGGCTTATAGAATGCGGAGTGTGTGATTCAAGCATGGTAGGTACACTCAGCAAAGGCAAATATACATACTATTGCTGCAACAATAAAAGCAGAAAAAAGGCTTGTGATAACGAAGACATAAATAAAGAGATGATAGAGTAGTACCTCATAGATGAACTTCTTCAAAAAGTCTTTTCTGAAAACGCATTACCAAAGCTGGTTGAAAGGTTAAATGAAGAAAATAAAAAGCTTGTCTCAGAAAGAGACGAAGAAAAGAAAAAGCTTTCAAAACGGTATGAAGAAATCAAAAAAGCATAAGTTCAATCGTAGATGTAATAGCAAAAGGCTACTTCCATCCAAGCCTCCATGAAAAATTAACAGAATTAGAATAGCAGAAAGCAGAAATAGAAGTGAGAATAAAAGAAATGAACAGCCTACCCGATACTTCCTTTATTACAGAAGAAAGAATAAGACAGTATCTTTTAAAAGACAAAGAAGTTTTGGAAGCGGGTGACCCTCATTAAAATTAAACAAATTTTACCAACATATATCAATAAAATAATCGTCTACCGTGATAGAATTGAAGCCCATTTCAAGCTTTTGGTGATAAATGATCTTAAAGTTGGTGGCGGCGGGGGGATTCGAACCCTCGACACTCCGGGTATGAGCCGGATGCTCTAACCACTGGGCTACGCCGCCTCTCCTCTATGCCTCTTAATACGTCTCTTCTGAGCGACAAGCGATTCTTGAGACTCTTTAAGGAACTTCTTCAGCAACTGCTCAAAATCTGTCTTTTTTTGTTCCTCTTTTTTAGGCTGTTCATTGACCTTTCTTATAAAAACTAAATTTAACTTGCCGCTTTTATCTTTTCCATTTACTTTTACAAGCACCCTGTCACCCTCTTTTATCGGGTCCGCCAGTGCAACTCCATCTACATCTGTAAGTTGAGAAACATGGATTAAACCAACTTTCCCTTCATCAAGTTTTACAAAAGCACCATAGGGCATCACTTTTATAACCTTGCCAGTTAATTCCGTGTTCCCCATACGCTTATATAATATCTAATTTTTAAAAAGATTCAAGAGGTTTTCAAAAAAATTTTTAGAAAAATTTTGGTTTGAGTATTTGGTGTTTTCGCTAAGCTTGAAATAGATAATCGTTTCATTGGGCTTTCCAAGGCCAAGATTTTCACGCGCATACTTTTCCACGAATTCATCAGTTTTAGCGTATTCAATCTTTTTTAAAAGTTCTTGCTGTTCTTGTTTTAAGTTTTTTAATTCTTGTTTCTTCCTTTCTAAAGTTGCAAAGTTATTTGCAAGATAGAAAGCATTCAAAACAGACTCCACAAAAAAATAGACTGTAAGAATTAGTATTGCAATTTTTAATAGATTTATTTTCTTATTCATTATCTATATTATATAAAGATTTTTTTGTATTTAAACTTTTTTAAATTTTCTTAAATTTGCTAAAACTCTTGCAAAAATATATTTATTTTTTCCAAAGGATGTTATAATTGATTTGTGGAGGTGAAACATGGCAAAATTTAAAGTTGCTATTAACAAAGACACCTGTATTGGCTGTGGCGTTTGTGCTTCCATTTGTCCTGAAAATTGGAAGATGGAAGATGATGGCAAGGCAAATTTCATCTCTGAAATTTCCGATGCAGATTGCAACAAAGATGCTGCTGAAAATTGCCCAACTCAGAGCATCACCGTTGAGGAGGTAGGTTAAGGTAAGGGTGGCTAAAAGCCACCCCAACAATTATTAAGGAGGTAAAAATGGCTGTTCAAACAAAGAAAAGTGTTTATGAGGTAAGATTTCATGGAAGAGCAGGACAGGGTGCAAAGTCTGGCTCTCAGATGCTTGCCCTTGCTGCTTTTAAAGAAGGTAAATCTATACAGGCATTTCCTGAATATGGTTCAGAGCGTCGTGGTGCTCCAACAGTTGCCTATACGAGAATTTCCGATAAAGAGATCCGTACTCATGAACCAATTGTAAATCCAGATGCTGTTCTTGTATTTGATTTTGGTCTTGCAAAAAACATTCCGGTTACATCAGGACTTGATGAGGAAACAGGAGTCCTTATTGTGAACACAACAAAAACTCCAGAAGAGATAAGGCAAATTACCGGTTTTAAAGGAAAAATTTATACTGTCGATGCAACGGGCATTTCACTTGAATTACTTAAGATCGATGCACCTAATGTACCAATGCTTGGCACATTAGTCAAGGCAACAGGTATAGTTAAGTTAGAGACACTTGAGGAAGTAATAAGAGAGGAATTCCTTGACAAAATCGGTGAAGAAAAAGTTCAAAAGAACATCCAAGGTCTAAAAAGAGGTTTTGAGGAGGCAAAAAATGGCTGATAAAAAAGGTTGGAAGGAATTAATGCGTGGAGGAGACCTACCTCCTGCAACTGCAACTGAATACAAAACTGGATCATGGAGAAGTCTTCGTCCTGTGTGGGATCCTTCAAATTGTATACACTGTATGATATGTGTGTCATATTGTCCAGACATGGCAATTCCGATTGTTAAAAGCGATGAGGGAGTTGTAGGCAAAAATGGTAGAGTTTATAAGGGAACAGTAAGACTTGAAACGAACTTTGATTATTGCAAAGGTTGTGGTATTTGTGCTGTGGAATGTCCTACCAAGTGTATTACTATGGTAAGAGAAGAGTAGGGAGGAGACTATGGCAAAACTTAAAGCTTTAACAGGGGCACAGGCAACAGCTGAGGCAATGCGCCAAATAAACCCAGATGTAGTAGTTGCTTATCCAATAACACCACAAACACCCATAGTTGAGTTTTTTGCTCAATTTGTTGCTGACGGAGTTGTTGACACTGAAATGGTTCCAATTGAATCAGAGCATTCTGCGCTTTCTGCGGTAGTTGGTGCTTCTGCTGCAGGTGCAAGGGCGATGTGTGCAACATCTTCTCAAGGACTTGCGCTTATGTGGGAGATTGTTGCGGCGGCTCCAGGATTAAGACTTCCGATTGTTATGCCTGTAGTAAATAGAGCGCTTTCAACTCCCATTAACATTCATTGTGATCACTCGGATACTATGGGCACTTTAACTCTTGGTTGGGTGCAGATTTATTCAGAAAACGCCCAAGAAGCATATGAAAACACATTGCTTGCATTAAGAATTGCAGAACACCCAAAAGTCCTTCTTCCAGTTATGGTTATGCAAGATGGATTCATTACAAGCCATGGGGTTGAGGTTGTGAAAGTTCTTGATGATGATGAAGTAAGGAAGTTTATTGGAGAAAGAAAGCCTGACAGATACCTACTTAATGTGAAAAATCCTTACACAGTAGGACCACTTGCTCTTCCTGACTATTATTTTGAAATAAAGAGACAGCAGGAAGAAGCAATTTGGAATGCAAAAGATGTTTACCTTGAAGTGGGTGAGGAACTTTCCAAAATTACAGGGAACAAGTATCCATTTTTTGAAGAATATAAAACCGAAGACGCCAAAGCTGTAATAATTGCCTTATCGTCTACGGCAGGAACAGCAAAGGAAGCAGTAGATGAATTAAGAGAACAGGGGTATAAAGTTGGTTTAATAAAACCGAAACTTTTAAGACCATTCCCATACAAAGAGATGAGGAATGCATTAGAAAAATTTGAGGTTGTAGGTGTATTTGATAGGGCAATTGCGTTCGGTGCCTATGCACCTCTATATACTGAGATTAGAAATTCATTGTACGAATCAGATAAAAAACCTAAAATTCAGAGTTACGTTTATGGGCTTGGTGGAAGAGACATATTTAAGAGCGATATCAAGAAAGTATTTGAGGAATTACTAAGTGGAAATGTTGATTCTCAAACCCAGAAATATATTGGTTTAAGGGAATAAGGGGGTAAATATGGCAACTATTCAAGAGATTGTATCTAAAGAAAAGCCCTTGGTTTCAGGGCATAGAATGTGTGCTGGTTGTGGCATACCACCTATTGTAAACACAATAGTAGCAGCATCGGATAAGCCTGTAATTATTGCTAATGCAACTGGTTGTCTTGAGGTGACATCAACAATTTATCCTTTTACTGCTTGGAATGTTCCGTGGATTCATTTAACATTTGAAAATGCTGCGGCAGTTGCAGCTGGTATTGAAACAGCATTGCGTGCTTTTAGAAAGAAAGGCAAAGTTGATAGTGATGTTAATATAATTGCAATAGGCGGCGATGGTGGAACTTATGATATTGGTTTTCAGGCACTATCTGGAGCACTTGAAAGAAGACATAAATTTATGTACGTAGTTTATGATAACCAGGGGTATATGAATACTGGAAACCAGAGAAGCGGAGCAACTCCATTTGGTGCAAGCACAACAACTGTTCCTGCAGGTAAGGTAAGTATTGGTAAACCACAGTGGAGAAAGAATATTGTTGAAATAGTTGCAGCACATAGAGTTCCTTATGCAGCACAAGCAGCTTTACATAACTTAATTGATCTTTATAATAAAGCGAAAAAAGGTTTTGAAGCAGATGGACCTTCATTCCTTGCAGTATTTCAGCCATGTACTACTAACTGGCACTACGATCCTTCACTTACAATCCAGTATTCAAAACTCGCAGCGGAAACAAACTTCTGGCCTCTTTATGAGATTGAGAACGGAAGGGTAAAAATTAACTATAAGCCAAAAGAAAGAAAACCAATTGAAGAGTTCTTGAAAGGACAAGGAAGATTTAGACATCTATTTAGGCCCGAAAATAAACATATAGTTGAAGAGATGCAGAAGATGGTTGACGAGGAATGGGAAAGACTTTTGAAGCTTGAGGAATCTGGAGTGCAACTTTAATTTCTAAATTTTTTAATATGCCCCCAATTTAGGGGGCTTTTTTCTTTTAATCTAAGCTATATAATAATTAGTAGAACAAAGTTCTTTTATAAGGAGGTAAAATGGTAAAATTTAGTGCTGAGTTTGGTGTTTTTGGTGGTTCTGGCTTTTATTCTTTTCTTGAAAATGTAAAAGAGATTAAAGTTGAGACACCTTATGGGCCACCTTCTGACTTAATTGCAATTGGTGAATATAAGGGAAGAAGTGTTGCCTTCTTGCCAAGGCATGGAAAATTACATCAGTATCCCCCGCATAGGATACCATATAGAGCAAATCTTTGGGCCTTTAAGGAGCTTGGTGTAAAGCGTATTATTGCGCCAACTGCCGTGGGGAGTCTTCAACCCGAGTATAAAGTTGGAGATTTTGTTGTAACCGACCAATTTGTTGACTTTACAAGCGGAAGAGAGTGCACCTTTTACGAAGGTCCAATAACAACCCATATTAGTATGGCAGAGCCCTATTGCCCAGAACTAAGAAGTATTGCTATAGAAGCTCTGGAAAATCTCAAAGTAAGATTTCACAGAACTGGGACAGTTGTTGTTATACAGGGACCACGTTTCTCAACCAAGGCAGAGAGTTTATTTTTTACGAGAATGGGTTTTCATATTATTAATATGACTCAATATCCAGAAGTTGTCCTTGCAAGAGAACTTGAAATGTGTTATGTAAATATTTCAGTTGTCACCGATTACGATGTGGGTATTGTTGCGGAGGGTAATGTTGAACCTGTAACTCAGGAAATGGTATTTAAGAAATTCAATGAAAATATTGGGACTCTAAAAGAAGTTTTAAAATACATTATCGAACATACTCCAGTTGAAAGGCATTGTAAGTGCGGTGAAGCTTTAAAAGATGCACGTGTTGGAGAATAATTAAATGCTTCCCCTTCGAGATACAGAAGAAATTGAAACATTTCCCTTTATAACGATTTCCCTTATTGTTATAAATAGCTTTATTTTTGCTTATGTGTATTTTACTGCTATTTCAACTCCTAACCCGGATCAATATCTTGCAAGTATTTATCTTAAATACGGTTTGGTGCCAACAAGGGTATTGAGTTCACACCCTTTTGGTTTAGGATATTTAACTTTTATAACCTCAATTTTTCTTCATGGAAGTTGGTCACACCTTATTTTTAACATGCTATTCTTGTGGATCTTCGGAAATAACGTTGAAGATTATCTTGGGCATTTCCATTTTTTAATATTTTACTTACTTTCAGGTATTTTTGCTTCATTAATTCAAATTCTAACAATGGGTAAAAGTTCTGTTCCAGTTATCGGGGCAAGTGGTGCAATAGCAGGAACTATGGGGGCGTATTTTTTATTGTTCCCAAGATCAAGAATTCGAACTCTTGTCTTTATTTTCTTCTTTATAACTATTATTGAAATTCCCGCACCTGTGTATCTTTTAATATGGTTCTTATCTCAGCTTTTTGAAGGGCTTTCTAATTTTGGTGTTGCGTCAGATATTGCATTTTTTGCTCATATTGGTGGCTTCATTTTTGGTCTGTTTTATGCTTTGCTTATAGGAAAACATGCAGGAAGAAAAAGGCGATACTTATATTACATCTAAAATTATAAATCTTGAAAGGAAATTTAAGCTTCTTGAACGTATCTTGAATGATGAAGTGAGTTTTTCTGATTTACTTTTAGTTCGTGGTTTTAAGTACTTTTCTTATTTTGAGCCGTCGAAGATTGACGGCTCAAAATTATTTAATCTACTTTCAAAATACTATGTAAGGCGATTTTTAGCTGACTTTTTTATGTTTGAGAATGTCAGAAAAGAAGATCTTAATCAATTAATGACAAAGTGGAAAATAAAGAATTCCACTGTCCAAGACTTATTAGATTCAAGAATTGTTCTTGTGGAAAATGACAAATTTTTTAGAAATCCTGATATTCGAGACTTCTCTTTTATTGTCGAGTCTCTTATTGCATTTCTTTTGAATAAGAAATTTGGAATCGATTCAATCCTCAATGTTAAACTAAAAGAACTCTCCAAGGGTGGTGATATTGATATCCTCGGGAAATGGAAACTTGAGCTCATCATGATTGAATTAAAGGAAAGTCCACCGAATAATGTTTCACTTACAGAGTTAAAGTTAACTTTTGAGCGTTTTAGAAGTGTTTCTCCTGACATCTTTATTTTTGCTTTGGATACGACGCTCTCTATAAAGAGAAACATAATTGATAATCTTACAAACCTTTATAAAGTTAACCCACAGAAAATTAGAGAAGGTATTTATAAAATTTCTGAAAATTCGTTTGTAGTAACTGCTAAAAGAGATCTCTTATCAAATATATCGTATGTGCTTTATGAAAAAATTTTATGAAAATGTTCAATTTTTATAATTCGAAAATCTTGACAAAAATTAAATTTTTGGTAAATTATTAGCAGATGAACGATTTAATTGCTAATTAGGAGGTAAACAGTGGCTAATAATGAGGAAGAAAAGAAAAATACTTCGGAGCCCAATGAGAATTTGAATAACTCGGAGGGGACTTCTGAAAATAAAGAAAGGTTTTTGGAAGATAAGCTTAAAGAGATGGAAGAAGAATTAAAAAAGAAGGAGTCTGAGATTTTTGACTTGAAAGTTGAAAATATAAAGTTGAAGGAAAATTTGAGGCAGGCCTCAGATGTTTACGAAAAAGAACTAAGAAGGAAACTCCTCAAGGATAGAATAGAAATTTTTAAGGAGTTCCTTGAGGTGTTAGATAATATTGAACGAGCCCTTGAAAGCATAAATGATGATTCAGTTCATTCAAAAGGAATTATGCTTATAAAAGATCAGCTTATGAAGTTTCTCTCTTCCTACGGAGTTAAAGAAATGGATTTATTGAATAAACCATACGATCCTAATATTGCTGAGATTGGCGAAGTGGTCGAAACAAAAGACTATAAGCCAAATACAGTAGTGAAGATTCTTCGAAAAGGTTACTATATTGGAGATGATGTTTTAAGAACGGCAGTTGTTGCCGTTTCAAAAGAACAAAGCGAAAACTCTCCAAATCAAAATAATTAATAGGAGGTGAAATTATGGGAAGAATTATTGGTATTGACCTTGGAACAAGTAATTCTGCTGCAGCAGTAATGATTGGTGGTAAACCAACTATAATCCCTGCTGCAGAAGGACCAAGTGTTGCAGGTAAAACAGTCCCATCTGTTGTTGCCTTTACAAAGGATGGGCAAATTCTTGTAGGTGAACCTGCAAGGAGACAGGCTACAATCAACCCTGAAGGTACCATTACGGGTATCAAAAGAAAAATGGGGACAAAGGAAAAGATAAAAGTATTCGATAAAGAATATACTCCCGAACAGATTGCTGCATTTATATTGCAGAAAATTAAGAAGGATGCAGAAGCATTCTTAGGGGAAAAGGTTGAAAAGGCAGTTATTACTGTTCCAGCTTACTTTAATGATGACCAGAGACAGGCAACGAAGAACGCTGGAGAAATTGCTGGGCTTGAAGTTGTACGTCTTGTAAATGAACCAACTGCTGCTGCATTTGCTTATGGCCTTGATAGATCTGATAAGGAGTTAAAGATACTTGTTTTCGATTTTGGTGGTGGTACACTTGATGTTACGATAATGGATTTTGGTGGAGGTGTATTCCAAGTTAAAGCGACTGCGGGTGATACTCAGCTTGGTGGTCGTGATATGGATGAGGCCCTTGTAAATTACATTCTCGAAGAATTCAAGAGAGATACTGGAATTGATCTCAGAAACGATAAGATGGCAATGGTTAGGATTCGTGAAGCAGCAGAAAAAGCAAAAATTGAGCTTTCTTCTGTCCTTGAAACTCAGATTAACTTGCCTTTTATTACTGCTGATGCAACGGGACCAAAACATCTTGTAATGAATATTACAAGAGCAAAACTTGAATCTCTTGTTGAGCCAATTGTAAAGAGATGCGCTGGGCCTCTTGAACAGGCTATAAAGGACGCAGGACTTACTCCACAGCAAATTGATAGAATTATTCTGGTAGGTGGTCCAACTAAGATGCCTATTGTTCAAAAGTTTGTTGCAGATTACATTGGAAGACAGCCCGAAAGAGGAATTGACCCTATGGAATGTGTTGCAATGGGTGCAGCGATTCAAGCAGGAATAATTGAAGGAGAAGTCAAAAATGTTGTTCTTGTAGATGTTGTGCCGATATCTTTAGGCATAGAAACTCTTGGTGGGATCTTCACTAAAATGATTGAGAGAAATACTCCTATTCCAACTTCAAAAACGCAGATATTTACAACCGCAGCAGATAATCAGACAAGCGTTGAAATACATATCTTGCAAGGTGAGCGACCTCTTGCAAAGGATAACCTTTCTTTAGGTAGGTTTATTTTAGATGGTATTCCACCTGCGCCACGTGGAGTTCCTCAAATTGAGGTTACTTATGCAGTTGATGAAAATGGCATATTGCATGTAACCGCAAAAGATCTTGCAACCGGAAAAGAGCAAAAGGTTACTGTAACTAACTCTAATAAGCTATCCAAGGAAGAGATAGAACGAATGAAGAAAGAGGCTGAAATGTACGCCGAAGCAGACAGGAAGCGTGCAGAGGAGATTCAGATTAAGAACGATGGAGATGCACTTGTTTATTCAGGAAGGAAATTCTTAAGAGAATATGGTGATAAGATCAATCCAAGTGATAAAACTGCTCTCGAAAACGAACTTAATGAACTCGAAAAATATGTTAAAGAAGGAAATGTTGAGATGATAAAGGCAAAGATAGAATCTGTTAATCAATTAATGTCCAAAATCGGACAAGATATGTATAAACAAGGTGGAGGAACAACCGGAGGACAAAATCCAAGTTAATGTGGTATAATTAGCTATGGCAAATAAAGATTACTACGAAATACTTGGGGTTCCAAAAAACGCAACTCAAGAGGAAATTAAGAAGAAATACAGAGAGCTTGTAATGAAGTATCATCCTGATTTACACAAGGATGACCCCGAGGCAGCCAAAAAAATGGCAGAAATAAATGAAGCATATGAAGTTTTAAGCGATCCAGAAAAAAGAGCGCAATACGATAAATTCGGGACCGTAGGTCCAAATGTTGGAGGTTTCGAACAGGGAGGCTACGGTCCCTCCTATGATTTTTCGGGAGATATTTTTTCTGACTTAGGTGAAATCCTAAGAGATTTTGGTTTTGGGGGATTTGGTTTTGGTACAGGTACACGTGAAAGAGTTGAGCATGGTGAAGACATAGAGGTTGAAGTTTCTATTCCTTTTAGAGATGCTGTACTTGGAACCGAAAAGGAAGTTACGATAAGAAAAAAGGAAAAATGCCCAGTTTGTCATGGAACTGGGGCTGAACCCGGAACAGGCTCAACTACATGTCCAACATGTAATGGTACGGGATTTGTAACAAAACGACAGAGAACACCTTTTGGGGAATTTGTGGTTCAAACAACATGTCCTACATGTCATGGAACAGGCAAGGTTATTAAAGAAAAGTGCCATAATTGTGGAGGAACAGGCGTTGTCGAAAAGATTTCAACAGTTAAGGTTACCATTCCTCCTGGAGTTGAAGATGGAACGGTTATAAGAGTAAGAGGTGAAGGAAATGCCGCACCTCGTGGTGGTATTGCAGGTGATTTATACGTAAGAGTAAAAGTAGAAAAAGATCCTCGGTTTATTAAAGAAGGTAATAAAATATATTATTTAGCACATATATCTCCTCCGGAAGCAGTCCTTGGAACAGAAATCAAAGTTCCTCTTATTGAAGGTGGAGAAGAGGTTGTTAAAATTCCACCTGGAACCCAGTATGGAACAGAGATAAAGTTAAGAAGAAAGTTTGGCGTAAGAAGGCCATATGATTATATTGTTAAAATAGTTGTTGATATTCCTATAACACTTACAAGTGAAGAAGCGTTCTATTATGAGAAATTGAGGGAAATCAATGAAGCAAAGAATAGAAAAGGGTAAAACTAAGGTCGTAGTAACAATTGGTCCTTCAAGCGAAAGCCCCGAGGTTTTAAGAGAATTTTTTACTTTAGGTGTAGATGTTTTTAGACTCAATTTTTCTCATGGTACACACGATGATCATTTACGAAGAATCAAGTTGATACGAGAATTAGAAAGTGAATTTGCATATCATGTTGCTATACTTCAAGATTTACAAGGACCAAAAATTCGCTTGGGGACTTTTAAAAATGGGGAAGTTAATTTGAAAGAAGGCGATTCATTTATCATTAAAAAACAGGATATTGTAGGTGATGAACATAGTGCAACTATAACTTACAAAGAAATAATAGATGAGGTAAAAGTTGGAGATTTCATATATGTAAACGATGGGTTAATAAAGTTAAAAGTTAAAAGAAAAAGTGATGATGAAGCTGAAACTGAAGTAATACAAGGGGGACCCGTTTCTGATCATAAAGGTGTAAATTTTCCCACAACTCAACTCTCAATAGACCCACTTACAGATAAGGATATTAATGATCTTCGTTTTGGTCTTGAATATGGTGTTGATATGGTTGCTCTGTCGTTTGTAAAAACAAAAGATGATGTTTTCAAACTCAAATCATACATGGAAAAATTTGGTAGAGTTGTGCCTATAGTTTCAAAAATTGAGAAATGGGAAGCGGTACAAAATCTTGATTCAATTATTGACGCATCGCAAGGGGTTATGGTTGCAAGAGGAGATCTTGGTGTTGAACTTCCAATTGAAAAAGTTCCGTTAATCCAGAAAGAAATTATAAGAATTGCAAATAATTTGGGAAAACCTGTAATAACAGCAACTCAGATGCTTGGTTCGATGGTAGAAGAGCAATTTCCCACAAGGGCAGAAGTTACAGATGTTGCAAATGCAATTTTTGACGGAAGTGATGCATTGATGCTCTCAAACGAGACCGCAGCAGGTAAGTATCCGACGCTTTCTTTAAAGATGATGCGAAATATTATAAATGAAATAGAACAAAGCAGTATTTTTAAAGACAATTTAAGAGTCTTAAATTCAAAAATTATTGAAATTAATGTGCCAGAAGTACTTTCAAAATCAATAAAAGATATTTCAGAACTTCTTAATATTAAATTAATTATTGTTGCAACCGAAAGTGGGAAAACTGCAATGCTTGTCTCAAAATATAAACCTCAAGTACCAATTCTTGCTTTGACGCCAAAAGAAGAGACATTAAGATTTTTAAGTCTGAAATGGGGTGTTTTTGCCTATAAAGTTTGTAATTATGAGACCGTTGATGAAATTTTAAACGAAGCACCGTCGATTGCAACGACTCTTGGATTGCTATCCACAGGGGATCGATACATAATTGTTTGTGGAACCCATACAGGAGTTTCTGGTACGACGAATCTTATAAAAGTTGATGTAGTGTAGTTTCAATCTTAACATGAGTGGTTTTAGGGCTACCGTAAGGTAGCCTTTTATTTTTTATAAATTTTATTAATTTTATTAATATAAATCTTGACAAAATTAAAAATTATATTAAAATTATTTAGAGGTGATTTTAAATGAGGAAAAAAATTGTAAGCATCTGTCCTGTCTGTGGTAATCCACTTACAATAACTGAATTGAAATGCAAGAATTGTGGGACTATAATCCAGGGAAATTTTGAATTTGATAGGTTTATGCTTCTTGATGACGAAGACAGGGAATTTCTTATAGAATTTTTACGATCGCGCGGAAATATCAAAGAAGTTCAGGCACGACTTGATATTTCTTATCCTACTGCTAAGGCAAGACTTGATAAATTGCTTAAAAATCTCAATCTTTTCGAAGAAACACATGAAGAAACATTAACTAAGAGTGAAGTACTCTCAAAATTGGAAAAGGGAGAGATAACAGCCGAAGAAGCAATAGAACTCCTAAAGGAGGCCAAGGATGAGTGAGAACCTTTACAAAAAGATAGAGGAATTGTATCTTTTGGGACGTATAACTAAAGATGAGAAAGAAGCACTTCTGAAGGCTTTAGACAATAAAGAAGAAACTACCAATTCAATTTCCCAGATTCAAATAAACGTAAAGTTATGTGACCTTGAAATTGTTGGCAGAGAAGATATACATTATCCTAAATTTGAGCAAGGCTCTTTAAAAATTATAAGGGATGGCAATATTTTGCGTTTAGAAGACGGCCTTAATTTTAATAGTGTTGTCAGGATTCTAGTTCCATTTAACAGTAATATATTAATTAAATCTGTAAGCTCAGACATAAGTGTTGTATCAGTGCTTGGGTTTTTGCAAATTCAATCTGTGAGTTCTGATGTTCAAATAAGTGATGTTTCTGATAGAATTATTATATCACTTATATCTGGAGACGTTGAAACAACAAATTTACATGGCAAACTGAATATTACAACAAAATCGGGTGATATTAAAATCAACAAAAGTAAGGTTAGTGCAGTTCTCAAAACTTACTCTGGAGATATTGTTGCAAATGATACCGAATTTAACGATTCGCGTTTTAATACCTTTAATGGCGATATAACTTTAAAAGATGCCCTTTTTTTGAATAAGAATTCCATTAACACCTATTTTGGGGATGTCTCAATTGAAGTTATTGGAGAAGTTTTAATAAATGCCTCTTCGTCCATGGGGAATGTATCAAACAAATATCATGCAAGTTTTCAAGAAACAAGTAATGAATTAAGTATAGATACTAAATTTGGCGATATTGAAATAGAAGGAAAGGAAACATGAAGAGAGAAGGTTTTAAAGGATTTACGCTTCTTACGATAGGACAAATTGTAAGTTTAATTGGATCTGCTATGACTCAATTTGGACTTGGTATCTGGATTTGGAAAATAACCGGAAATGCAGCTCCCTTTAGTATTATTACTTTTGCGTTTTTTGTCCCAAATATGATATTTTCTACCATTGCAGGAGCTTTAGTCGATCGATTACCGAGAAAGATCTCCTTGATTTTGCCAGATTTATCAGCTGGTATTGTCACAATTATTACACTTATTCTTTTTGTATCGGATAAGTTAACCTTACCATTTCTTTACATTGCATCATTCATTTCTGGTGCATTTAATGCATTTCAATGGCCTGCCTACTCTGTTACTATAAGTTCAATGCTTTCGAAGGAAGAATATGGTCGAGCAAATGGCTTATTTTCCCTAACATCAAGCGCACCTGCACTTATTGCTCCACTTTTAGCAGGATTTCTATACTCCGTTATTGGCCTTAAAGGAATAATGCTTATAGATATAATTACCTTTATTTTTGCAATTGTGATGGTTTTGCTTGTAGAGATTCCAAAACTCCAAATTGAAGAGAAGCATGAGAGTATTTTAGAGGATGCTATTTTTGGTTTCAAGTATATTTTTGAGAAAAGGTCACTTTTGTATCTTCTTATGGTGTTTCTACTTACAAATTTCTTCGGTGGATTTTGGAGTACTCTTTCTACTCCAATGATTTTGGGTAAATTTAATGGAAGTAGTGTTATTTTAGGAATAGTTGAAGCAATCTTTGGTATTGGAGGGATTTTGGGTGGAATAATAATGAGTATTTGGGGTGGAACCAAGAAAAAGATTAAAACTTTACTTCTTGGGATTTTTGTTATTGCGTTGTCTCAAATTTTTATTGGGTTATCCTATTCTGTTATAACAATTTCTATTTCGGGGCTACTAATGGGAATTGCTAACATTTTTGCAAATGCTTCCTCTCAGTCGATATGGCAGAGTATAGTTCCCGTCAATCTTCAGGGAAGAGTATTCTCTGCAAGACTTTTTATTGCACAATTCGCATCTTTAATACCAATGCTTGTTTCTGGACCACTCGTTGATAATTTCTTAGTAAGATATTTTAGTAATAAAAATTATCTTACTATGATCTTTGGTGTTGGTAAAGGTCCATCAATTGGTTTTCTCGCTTTTTTATCGGGGGTTCTATCGATTTTTGTATTTATATGGGCTGTAAAAAATCCACAGGTAATGAATGTGGAAGATTTAGCACAAAATTATGAAACAAAGGAGGTACTTATATGAACGAATTAGGAAAAATCCTTGATTTGTTTAAAGAAGGACGCATTGGAAAAGAAGAAGCGGTCAAGTTAATTAATGCTCTTTTTGAGCCGAAAGAAAGTGACAATCAACACAAGTCAAGACAAGTTAAAATCGAGGTAATGGAAAATGGAGAAAGAATTGTCTCAGTAAATGTTCCTCTAAGTCTTCTAAAATTCTTTTCAAAGACAGCGAAATTATTGCACAAAGATTACATTGAAGTAGAAGGAGAAAAAATCCCAATTGACATCGATGAATTGGAAAAAGTCTTAAATGATCCTGACTTTAAGGGAACGTTGGTAAATGTGGATACAGACGACAAAGAAAGCGGTAAACATGTAAAAGTAACGATTGAAGTGATCTAAAAATTTATGAGGTGAATAATGCGAAAAGTATTAAGAGAAGAAATTTTAACAGGAAATCCTATAAGAATTATGTTCCAACTTGGATTACCTATAATGATTACTCAGATTCTTTTTACTTTTTACAATATGGCTGATACCTTTTGGCTTGGGCACTTACCACCTACTGAGTCAGGAAGTGCTGTTGCAGGATTGCAAGTTGCTTTTCCTATAATTTGGTTCTTAATCTCATTTACTCTTGGCTTTGGATTTGCAGGCATCGCTTTGGTTTCTCAGTATACTGGCGCAAACGATCAAAAAAATGCTAATCGTGCAGCTTCACAAGTGCTTGCATTTTTAACACTTGCAGGAATTGTTGTTTCAGTAATTGGTTTTTTCATTATGCCAGCTGTTGCTCGCTTTATAACAAATGCACGAAATGTATCAGATACGGCGATTAAATACATGAGAGTTTATGTTATTGGTGTTCCTTTTCTTTTTATTAGCGCTGCTTTTCAAAATATTCTTTCAGCGAAAGGCGACAATGTTACACCTATGGAAGTATCTTTAATAACAAATACACTGAATATTATTCTTGATCCATTCCTAATTTTTGGATGGTGGATTTTCCCAAGGCTTACAGTTGTTGGAGCAGCAATTGCAACAGTTTTCACTGAAGCTATTGCTGCAATAATTGCTATTTACTTTCTATTGAAAGGAACTAAGGGAGTGAAAATTTCATTAAGTGACTTAAAAATAGACCTACAATGGTTTTCTCGCATTTTTAAAATTGGATTTCCAGCAGCTGTGGGAAATTCAGGAACTTCACTTGGATTTGTAGTGTTAACAGCATTAATCGGAAGACTTCCAAATGCGGAAATTGCGCTCTCAGCTTACGGGATAGGCGATAGGGCAATTCATATAATCTTTGTTGTTGTGGAGGGAATTGGTGCGGCAATTGTTACAATGATTGGACAAAATTTAGGTGCAGGGTTGATCGATAGAGCAGAAGAAATTGCAAAAGCAGGTATAAAACTTGAATTTGTAATTACTCTCATTGAAAGCGCATTGATATTTGCGATAAGAAATGCGATATTTATAATTTTTATTCCTGGAAATATTGCAGTGATTCAGGAAGGAAGCAAGTTTCTTACTATATTTATTTTAGGTTTGCCGTTTTTTGGGCTTTTTTCTGCTATTTCTGGAGTTTTTAGAGGATCGGGGCATAATGTTGAACCTATGGTTGGAGATTTGCTAAGGCTTTGGGGATTAAGACTTCCGTTGTCTTATATTCTAAGTAGATATTTTGGTTCAACAGGTATATGGTGGGGAATGACTTTGAGCAATGTTATTGCAGCATTAGTTTTGTATGTTTTCTTTACTTTTGGAAAGTGGAAGGTTCCGATTATAAAGCCAGAAGAGTTAACTGTCGAAGAAAGTTTAATTGTGGGAGAACACGAATAAAGAATATCTCCTTCTTTTAGATTGTGGGGAAAGGGATACTTTCCCCATTTTTGTTTAATTTATATAATATAATTATGGAAAAATTGATAGATATTGTTAAAAAAGAGTTAAATTCGTCTTCTCATGACTTTGATCATACCTTGAGAGTTTTAAATCTCGCTTTAAAAGTTGCTGAACATTATCCTGAAGCTAATATTGAGGTAATAAAGGTTAGCGCTATTCTTCACGATATTGCAAGAGTGCGTGAAGATACAGACCCTACTCATACGATTGATCACGCTGAGCTTGGTGCTCAAATGAGTAAAGAAATTTTAAAGGCTTTGGGCTATGAAGATGCTTTTATAGAAGCTGTATCACATGCAATAAGATCTCACAGGTATAGAGGTAGCGTATTACCTCAAACTCTTGAAGCAAAGATACTTTCTGATGCAGATAAGCTTGATGCAATTGGAGCAATTGGTATTGGAAGATCTTTTATGATTGCAGGCGAGTATGGTGAAAGATTGTATATCGAAGTCGATGAAAGAAATTTTGAAAAGGCTGAAAGGATTAATAACTTTAAAGACCATTCTCCCAACATTGAATACCTTGTTAAATTAAGGCATATTATAGACAGACTCTATACTGATTATGCCAAAAAAGTTGCTGAAGGTAGATTAAAATTTATGGAAGAATTCTTTGAGAGATTGAAGTTAGAGGTGAGAGGGGAATTATGAGAAATAAGGAGGTTGCAGAAAAGTTTTACGAGCTTGCAGAGGTTGCAGAACTTGCAGGAGAAAACCCGTTTAAAGTTAAAGCTTATCTTGAAGCTGCGCGCGTAATTGAAAATCTAACAATTCCAATTGAAGAACTTGCAAAAGAAAATAAACTTGATGAGATAAAAGGAGTTGGTAAAAGTATAGCAGAAAAAATAAAAGAATATCTTGAAACGGGAAAAATTACCAAACTTGAAGAACTAAAAAAGTTAGTACCTGTCGGTCTTCTTGAACTTGAGAAGGTGCCAGGATTGGGTGCAAAGAGAGTGAAGGTATTATACGAAAAACTTGGAGTCAAGAATCTTGAAGACCTTGAAAGAGCCGCAAAAGAACACAAAATAAGAAATCTTGAAGGATTTGGTGAAAAAACAGAACAGAAAATACTAGAAGGTATAAAATCTTTGAGGGATAAAAGAACTGATAGGTTTTTGATTGGTATTGCTCTTCCTATTGCAGAATCAATTATAAATCTTCTTAAGGAAAATACACCAGTTGACAAGCATATGATTTGTGGTAGTTTAAGACGAATGAAAGATACCATAGGTGATATTGATATTCTTGGTACCTCCAAAAATCAGTCTGTTGTGATGGATTATTTTGTTAAAATTCCTTTTGTGAAAGAGATTCTCGCAAAAGGGGATACAAAATCTTCGATTATAACGCAAGAGGGAATTCAGGTTGACTTAAGAGTAGTTGAAAATGAATCATTTGGAGCTGCAGTTCAGTATTTTACGGGATCTAAGAACCATAACGTAAGGTTAAGGGAAATTGCAATAAAAAAGAATCTTAAACTAAATGAATATGGAGTTTTTAGGCTTGACGATAATGTAAAAATTGCAGGCGTTGAGGAAACTGATGTTTATGAAGCTCTTGGACTTGACTGGATACCTCCTGAGATGCGTGAGGATACAGGCGAAGTCGAACTTGCTATGCAGCACAAACTTCCTGCTATTGTTGATTATAAAGATATAAAAGGTGACCTGCATATGCATACGAAATATTCAGATGGTGCTAATACAATCGAGGAAATGGCAAGAAAAGCTATTTCCCTTGGTTATGAGTACATTGTTATTACAGAACATGCAAAAGCACTTGGTGTTGCAGGCGGTCTTTCAATAGACGACTTTAAAAAGGAAAAGGAAGAGATAGAAAAGCTAAATAAAAAACTACATCCTTTTAAAATATTTCTTGGTGTTGAACTGAATATCCTCTCTGATGGTTCAATTGATTTCGATGAAAAAGACCTTGATATATTTGATCTTTGTCTTGCAGGAATCCATACTGGAATGAACCAAAGTGAATTTGCTATAACGGAAAGAATAAAGAAGGTATTAAGAATCCCAAAGGTTAGAATTATAGTACATCCCACAGGGAGAATTATAAATGGACGTTCAGAGTATAGTGTAAATATTGATGAAATCTTTAATGAAGCGAAGAAGTATAACAAAATATTCGAAATCAACGCTTCTTTTGAACGCCTTGATTTAAACGACGTTAATGCAAGAAAAGCAGTTTATGAATATGGATTAAAAATTGCAATAGGAACTGACGCTCATTCCACTGAATCAATGAACAATATGCGTTTTGGCGTTGGTGTTGCAAGAAGGGCATGGCTTAGAAAAAGTGATATAATTAACACAAAGAGTTTAAAGGAATTTGAAGAGTTCATAAAAGAAGAATGAGAAGAATCCTTGTTTTAGGAGAAAATGCAATTGACGTTAAGTTAAGGCTTGAAAGTCTTGTTCTAACCGACGATGAAAATCACATTCCAGAAGAAACTTCGATAAGTTTTGGTGGAACTGGAGTAAATTTTTCATATGCGTTGAAGATTCTCTCTGAGACACCTGTCTATTTTACTCCCATATCTTTAGATGCCTTTGGTAGAAGTATTCGGCAATTCTTAGAACAAAATAATATAAGTTTTTTTGATTATAGTTCTAACAAGCCAACTCCTGTTGTTGTAAGTATCATCTCAGAGAATACAAGAATAACAATAGCAAGCATTAAAGGTACTTCTTATGTTGATATTAGTTTCGATATTTTTTTGAATGCAAATCTTCATTATGACTTCGTTTATGTTTCAGGCGGTTTGCTAACAGAAGAAAACCCTCAAGAGGAAACTTTAAAAATCGTTAAGCATATCAAGCATATGGGTTATAAAATGTTCTTTGATCCACAAGTTCGGATTGGTAAAAATATTCCAAATTTTGTAAAAACATGCGAGGAAATTTTTAGTTATTCCGATTTTATTCTTGCTAATGAAAAGGAAATTACCGCATTTAATAAAGGCTTAATTGAAGATTTTCTTGAGAGTGGTGGTGTTTTAGTTGAGAAGAGAGGAAAAAGTGGTGCTAAGTTGATAACAAATTCAAAGGAATTAGAGGTAAAAGGAAGAGAATTTAAAACATTAAACGTCGTAGGTGCAGGTGATGTTTTCAATGCGGCTTTTGTAAAATCAATCGTTAATAACAATAGTTTAAAAGAATCTCTTGAGTTCGCAAATGAATTTGCGTCGCATTATGTAGAAAAAGGATTTTCTTAGTATGGAAGAATTTAAGCTTGTATCAGATTTTAAACCTACTGGTGATCAACCAGAGGCAATAGATAAACTTGTCCAAGGCATTAAAAAGGGATACAGATTCCAAACTCTTCTTGGTGTAACTGGTTCAGGAAAAACCTTTACTATGGCAAATGTTATAGCAAAGGTTCAGAAACCAACACTTGTTATTTCTCACAATAAGACGCTTGCAGCACAACTCTATTCGGAGTTTAGAAGATTCTTTCCCGAAAACGCAGTTCACTACTTTGTAAGTTATTATGACTTCTATCAACCCGAAGCATACGTTCCCCAAATTGATCTCTATATTGCGAAAAACGCTGATATAAATGAGGATATTGCTCGTTTGAGACATGCAACAGTGAGAGCTCTTCTTGAAAGGCGCGATGTAATTGTTGTTGCATCTGTCTCTTGTATATATGGTTGGGATTCTCCAGAAGAATATAAAGAGCAACTTTTTACTATAAGAGTTAATGAAAAAATTAACCGACTTTCTATTGCAATGAACCTTGCAAGACTTCAATATGAAAGAAATGATATAAATTTCAAAAATGGTGTCTTTAGAGTGCGCGGTGATATAATTGATGTATTTCCTAAAGAATCAGAGACAGCTATAAGGATAGAACTTTTTGGAGATGAAGTTGATTCCATTGTTGAATTCGATCCTCTAACTAATGAGCTTATAAGGAAGTATTCCTCTTTTACATTCTTCCCTGCTGCTCAATTCATAACTACACAGGAGAGAATTAAAAAATACGTAGACGAAATAATTAAAGAACTTGAAATGCGTGTAGAATTTTTTAAATCACGTGGGAAGTTTGTTGAAGCGCAACGCCTTGAAGAACGGACAAAATATGACATTGAAATGCTTCTTAACACAGGTTATTGCACAGGCATTGAAAACTATTCTCGATATTTTTCTCACAGAAAACCTGGCGAAGAGCCTTATACACTTTTAAATTTCTTCCCTGAGGATTATCTATTGATTATTGATGAATCTCATATAACGGTACCTCAATTAAGAGGTATGTATCGTGGAGACCACGATAGGAAACTTACTCTTGTGAAGTATGGTTTTAGGTTGCCTTCTGCTTTGGATAATAGGCCCTTAAGGTTTGAGGAATTCTTGGGACATGTAAATCAGTGTATTTTTGTTTCGGCAACACCCTCAGATTATGAACTTTCAGTAAGCGATCAGGTTGTTGAACAGTTGATAAGACCCACTGGTCTTGTTGACCCAGAAGTTGAGGTACGGCCGCAAAAAAATCAAATCGAGGATCTCATTAAGGAAGTGAGAATTAGAGCAGAAAAGGGAGAACGAGTTATTGTAAATACACTAACTAAAAAGTTTTCTGAAGATTTGACCAATTATCTTATTGAAAAGGGTATTAAGGCAAAATATCTTCACTCTGACATCAAAACTCTCGAAAGAGTTGAAATTCTGAAAGGACTTAGATCTGGTGAATTTGACTGTATTGTTGGGGTTAACCTTCTTCGAGAGGGACTTGATCTTCCAGAAGTATCCCTTGTTGCCATTCTCGATGCAGATAAAGAAGGATTTCTAAGAAGCGAAACTTCTCTTATACAGCTTATGGGTCGTGCTGCACGAAATGTTTCCGGTAAAGTAATTATGTATGCTGATGAAGTTTCAGATGCAATGAAAAAGGCAATACAGGAAACAAATAGAAGGCGTGAAAAACAGCTTAAATATAACAAGGAACACGGAATAACTCCGCAAACAATAAGGAAGGCAATTACAGATCTTATTGATCTTCCATGGAGGAAAGAAAGTGAACTTCAAGAAGTCATTAAAGTCGAAAATCTCTCCTATGAGGAATTTATGGCGCTTATTACAGAGTTGGAAGAAGAGATGCATCTAAAGGCTGAGGTCCTTGATTTTGAAGAAGCAATAAAGATTAGAGACAAGATAAACAAATTAATTGAGGAATACAAGAAAATTTACCCAAATTTAAGGAGGAAAAAGTGAAAATTGCTTTTGTACTTGGAAGTGGAGGTCCAAAAGGTCTTGCCCATATTGGCATTATTAAAGTTTTACTAAATGAAGGGATCATGCCTTCAATTATAACTGGTTCAAGCATAGGTGCATTAATGGGTGGAGCTTTTGCAAAACTTGGGAGTATTGACGAGGTTGAAAGGATAGCTATATCTTCGGATATGAAAACTGTCCTCACTGTGCTATTTGATCCCACTTTAAAAATGGGTCTTGTGAGGGGAAGGAAAGTTGTAAATTTTTTGGAATCGAATATTGGCGATGCTGAGATTTCTACTCTTGTTCCAAAGTTTTATCCTGTTGCAACAAATTTTAATACCGGTGAATCTTATGTTTTTGAAGAGGGAAGTCTTATAACTGGTATTCGTGCAAGTATTTCTATTCCAATCTTTTTCGAGCCTGTAAGACTTAATGGTCTTTTGCTTATGGATGGAGGCTTATCGCAGCAAGTTCCAGTCCTGACTGCTAAAGAAAAAGGTGCAGATTTTGTAATTGCTGTAAATCTTTATGGGAAACTTTCAGAGACTCCTTATAGAAAAATTAGTTCCATGAATTTTTATAAGATTTTTTCAGATTCAATTGATATACTCCAATACAATTTAGCAAAAGAGAACTGTAAGTATGCAGATGTTATACTAACGCCCGATGTTCAAGATATTGGTTGGGATTATTTTTGGAAACCTGCGGAAGTGATCGAAAGGGGAGTAAAAGAAGCACTTAAAAAACTTCCTGAAATTAAGAAAAAGCTAAGTGAATTAAAATAGGGGGCTTGAAGCCCCCCGAAGGTATTTTTATTTAATTTTAGTTTTAAGCAGCTCTCCTAATCTTTTGATACCTTCTTCAATCTGTTCCAGAGTTGATAATGTAAAATTAAGCCTCATATGTCTTTTATCTTCGCCGTATGGATAAAAAGCACTTCCTATAACGTATGCAACTTTTTTCTCTTTTACGGCTTCGACAAAAAGCGCATCAGTGTCTATATATTCTGGTGTTTCCGCCCATACAAACATACCACCATGAGGCTTGGTCCATGTAACTTCTTTTGGGAAATACCTCTCCATTGCACTTAACATTGCATCTTTTTTCTCTTTATAGACCTTACGCACCTTATCAAGATATTCATTCATATATCCATCTCTTATAAATTTGTCTGCAATATACTGCGTTGAAGATGGTGAGCAGAGATCCGCTGCTTGCTTTGCAAGTGCAAGTTTAGAAATTGCAACAGTATCTGCTATCACCCAACCTAATCTAAAACCTGGCGCTAAAATCTTACTAAATGTTCTTAACCCAATGACATTTCCAATTTGGTCAAGTTCAAGAAGCGACGGCAGTTTCTCCCCTTCGAATATAATTTCACCATATGGATCATCTTCAATTATTGGGATTCCATAGGTATGAGAGATTCTCAATAGTTCCTTTCTTCGTTCAAGACTCATTGTTACGCCTGCAGGGTTTTGGAAATTTGGAATAACATAGATAAGTTTGATATTAATGCCTTTCCCCTGTAATTCCTTTACTTTTTCCTCTAAAATGTCAGTCTTAATTCCGTTTTCATCAAGAGGAACTGTTACAAAGTTCGCCTGAAATGCTTGCAGTGCTTGAAGTCCACCGACATACGATGGCGCTTCAACAATTACAGTATCGCCCGGATCAACAAAAACTTTTCCAATTAAATCAAGCGCCTGTTGCGAGGCAGTTGTGACAAGGACATTTTCAAGTCCTACATTTTTAATACCTTCTTCCTGCATCATTTTTACAATTGTTTCACGGAGAGGCTTTACGCCTTCCGTTGGACCATACTGAAGTGCCTTTCCACCATGATTTACGAATACTTCCTTTGCAATCTCACCTAAAGTTTCTTTCGGAAAAAGATTGGGATCAGGCATACCCCCAGCAAAAGAGATAATGTCTGGCGATTCAACAAGCTTAAGTAATTCCCTAATTGCAGAAGCCTTCATTGTTTTACTTCTTGCTGAAAATTTTTCTTCCCACATTTTAAGGGTTTTGACCTCCTTTCTTATTCATGCCAATATATTATATAGCAATTAGAAAATTAACAAAACTTAATATTATCTTCCATATTCTATGGATGTTCAATGTCTGCCTCATTTGAAAATCCTCGCGATTCCCAATAACCTCTATAATTTGGGTCATTCGAAACTTCAATTCCAACAACCCATTTTGCCCATTTATATCCATATTTTGATTCTGCAACTACTCTAAAGGGGAATCCGTAATCTCTTGGAAGTATGATTCCATTAACCTTGTATACTAATAAGATTTTTTCGTTCTTGATGTAATCTAATGGTAGAGATGTTGAATAGCCATCAACACAATGAAAAATAACTGTGTTTGCGTTGTTTTTTACCCCTGCATCTTTTAAAATATCATCAATTAAAACTCCTTCAAAAAGCAATTTTGAACTCCATCCTTCAACACATTGAAGTTTTACAACTTTCTCATAGTGCTTATATTTTGATAAAACATCATCATATGTGAGATTCAGAGGATTACTAACTAAACCATGAACACTTAGTTTATAGGTTTTAATATCTACACTTGGCTTTCCCTTAATTCCAAGAGCCGGAGTCTCATTAAGTGGTGTTAATTTTTCTCCTTTATATTCAGTTATCTCAACCTCATTCAGATTATGGACTTTACTTTGTTGAAGGGTTGCTAAATAAACAAGCGAGACGATGCTTGAAATTACAAAAACTATTACAACAATTTTATTTTTCATTGGGTAATTTTTTCCAATTCTTGTTTAAAATTCTCAATAAGATTGTTGTTTGCAAGTTCGTACGCAACTTTAATCGCATTTCTTATTGCATTTCGTTTTGACCTTCCATGTGCCTTTACTGAAATGCCATCAACACCAAGAAGAGGGGATCCGCCGAAATTTTCGTAATTCAGTTTATTGAAAGCATTTTTAAGTGCGGGTTTTAAAAGGGCTGCGCCAATTTTGTAAACAAGCGATTTATTTATCTCTTCTTTGAGTACATCAACTGTGAATTCAAGTGCTCCTTCATATGATTTTTCTAATATATTTCCAGTAAAACCGTCAGTTACAATTACATCAACCTTATGATATAAAATTTCATGGGGTTCAACATTTCCTTTAAATTCTTTTAAATTTTCTTTTAGAATTTTATAAGCCTCTTTTGTAAGTTTTGTCCCCTTTTCCTCTTCTTCTCCTATATTGAGCAATCCGATAGTTAAGTTTTTATTTTTTGTGATAGTATAAAGAAAAGTTCTTCCAAGTATTGCAAGAATTAGATAATCTCGTGGAGTGATATCTACGCTTGCACCTACGTCAATTATTACTCCAAAATTGTTATCTTTGAATGGAATAACGACACCAATTCCGGGTCGATTTACATCTTTTAATCTTCCAAGCGTAAATAGCGATATTGCCATGTAAGCACCGGTGTTTCCTGCGGTAACAAAGCCATCTGCAATCCTATCTTTTACAAGTTCAACCGCTTTATGCATTGAAGAGTTCTTCTTTCTTAGAAGTGCTTCTCTTGGTTTATCGTTCATTGTAATTACTTCATCCGCATTTACAATCTCTATATTTTTTGAAAAGCCCTGGAGTTCCCTTTTTAACTCTTCGCTTCTTCCTACAAGAAGAATTGATAAGTCCTTAAAATCATTTACTGCAAGTTTTATACCTTCAACAATTTCATGAGGTGCAAAGTCACCACCCATGCCATCGACTGCAATTTTTACCATGGCTACTCCTTAGTAGTGAATGATATGCCAATGGACTCAAGGCCTAAATGTGTACCAAGCACTGGTCCAATCCTGTATTTTTTAACAGGTAAGCCGAATTCATCTTCAACTCTTTTTCTAAATTCTTCTCCTTCTTCATCATTAGCACTGAATATCGTATCAATTCGTTCTATTCCTCTACGTTTTTGTGATATATCCTTGGCGATTTTTATAAGTTCTTCTTTTGATCCATTTCTTGTACGTCCAAATTTGTAAAGGTCAATTCGCCCTTCGTTTAGATAAAGTAAAAAATAAAGTTTTAATGCTGTTGTAATTTTTCCTTGCAAGTGTGATATACGACCTCCTTTTATAAGAAGATCTACATTCATCGGAAGAAAAAAGCCGTGTACCTTTGGATACATTTTTTCAATTTCATCTTTAATTTTTTCTCTGGTTGCACCATTTTTTATAAGCTCAAACGCCTTTATAACCTTGTATAATAAATTTACCGAAGTTGATTTTGAATCAATAACTGTAATTTTATCTGTTCCAAGAATTTCTTTTGCCGCATTTGCTGCGTTTACTGTTCCTGATAAAATTGATGAAATATGAATTGAGACAATCTCGTGCCCTTGCTCTATAAGTGGTTTGTATGCCTCAACAAAATCGTTTGTTGATGGTTGTGATCGTGAAAACTCTTCACCATCTTTCAACCTTTTGTAGAATTCTTCGTCAGATATGTCAACTCTTTCTCTGTAGATACCTTTATTTGAAGTTACATAAAGAGGAACAATTGTTAAGTCCATTTCCTTAATTTCTTCATCCGTCGGGTATGCTGTCGAATCTATCACAATTTTTATCATTTTATCCTCCATTCTTATTTTTTCCAGTTTTATTATACAAATTAAAATGGAAAATTAAAAATATCGTAAGACACAATAAGGTAAAGTTTGCCATTCTATTTTACATTTGATTTGTAAATATCCTTTTATTTGATCATTTTAAATTTCATCTTCTAAATTAAATCTTTTATCATGAATTATGGAAAAGGCTTATAATAATATTAGGGGTGAGCAAAATGGAATTTAAAAGGTTGAGCCCTTACAAGTTTCTTATTGAAAAGCATGGAGATATGAGAGTTGATGCGCTTCTTATCTCTTCCCATGAGTTAATTCAGTATATAGAAAAGGATAAGGCTCTTGAACAATTAATCTGGGTTGCAACTTTGCCAGGTATTGTAAAATATTCTATTGGTATGCCTGATATTCATCAGGGATATGCGTTTCCTATAGGGGGTGTTGGGGCATTTTTATACGATGGTGGAGTTGTTTCTCCAGGTGGGGTTGGTTTCGATATAAATTGTGGCGTTAGAGTTATAAAAACAAATTTGAAATACAGTGATATAAAAGATTCACTTGAAGAACTTGGAAAAACCTTATTTAAGATGATTCCTGCAGGTCTTGGGTCTACTTCAGATTATACTTTTAGTATAGAGGAATCAAAAAGAGCAATGAAGTTAGGACTTGATTGGGCAATTGAGAAAGGTTTTGGAGATAAAGAGGATATTGAAAATGTTGAAGATAATGGAAGGCTCGAAGGAGATCCAGATTGCGTAAGTAAACGTGCAATAGAACGAGGTTGTGAAGAATTTGGAACACTTGGTGCAGGAAACCATTTTCTTGAAGTTGATAAAGTTGTTGAAATTTATGATAAAGAACTTGCCAATGTTTGGGGATTATTTGAAGGACAAATAGTTATTTGGATACACACTGGTTCTCGTGGTCTTGGTCATCAAATTGCAACGGATTATCTTGATATGATGCGACCTAAGATGGAGAAATTCAAATTTAAATTGGTTGATAAGGATTCAGTTTATTTTCCTATTCAGGAAGATCTATCTCAGAGGTATCTTTTGGCAATGGGTAGTGCAGCGAATTTCGCTTGGGTAAATAGACAAGTTCTTACATATTTTGTTAGAAAAGCCTTCAGTAAAGTTTTTGGAATGGACTATAAAAAACTCGGTATGGGAATCCTTTACGATGTTGCACACAATATTGCAAAACAGGAGCAATATGAAATAAACGGAAAATTAGAAACCTTGCTTGTGCATAGAAAAGGGGCAACGCGTTCATTTCCAAAGGGGCATCCAAAGTTAAAAGGAAAATTTAAGGAGACAGGACAACCAGTTTTACTCCCAGGTGATATGAAAAGGGGTTCATACATCCTTGTGGGTAGTGAAAAATCTATTAAAGAGACTTTTGGAAGCGTAGCGCATGGTGCGGGAAGAATTTTAAGTAGACACCAAGCTGTAAAGCAAATAACTTTTGAAGATGTTCAAATGGAACTTCAAAAGGAAGGTATTTTACTTTATGCAAATGATAAAGTCGTTGCAAGAGAAGAAGCCCCCGATGCCTACAAGAGTATAGATCTTGTAGTTGAGCCCATTGTAAAGGAAGGGCTTGCAAGTCTTGTTGCTCGTTCTAAGCCTCTTATTGTGGTAAAAGGATGAAATTAGGTGCACATGTTTCGATAAGTGGAGGAATTGATAAGGCACCTCTTTATGGGGAAAAGGCAACCTGTGAAGTTATCCAGATATTTTCAAAAAATCAGATGCAGTGGGCTTTACCTCCTATAAGTGAATTTGTTACTGAAAAATTTCTTGAAAATTCTAAGTCTAAAAATATTGAAACCGTATCAATCCATGCTTCATATCTTCTCAATCTTGCAAGTCCGGATGAGAACATAAGAAAGAGATCAATAGATGACCTTGCGCGTGAATTAGAAAGAGCGGATTTACTTAATGTTAAATATGTGGTGTTTCATCCTGGAGCACACCTTGGAAGTGGAGAAGCAAAAGGACTTAAAAGTATTGCAGAATCAATAAAAGAGGTTTTTAAAATTTCAAAATCCAGAAATAGTATTCTTCTTATTGAGACGACTGCAGGAGAAGGAACTCATCTTTGCTATCGGTTTGAACATATACGAGATATCTTTGAGATGACAGGCGAATACATAGATCGTCTTGGCGTATGCTTTGATACATGCCATGTATTCCAGGCGGGATACGATATAAGAACAGAAGAAAGTTTTAGTAAAGTTTTAGAAGTTTTTGATGAAGTTATTGGACTTAAACATCTTAAATTATTCCATTTAAATGATTCAAAAAGGGATTTAGGTGCAAGAGTTGATCGTCATGAAGAAATTGGTCTTGGAAAAATTGGACTTGAGGCATTTAGATTTCTTGTAAACAATAAACTTATTAAAGATTTATCGGGTATTCTTGAAATCCCTGGAGACATTGAAGGGTACAAGAGGAATTTACAGACTTTACGGAGGTTGATAAATGGGAATGATTTATGAGAAAGTTAGATCATTACTTCATGAACTTGAAGGTAAGGCAAAATTGCTGTTAGCAACAAAAGAAAGAACAGTTCAAGAGATTCAAGAAGCAATTGAGGCTGGTGCAAGAATTTTTGGAGAAAATTACTTACAAGAGGCAAAAGGGAAAATTGAACAAATTGGTCATTCAGTAGAATGGCACTTTATAGGCTCTATTCAAAGAAGAAAGATAAAGAATATTGTTGAGCTCTTTGATGTAATTGAGAGCGTTGATTCAATTGAGATTGCACAAATTGTCGACGAGTTTTGTAAAAAATACGGTAAAGTGATGTCTGTTTTAATTGAGGTAAACTCTGGCAAGGAGCCCCAAAAAAGCGGTGTAATGCCAGAAGATGTAGTTGATGTTGCGAAAGCAATTAAAAAATTTAAAAACATTAAATTTGCTGGTCTAATGACTATGGGTCCAAATCTTCCAAACCCTGAGGATCTCAGACCATATTTTCGCTTAACACATGAGCTTTTTCTGCAATTAAAAAATGAAGGTCTTTTTGATGTTGATGAACCAATTCTTTCAATGGGTATGTCAAGCACATTTAGAATTGCAATTGAAGAGGGCGCAAATCTAGTTAGAATTGGGACTCTTGTTTTTGGAGAAAGAAAAAAGAAAGGATAATTTAAATCTTAAACTGGATGTTTTCTTTTGAGTTTGTTGCAAGCTGTCCACAAGCAGCAGAAACATCCGTCCCTTTCGAGAGCCTGAGCGTTGCTCGTAACCCATTTGTAAGAAGGAATTTTTGAAACTCAATTTCCTTTGATGAAGGTTTAAAATTATTTATTGGGATTTCGTTATAGTGAATGAGATTCACTTTAACAAATCTTAGATCTCTTGAAAATTTTACTAGTGCTTCTGCATCAGATCTTGAATCATTAATTCCGTCTATAAGAAGATATTCCAAAGTAACAGTATTTCCAGTTTTTTTATTGTAGTATACTAATGCTTCCTTTAATTTATTAAGGGGATAATTTTTGAGCCCAGGCATTAGGCTATCTCTTTTTATCTGAATTGCAGAATGTAATGATACTGCAAGTTTAACCGACTGAATTTCATCTGCAAGTTTATAAATCATTGGTGTTATACCAGAAGTTGAAATTGTTATGTGTCGTTTTCCAAGATTTCTTCCATTTTCGTCGGTTAAAATTTGGATTGCCTTTTTTACGTTTTCATAGTTAAGAAGTGGTTCTCCCAAACCCATAAAAACGATATTTGATATTGGATTTTCTCTCTCCAGTCTTAAAAATTGTTCAACAATTTCGCCGGTTTCAAGATTTCGAATAATCCCCATCTTTCCTGTGGCGCAGAATTGACAACCAAGTGGGCATCCGACTTGCGTAGATAGACACGCTGTAAACCAAGTTCGTCCAATTTTATTTGTGTTTTTGATTAATACGCTTTCTATAAGTCTTTTATCAGATAATTCAAAAACAAATTTTGTGGCATCATCTTTTGATGTTTTGCGAGATATTTCTTTGAATATCGTAATATAAAAAATGTTATCCAAAGTTTCACGAAGTTCTTTACTTAGTGTTGTGATCGTTAAGAAACTTTCTTTTCTTTCTTTATAAATTGCATTAAATACTTCTTTTGCCCTGTATTTTTTCTCATTTAATGAGGCAAAGAAGCCTTCAAGTTCCCTTAAAGTCAAATTTTTTATATCTTTTTTCACGTTATCATTTTAATCTCCATAGAAAAATTTGCAAGAATATTTTGTGTATTTTGGCAAATTTAAGAAAAGTTGTTAAAATAGTGACTTTTTTAACGTTCAGTGATTGCTTTTGTTTTCTTAAATAATGTTATACCCTCTTGACAAGTGGAAGTGTTTGTATTAAAATTGAACATCTTTTTTTAAAAAATTTTTACAAAAGGGAGGTAGTGAGATGAAAAAAGAGGTACCAGAAAAGGTATCACAAAATGAAGTAGTTTTTAAAGTTGAAGAGTTAGAACCACTTTTAAGCGGACCTGCAATTGATCTTCCACGTTGGGAGCCTATGTATGTCACACTTCCTAACGGAAAAACAATGGTTATAAGGGAAATGAGAAAAGAAGAAGCACCACTTCTTTTTCCACTTTTGAAGAAGTTAATTGACACTGATCACGACTTCTATGACATTGTTGGTGTAAGAGTTTATGCTGAACTACTTGGATGGCTTAGAAATAGGTTAAAAGATCCTTATCAGATGGTTGGAATTGTTGATGGTAAACTTGCAGCATTTTGTAACGGAAGAATAATGAACAGAGATATTAATATAAGTTTACATACAATGGCATTTATGCGTGGAATGAAGGCTGGTGCGGTAATGTACTATGCAAAAGCATATTATACTTTTGAAATTCTTGGGCAAAAAGAGTTCTGGGCAACATATGAAAGTTACAATGGATGGAAGAGATGGGGTGTTGGCATGGCGCAACCTTCGTATCCTTGGCCAGATGTCCAGCATGAATTAGGTGGAGCAAGAGTTTACTACATTACAAAGGAATACTGGCAAACAACAGTTAAGAAATATCTTGAAGATATGATTGGCGCACAATTAAAGGCACCAGTTCCAGAAGATCTTCTCAGGGCTGCGGAAAAATTCGAAGTTCCAGAAACCTTAGAGGAATAAGATATTAATTCAGTTTCCCCCAAGAGGATTCTTGGGGGAATTATTTCTTTTTACAAAAAGGTAGAAATGAAGGTAATTTCGGTGGGAGATAAGATAGATTTAAGAATTGAAATTTTGGGTGTCCATTCTTCATTTGCACGAGCTGTTAATCTATATACTAATAGCGGAATTGTATTTTTAGTTTCAAAAGATGTTGGTGGAGGACCTAATTCAATTGTTTTACAAAGTGATTTGGTTATGAATTTTTCTCTTGGTGAATTAAGGGAAGCGCTGTCTAAGGATAAACCCTTTATATATGATTCATCTTTCTCATTGCCGCACAAAGATGTTGATTTAATAGTTAGGAATGTCGAAAAGGTTAAAAATCTTTTAATACAACATTCGCATCCTTTAAGTTCCGCTTTTATAATCAATCCGTCAAGAAAGGTATTTTTTGAGGGAAAATTCAATTTGAATCTTGCAAATGAATTAGAAGAGAATTTTAATCGTTTGATAAATTTTGATTTTAATTCGATTTTGTTACTTAAGGGTTTGGGCTATGGTTTTACTCCTCAGGGTGATGACTTAATTGAGGGGTTTTTGGCCGCATTATACGTGTATGAGAAATTATTCGAAATTGATCTTTCTCAAATTAGGAATTACATTCGTATTTTGGCAAAAACTCAAAATGAAGTTTCCAATACATTCCTCAATTTTACATCTCAAGGATTTTTCTATGAGAGATTTAAAAACGTACTTGAATCAATTTTTACTGGGCGTAATTTGGAGATACATGTTTTAAAGATGTTATCCTTTGGTGAGACTTCTGGTTCTGATATTCTTACAGGTTTCATTAAGGGTTTTGGAAAACTTTTAGAAGGAGGTAATCAATTATGGCAGTAAAGGGTATATTAAAAAAGGGTGAATACTATGACTCGGTTACATTGATGTTGGTTCAAAAGGATGCCTTGAATATTCCAGGAGTTGAAGATGCAGCTGTTGTTATGGGGACTTTGCAAAATAAATCAATTCTCGATAACTCAGGAATGTTGATTGACGAATTTAAAAATGCAAACGATTCGGATCTTTTAATAGTTGTCAAAGGTAAAGATGATGAAACTTTAACAAAAGCTTTAGTGGAAATCGAAAAGCTACTAAAAAAGAGCAGATCAAAATCTGAGGAGTCTCAGGATTATGTACCAAAGAGTTTGGATGGTGCTTTAAAATTAATGAGAGATGCAAACTTAGTACTTATTTCTGTTGCAGGTAAATACGCGGGAGATGAAGCAATTAAAGCATTATCTAAAGATTTGCATGTTATGATTTTCTCAGATAATGTTCCTAAGGAAAAAGCATTGCTTGCAAAGAAGATCGGTTACGAAAAGGGTCTTCTTGTTATGGGACCAGATTGTGGAACTGCAATAATAAATGGTGCACCTCTTGGTTTTGCAAATGCTGTCGAGAGAGGTGATATAGGCATTGTGTCTGCGGCGGGGACTGGTCTTCAGGAAGTCTCTTCAATTATTTCAAATGCTCACGGTGGAATATCGCAAGCAATTGGAACAGGCGGAATAGACATGAAAGAGTATTATGGAGGATTATCATTTCTTACCGGTCTTAAGGCATTAATTGAGGACGATGAGACTAAAGTAATTGTTCTAATCTCGAAACCTCCTCATGAAAGTATTCTTCAGAAACTTAAGGAAGTTCTAAAAAATAACAAGAAACCTGTAGTAGGATGTTTCCTTGGTGCATCGAAAGAATTAGTTGAAAGTCTTGGTGTATATCCTGTTTCAACACTTGAGGATGCAGCGCTTCTTGCGGTGAGTCTTTCGAAAGGAACATCCTTCGACACTTTTAAAAAAGAGATAGAAGAAAGAGAAGAACTGATTAAGAAAGAAGCGTATGAACTTGCAAAACAACTCAAACCTGGTCAGAAGTATTTTAGAGGACTTTTCCAGGGTGGTACACTTGCTTATGAAACAGAATTAATACTAACGAATATGATAGGAGAAGTATATTCGAATGTTCCCCTTAAACCGGAATTTAAACTCAAGGATTCCTGGAAGAGTGAAAAACACACAATAGTTGATCTTGGAGAAGATGAGTTTACAGTTGGTAGACCTCATCCTCAAATTGATTTCCAGTTAAGAAACAAGAGAATTCTTGAAGAAACAAAAGATAAAGAAGTTGCAATAATTTATCTTGATGTGGTTATTGGATATGGAACCAATATGCATCCTATTGAAGATCTTGTGCCTGTGATTGAGGAAGTTAAAAAGATAAGCGATGCACTTGTTATTGTTAATGTTACAGGAACAGACAAAGACCCGCAGAACAAAAGAGCACTTATTTCTGCATTGAAGAATGCATCTGCACATGTTTACGAGAGGAATGCTTATTCATCTAAGGTAGCAGGCTACGTCATAAAGGAAATAGGAGGTTAATAATGGGCAAGGTAAACGAGCTGTTCAAAAGCGAGTTAAATGTTATTAATATTGGATTATCTGCTTTTGCTGAAAGCCTACAGATGACTGGTTATAAAGTTGTTCATGTAGAGTGGTCTCCGCCTCTTTTTGGAGAAGATGTTAGGGAAGCACTTGATAAATTTAATGAAATAGTAGTATCCAAGAAAGTAGATGTAGAAAAAGCTAATGAAGAGGCCTTTAAGAGACTTGTTTCTGCAAGACCAAAACTTGTGCGTATGGGAAAGGCAATCGACCTTATACCCGGTATGAAGAAGAATATGCTGCTACATGCTGGTCCCCCAGTGACTTGGGACAGAATGTGTGGTCCAATGAAGGGGGCAGTTCTTGGTGCGATAATTTATGAAGGATGGGCTGAAACTCTTGAAGAAGCCGAAAAACTTGCACAATCAGGAAAAATTGAATTCTCTCCGTGTCACCAACATCAGGCAGTAGGACCTATGGCAGGTGTTGTCTCTCCTTCAATGCCAGTTTTTGAGGTTGTTAATGAGACATATGGTAATAAGGCTTACACTAATATGAACGAAGGACTAGGAAAAGTTCTTAGAATGGGTGCATATTCAAAAGAGGTAATTGAAAGACTAAAGTGGATGGAGAAGGTTCTCTACCCAACTATTTCAAGGGCAATTGAATATCTTGGTGGAATTGATCTCAAAAACATTCTTGCACAGGCTCTTCATATGGGAGACGAAGGGCATAACAGAAACAGGGCTGCAACATCCCTTTTGTTTAGACAACTTGCTCCTGCGATTGTAAAAACCACTAATGATCCAGATGTTGTAGAACGTGTTCTTAAATTTATTGATGGTAATGATCATTTCTTCCTTAATCTTTCAATGGTAACTGCAAAAGCAAGTCTAGATGCTGCAAGAAATATTGAAGGTTCTACAATGGTTGTTGTAATGGCAAGAAATGGAACAGATTTTGGAATTCAGGTTTCTGGTTTAGGTGACGAATGGTTTACAGCACCAGCAGAAGTTCCTCCTAATGCACTTTACTTCCCCGGATTTACCAAAGAAGATGCAAATCCAGATATTGGTGATAGCTCAATAACAGAAACTGCAGGATGGGGTGGCTTTGCAATTGCTGCTGCACCTGCAATTGTTCAATTCACTGGTGGCACACCTCAAGAAGCGGTTAATAAGACGAAAATGATGTATGAGATAACCATTGGTGAAAATACAACTTATCAAATTCCTTACTTGAATTTCAGAGGTACACCGACTGGTATAGATATAAAGACTGTTGTTGAAAAAGGAATTCCGCCTTTTATCGACACAGGTATTGCTCATAAAATGCCGGGCATCGGACAAGTAGGCGCAGGGCTTGTTGATGCACCAATTGAAGTATTTAAAAAGGCATTAATTGCTTTTGTAAAAAAATATTCATAATAAGGGAGGCAAAATATCATGACAACAGAAGAATTTATTAAGTTAATGACTGAAGAAGTCAAAATGTATGATTTAACTCAACCTCTTAGTGTACACACACCACCTTGGCCGAGTTATATGCCACTTGGGATTCAATATTTCAAACGTATTGCTGGTGCCGATAGAGGTCAAGGTGCAAACGGACAGATTATCACGTCGAGCAATCATGTTGGCACTCACATGGATGGAGAAATTCATTTTTATGGGGCAGGTAGAGCCATTGGTGCTGTACCACTTGAAGAATGGGTAGGTGCTGGGGTTGTTGTAGATATTTCTGATGAAGTGGGGGATTACGATCTATATACTCCAGAAATGCTTATGAGGAAAGCTGATATAAGACCAGGAGATATTCTTATTATTAATACTGGGTACCATAGATATGCATGGTATGAAAAAGAAGCAGACGAAGTGCGATATATGGTAAAGCACCCTGGACCAAGTCCTGATTTTCCTGATTGGGCATTGAAGATGCAATTCAAATGGATTGGTGTTGACTGTGGAAGTGCAGATCACCCAATGAATACAATACTAAGGAATTGGCATCCAAAATTGTTCCTTGAAGCTGAGAAAAAATTAAAAGAAAAGTATGGTAAATCCTGGGATGAAATGTTCCCACCTGAAGAATTCTACCAAATTATGCATCTCAAACTCTTCCCAAGGGGATTAGTTCATGCAGAAAATCTTGGTGGAGACATTGATAAACTCAGCAACAAAAGAGTTTATGTCGGAGCTTTTAACGTTAAGGGAATTGAAATGGAGTCAGCCTGGACACGTATAGTTGCGTGGGCTCCATAGTAGGAGGTTTATATGAAGATCTTTGAGTACTTTAAACCGAGAACAATTGGGGAAGCGCTGCGGTTATTAAAGGAATTTGGTGGAAAGGCAAAACTGCTTGCGGGTGGTACTGATGTTGCAGTTATGGTTGATGATGGGATGCTTTCTCCAGATTATATCATTGATCTAAAAGGACTTGATATCCTAAAAGGAATTGAAGTTAGGGAGAATAACTATCTTTGGATTGGAGCACTAACAACTTTTTCTGAAATAATTCACTCTGATTTGGTTAAGAAGTACTTTCCAGTGCTTTTTGAAGCTTCAAAAACTGTTGCCTCGGTTGGTGTAAGAAATAGGGCAACACTTTTGGGTAATATCTGTTCTGCAGTTCCCTCTGCTGATTCAGCGCCAACACTTCTTATTCTTAATACCCTTGTTGAGGTTAAAGGAGACAGTGATAGACTTATTCCTATAGTAGAGTTTTTTACAGGTCCAAGAAAGACTGTTCTTCAAGTTACCGAAATTGCTACAGGAATTAGAATTCCTCTTGAACCAAGAAAGTATGGTGCAAACTATATCAAACTTGGTCGTTATGATGGCGAAGATCTTGCACAGGTTGGCGTTTCAACATTTATCTCTGAGGATCTCGAATATCGTGTATCATTCGGCGCTGTTGCTCCAACACCAGTTAGAGCCTTTGAAGTTGAAGAATTCTTAAAAGGAAAAGAATTAAGTGATTCGCTTATACAAGAGGCTATTCCCATTGCGCTTAAATCTATATCGCCAATTTCAGATGTTAGAGCAAGCAAGGAATATAGATTGCATGTAAGTGGTGTTCTATTCAAGAGATCTCTAAAAGCTTCATATGAAAGGCTCCATGGAAATGGTCCTATTTATGGGACGAATTTAGTTTAGGAGGGTAACATGCAGAAAAAAGAGATAAATTTTATATTAAATGGTAAAAAGGTGTGGGTTGAAGTAAAACCATACGAAAAATTCCTTGAAGTTTTACGAGATAAACTTGGAGTTAAGAGCCCTAAATACGGTTGTGGGAGAGGTGAATGTGGAGCTTGCTCCGTTTTGCTTGACGGTAAAGCAATTAGGTCATGCATAGTTTATGCAATTGAAGTTGATGGTCATGAAATAACAACTCTTGAGGGTCTTCAAGCAAATGGTCTTACGCCACTCCAAAAATCATTTCTTTCACATAATTCTTTTCAGTGTGGTTTTTGTGCGCCAGGCATGATAATTCAAGCAACAGAACTCTTAAATGAAAACCCTCATCCAGATGAAGAAGAAATTAGAGAATACATTGCAGGAAATCTCTGCAGATGTACAGGATACAATTCTATTGTTGAAGCAATTTTGGATGTAGCAAAAAAGGGATAGGAGGGAGTTATGAAAGAATTAGAGCTTAAATACGTCGGGCATGAAGCAACCAGGCTTGATGGGCTCGAAAAAATTACTGGAGCAGCCAAATACGTAGATGATATCGACCTAGGTCCTGCAACCCTTTATGTTTCAATTTTGAGAAGTCCATATGCACATGCTATAATTAAGAGAATTGACACATCTAAAGCTGAAGCACTTGATGGCGTTTATGCGGTAGTTACAGGAAAAGATTTCCCATATAGGTACGGTCTTTATCTTAAAGATAATTATGTTTTTCCTCTTGATAGAGTTCGTTACGTTGGACAACATGTTGCAGCGGTAATTGCTGCAACTCAAGAAATTGCAGATGAAGCAGTTAAACTTATAGAAATAGAATATGAACCACTTCCTGTAATTCAGGATCCCCTTGTTGCAATTAAGGAAGATGCACCTTTAGTTCATCCGGATCTTGGAAATTACGAAGTTGTTCCCTGGCTTTATCCTCAACCAGGTACTAATATAGCCCACGTAAGAAAAATTCGAAAAGGTAATATTGAAGAAGCATTCAAAGAAGCAGATTTTATTTTGGAAGATTGGTATGTTGTGCCCCATGTAGTTCATGCACCTATTGAAACGCATGTATCTGCAGCATTATATACTCCTGATGGCAGATTGACAATGTGGAACTCTTCACAATCACCACATACCCAGCGAAATATAATTGCTCGTTCGTTTAAAATGAAGCATAAAGATATTAGAGTTATCGCTCCTTATGTTGGTGGTGGATTCGGAGGAAAAGCAGGTGTAAATATGGAAGTTGTTGCTGCAGCTTGTGCATTGAAAGTTCCTGGGCATCCTGTGAAAATAAGGTATACAAGGAAAGAAGAGTTCTATGATACCTCGATGCGTCAAGAACTTCATGCGTATATTAAGATGGGTGTGAAGAAAGATGGGACAATTGTTGCATTAAAGCATCAACTCTATTGGGATGTTGGAGCATCTGCTGAGTATGGTTCAAACGTAGTCAATGCAACAGGATTTTCAGCCATCGGACCTTATAGAATTCCAAATGTTTGGATAGACTCATTTGCAATTTATACCAATAGACCTCCCTGTGGAGCGTATAGAGGCTTTGGATATTCAGAATTTCACTTCGGACTTGAAAGCCACATGGATAGAGTTGCAAAAGCTATTGGTATGGATCCTGTTGAATTTAGGAAGAAGAATGCAATACAAGAAGGTGACACGGTTGCCTATGGTGTTGAAATGGGACCAACTGGAATACTTCGGTGTATTGATGAGGTTGCAAAGGCAATAGAGTGGGATAAGCCATCTCAAAAACCATCTGAACCTCACAAAGTTAGGGCAAAAGGGTTTGCGGCAGTTTGGAAAGCACCAGCAATGCCCGCAAATGAGTCGTCTGCTGCTTTTATTAAGTTTTCTGAAGATGGGAGCATTAATGTGCTTGTGTCAGGAATGGAGCTTGGGCAAGGGTTCTTAACTGCAATGGCCAAAATTGCAGCAGAAGAACTTTCGCTTCCTCTCGAAAAAATTAGAGTTGAACTTCCAGATACCGATAGAAACCCATATGAGTGGCAAACTGTTGCTTCACATGTGACCTGGTCTTGTGGAAATGCTGTAAGGCGTGCGGCAATTGATGCAAAAGAGCAAATTCTTGACGTAATTTCGAGGGCTTACCATATAGAAAAAGCAAATCTTTATCTTGAAGACGGGAAGGTTAAGTGTTATACAAAACCTGATTTCGAGGTTCCATTTGAGAGTTTTGTAATTGATGGAGTACAGATGCATGATGGGACTTATCGTGGAGGTCCAATTCTTGGTAGAGGATCGTTTATGCCAGAGTTTACCTCGGCGAAGGTGAATCCTGAAACAGGCCAGGGTGGTCATCCTAATGTTCACTATACAACTGGTGCAGGTGCCGTCGAGATTGAGATTGATACTGAGACTGGAAGAATTAGGGTTTTAAGAATGGCTGAGGCTTTTGATGCAGGAAAGGCAATAAACCCAGATATTGTGAAGCAACAGATAGAAGGCGGTTTTGTGCAAGGTTTAGGAACTGCACTCTGGGAAGAAGTCAAGTTTTCAGATGATGGAAGAATTCTCAATCCTAACTTTACAGACTATAAGATTCCAACTGCACTTGACGTGCCGAGAGAAATGCATCCGATTATAGTTGAAGTGCCTCAACCAGATGGTCCATTTGGAGCAAGAGGGATTGCTGAACATACAATGATCCCTGTAATGCCCGCTATTGCAAACGCTGTTGAAAATGCGCTAAATATAAGAATAAAGAACCCACCAATAACTGCTGAGAAAATTATAAATGGTCTTAATGAAAAATCCTCTTAGTTTTGAAGTATAAATGTCAAAAATGTGGGTGTCGTGTTAGGCACCCACTTAAGTTAGGAGGAGGTGATAGAGGTAAGAAAATATCGAAAAATGCTTAAAATTTAGAAGTTCTGAAAAAGCTAAAAACAAAAAAATTTTAAAAAGGAGGTTTAAAATGGCAGAAGAACAATTCAAGGCAACAAGAATTGTACCATGGCCAGTGGATTCCTATCCGCCATGGGGATTTTCTATTGTAGCTGGCTTGCAGCACATTCTAACACTTTTTGGGGCAACAACACTGGTTCCCATTCTTTTTGGTCAGGCGATGGGAATGAATCCTCAGCAACTAGGTATTTTTATTGCTACTGTTTACATGGTAACAGGAATTGGAACACTTTTACAGTGTGATTCAAGAATTGGATCTGGACTTCCGATTGTTCAGGGATCATCATTCTCCTTTATTCCTGCTGCTACTGCAATTTTTGATAATGTTAAAAAAGGTGGCGGTGGTGTAAATGAGATGATGACAGCCCTTGGAAGTGCTTTAGTTTATGGTGGTATTTATGAGTTAATTGTTGGTTATTCGGGTTTAATTGGTTTGTTGAAGAAGGTTATTACTCCTGTTGTAATAGGACCTACAATTATGCTAATAGGTTTTAGTCTTGCATCAGTTGCAGTTAGTACAGCATCAAGCTTCTGTCCAGTCTCTATTGCCGGAGTCATTTTAATTTTTACCTTCGCTTTAATTGTAAAGAATAGCAAAATTAATTCATTTCCTGTATTTATTGCAGTTGCGATCCTTTATCTTTATGCACTTATTGGTACTTTAGTAAAGCGATTTCCTGAAGGGCATCCTATGTTTGTGAATTTAAAAGCAATTGCAGAAGCTCCTTGGATTGTGTGGCCAAAACCATTAAGGTATGGTAATGTTTTTAAATTCGATTCATTTGGATTTGCTGCAATTCTTGCTGCCTATACTTCTTCAATGATAGAATCGTTTGGAGACTATCATAGTGTTTCTTATGCATCAGGTCTTCCAGATCCAACGCCTGAAATGATTTCAAAAGGAATTGGTTCCGAGGGCCTTGGATGCATTATCTCTGGTATCCTTGGTGGTGTTGGAACGACATCTTATACGGAGAATATTGGAGTTATTGCTCTTACAGGAATTGCATCAAGAAGAGTTATTAGAACAGGTGCGGTTATTCTTATTGTCTTTGGTTTCCTTTGGAAAGTAGGAACTATAATCGGTACCTTGCCGACTCCTATAATTGGAGCAGCATACCTTTCACTTTTTGGCCTTATTGGTGCTCTTGGAGTCCAGGTTTTTGCACGTGCTGATGTAACTTCAACAAGGAATCTTATGATCCTTGGGTTTGCATTCCTTTTTGGTCTTGGACTACCACCTGTCATATCTCAACATCCAATAACAATTCCGGGTGCAACATGGCTTGCAAATATACTTAATGGAATATTGCACACAAGCATGGCTGTCGGTGGAATTACCGCAGGAATTCTTGATAATATTATTCCAGGAACGGAAAAAGAAAGAGGAATTGGTGTAAGATAGTGCTTTAGGGCTTATGTTTGAGGGAAGACGAATCTGTCTTCCCTCTTTTTTATGAGAGCGGTGAAATATTATGCAAAACCTCTTGATTTTTTTTATAAACTAAATACAATATACTTGCCTGATCGGGGCGTGGCTCAGTTTGGCTAGAGCGTTTGGTTTGGGACCAAAAGGTCGAAGGTTCAAATCCTTCCGCCCCGACCATTAGGTGCGCCCATAGCTCAGCAGGATAGAGCAACGGATTTCTAATCCGTCGGTCGCTGGTTCAAGTCCGGCTGGGCGCGCCATTTATGGTGGGTGTAGCTCAACTGGTTAGAGTACCGGACTGTGGATCCGGCCGTTGGGAGTTCGAGTCTCCTCACCCACCCCAAGGCGCCCATAGCTCAGAAGGATAGAGCGGTGGATTCCTAATCCGCAGGCCACAGGTTCGAATCCTGTTGGGCGCACCATGTGCGCCTATAGCTCAACTGGATAGAGCAACGGACTTCGGATCCGTTGGTTGCGGGTTCGACTCCTGCTAGGCGCGCCATTTTATATATATGTGGGTTCTTAGCTCAACTGGTAGAGCAACGGACTCTTAATCCGTAGGTTGCGGGTTCGAGCCCCGCAGAACCCACCATTTTTATTTCAAGGACAATAAGAGTGCGAGGGTGGCGGAACTGGCAGACGCGCTGGACTTAGGATCCAGTGAGGAAACTCATGCGGGTTCAACTCCCGCCCTTCGCACCATTTTTTATTTTTACAGTTTTTATTAAAATATGTTGGACTATTTTATGGAGAGGTGAAAAATGGATTACATAGTAAAAGAAAAAACTCAGTCAAAAATTGTTGGAGAAATTACTCACAGTAAGGATGAAATTGAGAATGCAAAAAAAGAAGCTTATCTTAATCTTTCAAAAAAAATAAAAATTCCAGGTTTTCGTTTAGGAAAAGCTCCATATGAGGTAGGCTCTGCTTACATTGGCCCTGAGCGCTTGCTTGAAGAAGCTTTTGAACTACTCCTTGATAAATCTATACCTGAATTTCTTGAAAAGGAAAATATTGATCCTTTTACAAAGCCTTCTGTCGATGTAAAGGAATTTTCAAACGATAGAATTGTTTATGAGGTTACAGTTGAATTTCTTCCACAAATTGAATTTGATCCTGATAGAAAAATAGAGATAAAAAGAACAATTGAAATTAGTGAAAGTGAAATTGAAGAAAAATTAAAGGAACTTCAAGAAACTTTTACAGAACTTGAACCTAAGAATTCCCCTGTAGAAAATGGAGATATAATTGAAGTTGCATATAAAATTGGGGACAAAGAGGAACAAACCATAACAGTCGAAGTTGGAAAAGATAAGGTAGTTGGAAATTTTAATGAATTAGTTTTAGGGAAAGTTGTGGATGATGAATTTGAAGTTCAAACACAAAATACGGTCATAAAATTTAGAGTTGTTTCTATAAAAACAAAGAAAATCCCCGAAATAAACGATGATTTTGCTAAGGAAATTGGCTCAGATTCCTTAGATGCACTAAAGGAGAAAATAAAATCTGAACTTCTTGAGAATAAGAAACTCCAATTAGAAGAGAATAGGGGAAGAGAAGCATTACATGATCTTGCATTAGAGTTAAACGTTGAGCTACCCCAAAAGTACATTGAAGAAGAGGTTGAATCTCGTTATAAAGAGTATGAAACTGAGTATCTGAAGCATGGTTTGAAGCTCGAATCTCTCCTTGAAAAAGAAGGAAAAACCGTTCTTCAATTCAAGGAAGAAATTAAGAAAAATATTATTCAGGAATTATTGGAAACTCTTATATTGAGGGAAATCATAAGAAAGAAAGGGCTCACTGTATCTAAGGAAGAAATTGAAGAGGAGTTTGAAAGAATTCTTATGGAGGAACATATTGAGAAAGGTACAGCAAAACTGAATGATGAAATTGTAAGATATATAAAGAATGAGATTTTAAAAAACAAAGCTATTTCAATATTGAAGGAAAATACTATAATATTGTTTGGAGGTGAGTGATTTGCCAATTATTCCAAGTGTAGTTGAAACAACAGGAAGAGGTGAAGTAAGCTTTGATATTTACTCAAGGCTATTAAAAGATAGAATTGTTTTCTTGACAGGAGAGATTGAAACAATTCATGCAGATTTAATTGTTGCTGAACTTCTCTATCTTGAATCTCTTGATTCAACTCAGGATATATATCTTTACATTAACAGCCCTGGTGGAGAAGTCATTCCTGGAATGGCCATATATGATACTATGCAGTATATAAAGGCGCCTGTTGCAACAATTTGTTTAGGGCAGGCTGCGTCTCTTGCTGCGGTTATTCTTGCTTCAGGAAGGAAAGGAAAGCGATACGCTCTTCCACATTCAAGAATACTTATCCATCAACCCTGGGGTGGTGCGCAAGGTCAAGCTACTGATATTGAAATACAGGCAAAAGAACTTATTAGGATAAAACGCATGATAAATGAGATACTTTCAAAACATACGGGACAACCGGTTGAAAAAATCCAAAAAGATACTGAAAGAGACTACTTTATGTCTCCTGAAGAAGCTAAAGAGTATGGGATTATAGACCAAATTATATCTATAAGAGAGCCATAGGATAAGGTATGGAAGAACCAAGATGTTCTTTTTGCGGAAAATCTTATAGTGAGGTTGATAAGCTAATCACTGGTCCTGATGGTGTATATATTTGCGATGAGTGTGTTGTAAAGGCATACAATCTACTTGTGCATGAAGGAAAGAAGAAACAGTCAAAAAAACATATACCTCTTCCAAGTGAAATAAAGTCATTTCTTGACGAGTATATAATTGGTCAAGAAGAAGCAAAACTTGTGATTTCCGTTGCAGCATACAATCACTATAAAAGAATTTTCCAAAATGAAGGAGAAGTTGAAATAGAAAAGAGTAATATTTTGTTAATTGGTCCAACTGGTTCTGGAAAAACTTTTATTGCGAAAGTATTATCAAAAATTCTTGATGTACCACTTGCAATATCTGATGCAACTAGCATTACAGAAGCTGGATATGTTGGAGAAGATGTAGAAAGTATCATACAGAGACTTCTTATTGCATCTGATTTTAATGTTTCAAAAGCAGAGAAAGGAATAGCATACATTGATGAGATAGATAAAATTGCAAGAAAAGGCGAGAACCCTTCTATTACAAGAGATGTGTCAGGGGAAGGGGTTCAACAGGGTTTGCTTAAAATCCTTGAGGGTACAATTGCAAATGTTCCTCCACAAGGAGGAAGAAAGCATCCACTCCAAGAATTTATTAAGGTAAATACAAAAGATATTCTTTTTATTGGAGGCGGAACTTTTGAAGGTATTGAAAAAATTGTTGAAGAAAGGATTAAAAAGAGAAGAATTGGTTTTGCACAAGAAATTTTAACTGATGATAACGAAAATTCAAGAATTTTGCCTCAGGACTTGATAAAATTTGGAATGATTCCTGAATTTGTAGGAAGGTTCCCAGTCATAGCAAAACTCAACAAACTTACAAAGGAAGAACTTGTTAGGATCTTAATTGAGCCAAAAAATGCACTTGTAAAACAGTACCAGAAGATGTTTGAGATTGATGGAGTTTCCCTTGAATTTGAGAAGGAAGCTCTTGATTATATTGCAGATAAAGCATTAGAACTTAATATTGGTGCCCGAGGTTTACGTTCAGTTATGGAACAATCAATGATAGAACTTATGTATAAGATACCTCAAAATAAATCTATCAAAAAGTGTATTATAACAAGAGCCTTTCTCGAAGATGATGTTGAACCAATTTTATTGAATGCAAAGAATGAAAGAGTCGCTCTTAAAGAGGCAGCGTAGAGTGGAGGTAAACTTATGAATGAAAGAAATTGGAAAAAAAATTATGCACCATATTTTCCACTAAGAGGAATAGTGATATTTCCAGGGATGGTCGTGCCACTTATAGTTGGCCGTCCAAAATCAATAAATGCAATCGAAGAAGCACTTGCAACCGATAAGTTAATTGTTGTCTCAACACAGAAAAATGGACTTATTGAAGAACCTGAACCTAAGGATGTATACGATGTTGGTGTTGGATGTGAAATTATTCAGGTCTTAAGACTTCCTGATGGCACATACAGGATAATAGTTGAAGGAATTGAAAGAGTAAAGATAACCCAATTCGATTTATCTCCAACAGTTTGGCATGTCTATGTTGAGCCCCTAAAAAGCACTTTTGAATCGTCTACAGAAACAGAAGCTTTGATGAGGCTTGTTTCCGATAAATTCGCTCTTTATTCAGAACTTAATAAAAAGGTTCCTCAGGATGCAATTCTCAGTTTGACAAATGTTGATTCTCCAGATAGGCTTATAATGGTAGTAGTGTCAAACCTCTTTATACCTGTTGAAGAAAAGCAAAAAATCCTTGAAATGACAGATGTAAAGGAACAGTTAAACTATCTACATGAAGTTCTTGAAAGGGAAAATACAATTCTTGAAATATCAAGAAAAATTGACGAAGAGGTACGAAATAGAATTGAAAAAAGCCAAAAAGAATACTTTTTAAGGGAAAAACTAAAGGAAATTGAACGAGAACTTGGCGAAGAAGGAGAAGGAGCAGGAACTATATCCGAGATAAAGAATAAGATGAAGGGAAGAAAGCTTCCCAAATATGTAGTGGATAAGATTAACGAAGAACTTGAAAAGCTCAAAAAGATACCACCAATGAGTCCTGAGAGTGGTGTGATTCAAAATTATATAGATTGGCTTCTTGCACTTCCATGGGATAAAGCGACAACGGATACAATTGACATAAAAAAGGCACAGGAAATTCTTGATAAAAATCACTATGACTTAAAAGATGTGAAAGAGAGAATTCTTGAATTAATTGCAGTCAAGAAACTAAAAAGCGATGTAAAAGGCCCAATTCTCTGTTTTGTTGGTCCACCAGGTGTTGGAAAAACCTCCCTTGGAAAATCTATTGCTGAAGCACTTGGAAGAAAATTTGTAAGAGTTTCTCTTGGTGGTATCAGAGATGAAGCAGAGATAAGGGGACATAGAAGAACCTATGTTGGTGCATTACCAGGAAGAATTATTCAAGGAATAAAGCAAGCAGGAGTGAAAAACCCAGTTTTCCTTTTAGACGAGATTGATAAAGTTGGGGCTGATTTTAGAGGGGATCCAACTGCAGCACTTCTTGAGGCATTGGATCCAGAACAAAATAATGCCTTTTCTGATCACTATATTGAATTACCATTTGATCTATCAGAGGTGCTTTTTATAACAACTGCAAATGTAGTTGATACTATACCTCCAGCGCTTCTTGATAGAATGGAAGTTTTAACTTTGCCTGGCTATATTGATGAAGAAAAACTTCAAATTGCAAAGAAGTTTATTATCCCAAAGCAACTTGAAGCACATGGTCTTGAACCTCAGGACTTAGTAATTTCTGAGAAAGCAATTCTTAAAATTATAAATGAATATACAAGGGAAGCAGGCCTGCGAAATTTGGAAAGAACTATCACAAAGATAATAAGAAAAGTTGCAAAAGAAAAAGCTGAAAAAGGAAAAATCAGGAGAAGAATTACGGAAGAAAACTTGCGTAAGTACCTTGGTAAACCAGAGTTTTCAAGGGAGTTACAAGAAAAGAAAAGCCTTGTGGGTGTTGCTTGTGGTATGGTTGTGACACTTGCAGGAGGCGATATCGTTTATATTGAAGCAACAAAAATGTCAGGAAAGGGAAGTTTAATACTCACAGGACAACTTGGTGATGTGATGAAAGAATCTGCCCAAGCCGCATTGAGTTACATTAGGGCTAATGCAGAAAAACTTGGTATTCAACCAGATTTTTATGATAAGTATGATATACATATCCACGTACCTGAAGGAGCTGTGCCTAAAGAAGGCCCATCTGCGGGAATTACAATGTTTGTTGCACTTGTTTCTGTTTTGAAAGGAGTCCCAGTTAATAAAGATGTTGCAATGACTGGCGAAATTACCCTTAGAGGTAGAGTGTTGCCGGTAGGCGGGATAAAGGAAAAAGTACTTGGGGCATACAGAGCAAATATTAGAACAATAATTTTGCCTAAAGCAAATGAAATTGATGTTGAGGATATTCCCGAAAAAGTTCGATCCAACATAAAATTTTACTTTATAGATAATGTTGAGGAAGCACTGAATATTGCACTGGAAAATGAGCATAGGGAAGATACTTAGAGAAGAACGTGAAAAAAGAAATTTAGCACTTGAGGACATCTCTAAGGAGACCCTTATAAGAGAATATTATCTTGAAAAAATTGAAAATGACGACTTTGGTTCTGAATTTGATGGTTTTATTCTTTCGTATATTAAGAAATATGCGGACTTTTTAGGAATTGATTCTCAACCTCTTTTAAGCGAGTACAAGGAGCTTTTTAAAAAAAAGGAAATCGTTTATAAAACAAAAAATAAGAATATTGGATTAATTGTATTAGTAATCGTTTTGTTAATTATTATTGGAATTGTTCTGGTTATTGTGCAAAAAAGTAAAAACAGTGGATCTTCATTTGCTCCGAAAGAAAATATCACTCAAACTGAAACTTTACCCCAAAAAACTGAGTCTCCTCCACAAACTAATTCTCCAGGACAAAAAGCTCCTTCAACACCAACCACTTCTCAAACAGAAAACCTTGTCTATCCTGTGAGCATTACACTAAAAGGCAATGGAAGGTGTTGGCTTGGCATTACTGTGGATGGAAAATATACGCAAAGATTTATAAATGCAAATGAGACTTTGGAACTGCATGCAAACAATTATATACAAATTCGGTTTGGAAATGCAAAAGTTGTTAGTGTTATCTATAATGGCAAAGATCTTGGAATTGTAAGTAGTAGTGAAACTGTTGTTGAATATAAATACACTCCAAATGGAGTAGAAAAGATAAAAATTCCGTGAAAAGAGTTTCTTTAATTAGTTTAGGCTGTCCTAAAAATCTTGTTGATTCTGAAAGGGTACTTGGTGAAGTTTCCTCCAAGTATTCAATTACATTTGGTACTGATAATGCAGATATCGTTTTGATTAATACATGCGCATTTCTTAAGGAATCAAGAGAAGAAAGTGAAGAAGTAATAAAGGAATTTATAGAAAAGAAGGAAAAAGGGAAAATTGAAAAATTGATTGTTATTGGCTGTTATCCATCATTAGATGTTGGAAATCTTAAAAAGAAATTTCCTTTTGTTGATGGTTTTGTTGGAACGAATAATATCAAAGATGTATTATTGGCGATAGAAAATGGTGGAGTTTATGTTGATAAGACCCCTGAATACGCAGATTTGCCCCGACTTCAGGTTACTTTATCGCATTACAGTTATCTAAAGATTGCTGATGGATGTTCTCATCGTTGTGCCTTTTGCCTTATACCAAAAATAAAGGGTGATACACATAGTTTTGATATAGATTTTCTTGTTCATGAAGCAGAAGCCCTCTCTAAAAATGGTGTCAAGGAACTTGTTTTGATTGCACAAGATACAACACAATATGGTATTGATTTGTATAAACAAGTTAAATTGGTTGATCTTTTGGAGGAATTAGAAAAAATAGATGGAGTATCATGGATAAGACTTCTTTACACATATCCTTCCCCTTATATGCATAAAGTAATTGACTACATTAAAAGATCAAAAAAAGTTGTGCCATACATTGATATGCCAATTCAGCATGCATCAGATAGGATGCTTAGAGCAATGTTGCGTATGTACTCTAAAAAAGACCTTGAACAAATTGTTGAAAGTATGAAATCATCTCACATAGCTTTTAGAACTTCTGTGATTGTAGGTTTTCCAACAGAAACAGAAGATGATTTCAAGGAACTTGAGAAATTTATTGAAAAATATGAGATTGACCATATTGGCATTTTTAAATACTCGAATGAATATGGTACAATAAGTTACAATATGAAACAAGTCGAGGAAGAAATTAAACAAGAGAGATTTGAAAGATTAAATGAACTGAAAGATAAACTTGCTATTAAGAGAAGTAAGTCATTTATTGGTAAAGAGATATCTTTTATCGTTGATTATTATGATTCTACTTCTAAAAATTCTTATGGGCGCTCTATTTATGATGCTCCCGATATTGACAATGTTGTGATAGTAAAGGGAAAACTAAAACAAGGTGGAATTTACAGGGGGATTGTTAGACAGGTTAATCCTTATGAATGGTTGGTTGAGGTAATAAAATGAGAGTATTTATTGCTCTAAAAACAACATCCTATGAAGAGAGACTTTTTAAAATTTTGGAAGATATCAAAAAGGAAATTAAAGGTGATATAAAGTGGGTTTCAAAGAATAACCTACATGTTACAACAAAGTTTCTTGGAGAAATAGAAGAGTCGTTTCTAAAAGAAGTATTTAAAATTACTGAAGAAACTTCAAAATTTAGCAAACCTTTTTCGTTTGAAATTAAGGGTATCTCTGGTTTTCCAAAAAGAGACTTTGCAAGAGTTTTATTTTTTTCCATAGTTGACGTTGATAAGAATATTGAAAGTATAATGAGAAGACTTGACAAGGATTTTGAGAGGTATCATTTTAAGCGCGAAGAATCTTATCTCCCTCATATTACCTTTGGAAGATGCAGGACAAGCTATATAAACCTGGACGAATATAAGTTTGGAGATTTTGGTTTTATCGTAAATGCTTTCGGACTTACAGTTTATGAAAGTATACTGATGAATACTGGGCCTATTTATAAGGAAATTGAAACTTTTAATTTTCACAATTAATCAGTATAATAAATAAGAAAGAGAGGTTGACGCGTATGGCAAATAATGAAAACGACAAGGAACAAGCTCTTAAACTTGCGATGATGCAAGTTGAAAAGGAATATGGAAAAGGTTCAGTAATGCGGCTTGGCGATAAAAAGGCAAATTTAATTATAGAAGCAATTCCTACTGGGATCTATTCGCTTGATCTTGCCTTAGGAGTAGGAGGATTTCCAAGAGGTCGTATCATTGAAATTTTTGGACCAGAGGGAAGCGGAAAAACAACCCTTGCGCTTGAGGCAATTGCAAATGCTCAGCGTATGGGCGGAAAAGCTCTATTTGTAGATGTAGAGCATGCCTTTTCGCCAGAATATGCGAAAAGTCTTGGCGTAAATATTGACGATCTTATAGTTTCTCAACCAGATTATGCAGAGCAAGCACTCGATATTATTGATATATTTGTAAGATCTGGTGCTGTAGATATTGTGGTGCTTGATTCAGTTGCTGCCTTAGTCCCTAAAGCAGAATTAGAAGGAGACATGGGCGACTCCTTTATGGGAGTCCAAGCAAGGCTAATGTCCCAAGCTTTACGAAAACTTGCAGGAACAATTAACAAATCAAAAACATGCATGATTTTTATAAACCAGTTGCGTGAGAAAATAGGTGTTGTTTTTGGTAACCCAGAGGTGACTCCAGGAGGGCGTGCACTTAAATTTTATGCTTCCGTTAGACTTGATGTAAGACGTGTTGAATCGATTTCTGGTGATGGAGCAGATCGTGGCAATAGGATTAGAATAAAAGTTGTAAAAAATAAAGTTGCACCACCTTACAAAGAAGCAGTTGTAGATCTAATATTTGGTGAAGGAATTTCAAGGCTTGGAGACTTGTTTGATGTAGCTGTGGATAACGGAATTATCAAGAAAAGCGGCTCTTTCTTCTCCTATGGTGATATTAAATTAGGGCAAGGAAGAGACAACGCAATAAAAGTATTACAGTCGAATGAGGAATTACTTAGCAAGATAAAAAAAGAACTCGATGAAAAACTTTTTACAAAGAAAGAAGAAGCCCAATAGTATTTTGAATTATGCATTAAATTTACTTTCAAGGAAAGATTATTCAGAGTATGAATTGAGAGAAAAACTTAGTATGTATTTTGATAGCGGCGTTGATGAAATTATAGATAAATTAAAGGAAAGAGGACTTCTTTCAGATGAACGATATGCTTTGAGGCTTATAGATAAGTATATAAAAAAGAAGTATGGTTTTTTAAAAATAAAAATGGAACTTGAAAAACGTGGATTAAAAAATTTTCAAGATATTTTGACCAATGCATACACAGCCGAATTAGAAAGAGATAATGCGAGATATTTCTTAGATAAAAAGCCAAAAGAAAAATTATATGCATATTTAATTCAAAAGGGTTTTAGGCCTCATATCGTTCAAGAAGTCCTCGCCGAAAAATAATAGAGGAGGTGAGGTTAATGTCAGTTCCGTACTTTTTATATGTCCTTGTTACTATACTTATGTTTGCTATTGGTGCACTTGTAGGATGGGTGATTCAGGGATACATTTATAAATCTAAAATAGGTTCAGTAGATGAATATTTAAAAAAGAAGCAAGAAGAAAATGAAAAAAAATTGGAAGTTCAGGAAAGAGAATTAAAAATTAGATCTAAGGAAGAGTTAGAAAAGAAAATACAGGAGTTGGAAAGTAAGTACAAAGAAAGGCAGAAGGAACTCCAGGAAATTGAAAACAGGCTATTAAAGAAAGAAGAGATTGTTGATAGACGTGCTCAATTTCTTGATAAGAAAGAAAAAGATCTTTTAAGGAAAGAAGAAGATCTTATAGCTTTAAATAAACAAATTGAAGAAAAATCTAAAAGTCTTGAGACAGAACTATTTAAAATTGCTTCTTTAACACGAGAAGAAGCAAGACAGATAATACTTAGAGAAGTTGAAGAAGGTTTAAAAAAGGACATAGCAAGGAAAATTGCTGAGGCTGAAGAAGAAATAAGGGCAACTGCAAAAGAAAAAGCAAAAGTCATACTTTCACAGGCAATGGAAAGTTGCGCAATTGATTATGTTGCAGAAACTACTGTATCTGTAGTACCACTCCCCTCTGACGAATTAAAAGGAAGAATAATTGGCCGTGAAGGGAGAAATATTAGGACTTTTGAAACTTTAACAGGTGTTGATTTACTAATTGATGATACGCCGGAAGCAGTAACACTGTCTTGTTTTGATCCTATCAGAAGAGAAATTGCCCGAAGAGCTCTTGAGAAATTAATAATAGACGGAAGAATCCATCCTGCAAGAATTGAAGAGTTTGTGAGTGAGGCAGAAGTGCAATTCGAAGAGAGTCTTATAAAGGATGCAGAAGATGCTTTAATGAGCATCTCACTTTATGGTTTTCCAAATGAATTGAAAAAGATTATAGGGGAAATGAAATATAGAACAAGTTATGGTCAAAATCTTCTTAAGCATTCACTTGAAGTTGCAACAATTGCAGGAATTATAGCACAAGAAATTGGAGAGAATGTTATACTCGCAAAAAGAGCAGGATTTCTGCATGATATAGGAAAAGTTATTTCGCAGGAGTGTGAAGGGCCTCATGCACTTACCGGTGGTGAACTTTTAAGAAAGTTTGGAGAGAATGAAGCAGTTATCCATGCAGTTCAATCACACCATGGAGATATAAAACAAGAAACTGCCCTTGATGTTATAGTTCAGGTTGCTGACACACTTTCAGCAACAAGACCAGGTGCAAGGAGAGAGGATCTTGAAAATTATATAAAGAGGATGGAAGAGTTAGAAAGAATTGCAAGTTCTGTTCATGGTGTTAAGAAGGCATTCGTTGTTCAGGCAGGACGTGAGGTAAGAATACTTGTAAACCCTGAAGAGGTTGATGAAGAAACTTCTCAAAAAATTGCAAAGGATGTAGCAAGAACAATTGAAGAGTCTTTAGTGTATCCTGGTATTATTAAGGTAACTGTTGTGAGAGAAATTCGCTATGTAGAGTATGCAAAATAGTCTCAAATTCCCGGAGGAGTTGGAATTCTTGCCAGACTCATCCGGGGTTTATATTTTAAAGGATCAAACAAATAAAGTAATTTACGTAGGTAAAGCAAAATCTCTTAAAAAGAGGCTAAGTTCTTATAAAAATCCAAAGGATATAAAAGGTGAGGCAATTTTATCGAGGGTAAAAACAATTGAATTTATAGTAACTAATAATCCTGATGAGGCATTACTTCTTGAAAATAATCTCATTAAGAAATTTAAGCCACCTTTTAATGTAAGACTTGTTGATGATGAGAATTATCCTTACATTAAAATAACAGATGAGGAATATCCAAAAATTCAAAAAGTATATAGAGTTAGAGGCGAAAAAGGAAGCTATTTTGGACCATTTCCCCATGGGAAGGCAGTGGAGACTACTATTAAGACTTTGCGCAAGATCTTTCCAATTCGTTCGTGTAATTTGAAAATTAGTGAAGATAAGAAATATCAACCCTGCATGCTTTACCAAATTGGTCTTTGTTCTGCCCCCTGTGCTCATCTTGTAACTAAAGCTGACTATTTTAAAACGGTTGAAAATCTTAAAAAGTTTTTGAGAAGTGAGGATAGATCGATTATTAATACCCTTGCAAATGAGATGGAAAAAGCGAAAAGGGAATTACAGTTTGAGCGAGCAATTATATATCGTGACGCCATTAATGGTTTAAATGCAATTTTTTCCTCGCAGCGTGTTATAACTGAGGAGAATATCAATTTTGATCTTATTACAGGTGAAATTGATAAGGATAAGAGTTGTTTGGTAAAAGTAACAATAAGAAATGGAAGAGTTGTAAGCCTTTATCCATTCATTTTAGAATCTCTGGAAGACAAGGCCACCCTTATTGAACAGTTCTTAATTTCCTACCCTCAGCATGCGACATCTGATAAAATTTACGTTGATTGTTCTATAGAAAGTAGGCATTCACTTGAAAAATTTTTAACAGAAAAAACGGGACATAAAGTCCAAATTTTAAGGGTTCGGGGGACTGTGCCAAAGAAAGTTTTAGAACTTGCAAAGGATAATGCAAAGCTTCATCTTGAAAATTATCTCAAGAGAAGAGAAAATAATACCCCAACGATTTTGCTACAAATGAAGGAAACACTTGGCTTGAGCCATATTCCTGTAAGGATTGAAGGTTATGATATTTCAAATGTGCAAGGGAAATTTGCCGTTGGATCAATGGTTGTTTTTACTTCTGGAAAAAAAGATAAGGACGAATATCGGAGATTTAAAATAAAATTTATAGAAGGACCGAATGACTATGCTATGCTTTATGAGGTGCTCTTAAGAAGATTTACTCACGTAAATCCTAATTTTTCAAAGTCTTTTCCTAATCTTGTTCTTATTGACGGGGGCTTAGGTCAGCTTGAAGTTGGGAAAAAAGTTAAAGAAATTCTCAATCTTGATGTTGATTTTATATCGCTTGCAAAAAAAGAAGAGTTAATCTTTACCGAGAAAAGCAACGAACCGTTAAAACTTGATAGAGATTCTCCTGTCTTAAAGTTATTACAGCAAATAAGAGATGAATCTCACAGATTTGCAAGAGCATATTTTAAAGAATTGCATTCTAAAAGCATAAAGGAGGAAGAAAGTGAAGAATAAATTTTTGGTTAGCTTTATTGTCAACGCTGTTGCACTTTATCTTGTAAGTTTGATTATTCCTGGTATTTGGTTTGATAATACTCTGAGTATTCTTACTGCAAGTCTTATTTTCGGTATCGTAAACTCTATTATAAGACCATTCTTTATGTTTTTATCGCTTCCTTTAATATTTCTTACTTTAGGTCTCTTTACCTTTATTATAAATGGACTAATGCTTAAAATTGTATCTCTCATCGTTCCAGGTTTCCATGTTTATTCTTTTTGGGATGCGGTTTTTGCTTCTCTTCTTTTGTCTGTAATTTCAGTGATTTTGAAAGGGGTTCTTTTTGGAAAAAACTGAAAGAAACGCAATTCTTGTACATATCATAGACAAGGAAAATAAAGAACTAAGAGAAGAATATCTTGAGGAATTTAGACTCCTTGTAGAAACGCTTTCCTACGAGATAGTTGCTGAAACCACATATTCTTTGCGAGAACCTCGATACTCTACTTTCCTCGGCACTGGAAAAATAGAGGAGATAAAAAAACTTGTAGAACTTACAGAAGCTAAAATCGTTTTTATTGATAATACTTTAACATTTTTGCAGTTGAGGAATCTTTCAAGAGAGATTAGAGTACCAGTTATCGATCGACCACATCTTATTCTTATGATATTTTCTATGCGAGCAAGAACCACAGAAGCAAAACTTCAAGTTGAACTTTCGCAACTAAAAATGCGTCTTCCTGAAATTGTTCATGAAGAAGTAGATATGGACCAACAAACTGGTTCTGAAATTGGTTTGAAAGGTCCTGGTGAAAGAAGAACTGAATTAAAAAGACGTTATATTGCAAAAAGAATCCAGATTCTTGAGAAAAAGCTTGAAGAAATAAAAAAACATAGGTTTGAGATGAGAAAGCGAAGAACAAAAAGTAATATTCCAATAATTTCGATAGTTGGTTATACAAATGCTGGAAAATCGACACTTTTAAATGCACTTACAAAAAGCGAAGCCTATGTTGAAGATAAACTTTTTGCGACTCTTGACAGCCTTTCACGTCTAGGCGAAATAAAGCAAAATATTTCCGCCATCTTCGTTGATACCATTGGTTTTATAAGGGATTTGCCACCACAGTTAATTTATGCGTTTCGTTCAACTTTGGAAGAAATTCTTGATTCCTGGATAATCATACATCTTATAGATATAACAGATCCGCTTTTTAGAGAAAAAATGGAAATCGTCCTTAAAACACTTAAAGAATTAGGGGTAGAAGATATTCCTATCATTACCGTTTTTAATAAGATCGATAAAAGCGATATAGAATCTCTTGACTATCTTCAATCGATATACAAGGATGCAATTTTTATTTCTGCAAAGGAAGGTTTAGGCATTGATAAACTAAAAGAAAAAATTGTAAGTATGTTTAAAGAGCTAATTGTTAAAGTAAAAATTATTTTGCCTTATCAAGATGTTCATCTGCTTGATGAAATTTACAGTTCAGCAAATATACTATCTCGAAAAGATACAGAAGAGAGTATAATCTTATATGTTGAAGGCTACTATTCAAATTTAGCAAAATTTAAAAAATATATTGTTCCTCAAAAGACTCCTTGAAAAATATATAAAAATTGGTAAAATTACCTTGTATGAACACAAATTATATAGATCTTTTTGTATTTGTTTTTTTGTTAACCGAGTTTTTTATAGGGATAAACAAAGGGGCAATTCTTTTGATTTTTGATATAATTGGATTTGCCTTGGCGTTTATCTTGTCAAATTCACTTGCACCTAAATTATCTTTTCTTCTTTCTAATAATTTTCATCTTGATAAAGTTATTGCAGATAAAATTGCTCCTTTGGTGAATGTGCCTAATGGTCTTTCGAACGCTGGTGCTACTATTGAGAATGTATCTAAAACAATCGTAGATATGCGTCTTCCTAAAGTGCTCGAAAATTTCATAATTACAAATGGTATTAATCCTTCTTGGACGGTAAAAGACTTTATTACTCTCCGCTTTGCCCAGTTCCTTTTAAATGCAATCTCCTATGTTGTAATATTTATAGTTGTAATCTTAGTTGTAAAAGCATTTGCATTGATAGTCAGAAAAGTATTTAGAGTTAGTCCGTTTTTGAAGTGGATCGATGTAATACTTGGTGGAGTTTTACGAACTGCTCTATCATTTACGATAATTGCTGTTTTAATTCATCTTTTAGGATTTGTATTTTTATATCTTAATGTTTCGAATAATGATTTTTTTAAAATGCTTATAAGTTCTAGAACCTATTATATTTCAGAACATTACTTTCAATTTCTTTCGAATTACTTAGTGTCCGTAATTTCAAATTTTAAGTGATATGGGAAATCTGGATTTTCTTGATTACTATCTTGACAAAGAGCTTATTGCACAGCATCCAATTTATCCGAGGGATCATGCTCGCCTTATGGTTGTTCACAGAGATACAGGTGAAATTGAACATAGAAAATTTTATAACATTGTTGAATATTTAAAAAAAGGAGACTGCCTTGTTTTGAACAATAGTAAAGTCTTGAAGGCAAGGTTTTTGGGAACAAATAGAAAAACGGGTGGCAAAAGAGAAATTTTCCTTCTTAAATATCTTTCTAATAAACAATGGCTTGCTTTAACATCACCAAACGATAGAGTTCATGTTGGAGATGAAATAATAGTTAGTAAGGATCCTGAAATTGTTGTTAAAGTGATTTCTAAAGGTGAATTTGGTGAAAACATAATTGATTTTGAAAGTGCATTACCAATGGTGGAGATTTTAAAATATGGTGAAGTTCCTCTTCCTCCTTACATAAAGGCAAAAGTAAACTTGGAGGAATACCAAACAGTCTATGCAAGTCTTTTAGGTTCTGTTGCATCTCCTACAGCAGGACTTCATTTTACTAAAGAACTCTTAAAACAAATTGAAGAAATGGGAGTTTGTATTACATACATTACTTTGCATGTTGGTCTTGGGACATTTAAGCCAATAAAAGAAGATGATCTAAATAAGCACAAAATGCATGAAGAGGAATTTTTTATCTCAGAAGAAGCTGCAAAAGTTATTAATGATGCAAGAGCAATTGGTGGAAGAATAGTTGCTGTAGGCACAACGGTAGTAAGAGTGCTTGAAACAGCTTCAACGAGAAATCATATTTTAAAGCCTTACTCAGGTTCAACTCGCCTTTTTATTAAACCTGGTTATCCTTTTAAGATAGTAGATGCATTGGTTACAAATTTCCATTTTCCAAAGACGACGCTTCTTGCTTTGGTTGGTGCTTTTGCTTCAACAGAGTTAATTTTAAAGGCTTATAATATTGCAGTGAAAGAAAGATATAGATTCTACAGTTTTGGAGACGCAATGCTAATTTTGTGAGGTAGAAGATGTTTGATATTCAATTTAGAATTTTATCAGAGGATAATTGGTCAAGAGCTCGCATTACTCAGTTTGAAACACCGCACGGTATCATTGAAACTCCCGTTTTTATGCCTGTTGGGACTCAAGCAACTGTTAAGACTCTTACATCAGATGAGATTAGAGAAATTGGCTTTAAGATTATTCTTGCAAATACATACCATTTGTATTTACAGCCTGGTGCCTCAACAATTGAAAAAGCGGGAGGCATTCATAAATTCATGGACTGGGACGGCGCCGTTCTTACAGATAGTGGTGGATTTCAGGTACTATCGTTAAAAGATTTAAGAAAAATTACATCCGAAGGTGTAGAATTCAAATCTTTTATTGATGGATCTAAACATTTTTTTACACCTGAACTTGTTATTGAAACACAGGAGAAGATTGGTTCAGATATTGCAATTCCACTTGATATATGTGGAACTTATCCAAGTCCACACTCAGAAACAAAAAGAGAACTTGATATAACAATTGAATGGGCAAAAAGAAGTTTAAATGTACACAAAAGAGAAGATCAGATTCTTTTTGGAGTGATTCAGGGAGGATTTTATAAAGACCTAAGAAAGGAAGCAGTCGAAAGGATTTTGGATCTTGGTTTTCCTGGGGTTACCCTCGGTGGTCTGAGTATTGGTGAAGAGAAAGAACTTACGGCGGAAATGGTGGACTATACAGTCTCTCTTTTACCTAATGATAAGCCGAGATATTTTATGGGGGTTGGAGATCCAATAAGCATTCTTGAGTATGTGCGACTTGGTGTTGATATGTTTGATTGCGTTTTGCCTACAAGAATTGCAAGGAATCGGAGCCTTTTTACAAAAACAGGTACAATAAAAATAACGAAATCAATTTACAAAGAAGACTTTACACCTATTGAGGAAAGTTGCGGATGTTATACATGTAAGCACTATACAAAGGCATATTTAAACCATCTTTTTAAAGCAAAGGAGCATCTTGCAGGTCGTCTTGCAACTATTCATAATTTGTATTTCATGAATTGGTTAATAAAGGAAATTAGAAAATCAATAAAAGAAGGATATTTTAAAGATTTTTATCAAGAATTCAAAAGCAAGTATAAAGATTGAAACTTTAGGAGCGTCTAATTTGAATTTGAAATTACCGGATTTTCTGTATAATTTATTATAAATTGTAAATAATAAAGGAGTTAGGTATGAAAAAAATATTGGTGACTGTAGTATTATTTTCGATAATCCTTCCTTTTTTTGCAGGATGTGTCCCAAAAGTAAAACCGCTCAACGTTATTATCGTTTTTCACAACCACCAGCCTTTTTATAAAGATCCGGAATCAAATACGTATATCCTTCCTTGGGTAAGACTACATGGTGCAAAGGATTATTATAGGATGCCTTTCCTTTCCTCTCAATATAAGGATATCCATATAACTTATGATTTATCAGGAAGCTTGATTGACCAAATAAAAGACTATCTAAATGGTAAAGTAGATAAATATCAAATTGTTTCACAGGTTGATCCGAACAAACTTACCGTTGATCAAAAGTTTTTTATGCTATCGATTCCCGGTGGTTTCTTTGATATCAATTGGGATCATATTGTAAAAAAAGTTCCGCTTTACACCGATTTGCTTAATAAAAGACAGGAAATTTTTAGGAAATATTCAGTAGAAGATAAAGAAAAATTAGTTAATTCTTTTACAAGTCAAGATTATCTGAATCTTCAAACTCTGTTTAATCTCTTTTGGCTTGATACAGACTATATTAAGAATGATCCAGAACTTTCGCAACTTTTTGATAAAGCCTTTAAGAAAGAAAACTTTACTATTAATGAAAGAAATCTTGTTTTGAAAAAACAGATGGAAATAATGTCAATGATTTTACCTGAATACAAAAAATTGATGGATGAAAAGTTAATTGAGCTTGTAACTACGCCATTTTCTCACCCCATTTCACCACTTCTTTTGGATTTTGGTTTAGCTAACGAGCTTAAAGATCAGTTGAGTGCCTCTAATAAACTTTTTAAAGAAACCTTTGGATCAACACCATCTGGTATATGGGCTTCAGAATGCGCTCTGAATGACGAAGTTTTGCGAATATTTAATAATGTTGGTTTAAAATGGACTATTTCAGACATTGAGAACCTGCCCCAACTTGGTATAGACAAAAATGATCCTGTAAAAGCGCATCTTCCATATACAATTAATGGAGTAACTGTATTTTTCAGAGATAAATATTTATCAGATGGAATTGGTTTTAGATATTCGGGAAAATCTGTAGAAGAAGCGGTCTCTGATGTAGAAACAACGCTTACAAATTTGCAAAAACTTAACTCTACAGGCGATCTTGTTTATACGATTGCTCTTGATGGCGAAAATGCTTGGGAATACTACGAAAATGATGGAAACGATTTTTTAAAAGCTTTTTACTCTAAACTTTCTGCACTTGAGAATAAAGGGATTATAAAAGTAGTAACTCCATCTGAATATCTTTCTAAATTTAAAGGACATGAAATTTCTCTTCACAAAGTAACGTCACTTGACCTTGCAAATAAAGACGTCTCTAATGTAAACTCATACTCTAATCTCCCTAAGAGAGAATATGATGGTTATTTTGGTGAGTCAAGTTGGATAAATCCGACACTGGATACATGGATAGGTGAACCACAAGAAAATATAGCATGGATGTGGCTCCTCGATGCATACAAAAAGTTCAAGGAAAAAGAAAATTCCCTGAGTTTTGATGTACGAAATCAAGTTAAAAGAGACTTAATGATTGCCGAAGGATCAGATTGGTTCTGGTGGTATGGAAGCGATCAAAATTCAGGAAATGACCCCGCGTTTGATAGACTTTTTAAATTGTACTTAGGTGAAATCTATAAGAAACTCAACTATCCAATTCCAGACTATCTTTTTGGAAATTATTTTCCAGATGGAGAGCCATATATATCTACAGAATTATCTTTGAAAGACACTGAGCCAGTTTCAATAAATAACCTTGCAAACGTAAAAATAGGCAATATGATTTACGATCAAAAAAATAATGTCCTTAACTTAGAGCTCAACTCAAATAACTACATTGTTGCTGTATACAATGGGAAGTCCTTAAATGCATTTTTAAGTGAACAAATAAAACCAACCTCTTTTCTTATAAATAATTTTCCCTATACAAATGCAAGTATAGGTATGCCTGTTGATTTTGAAATATATGGTGAAAAAAAGCTATATTCTATCGACTTAAATGACCTAAATTTAAGCAAAATGTATGTTGTCGTTGTAAGTATAAAAAATGGAAATGTAAAAGCGGAGACTCTTCCTATAAAATTAAAATTCCCAGTAAAAATAGGTGGAGTTCTTATTGGCGAACTTTACGATCAAGCGAATGATGATAATGGACCTGGAACATATACATATCCTCTTAATGAGGTATTTCAAAATAAAGGGCACTTATTTGATTTAATATCGTTTAAGATGTATGATGCAAACGATAACTATATTCTCGTCTATGAAATGGGTTCTATTGGAGATAACCCATGGAATGGTCCAAATGGTTTTTCATTCCAAATTATTGAAACGTATTTTGACTTGGAAGATGGGGGTAGAACCGAACCTATAGATGTGAATGGTCCTAATGTAATGATTGACGAAAATCATCCTTGGGATGTTGCAATTAGAATCGCAGGTTGGTCCTATGGCAACTATATACAAAATGCTAAAGGAGAAGTGATACAGGGCGAACTTGGGCTTTCTGTTGATAATGAAAAAAACACAATAACTGTTATTATGCCTAAAAAATATTTATCTATAAATCCTAATTATAAGCCTTATGTTTGTGTTATTTCTGGAAGCCAGGATGGATATGGAGCAGGATATTTTAGAGCAATTACTCTAACGGCAACCGAATGGACCTTGGGTGGGGCAGATCCTAATGCATTGAATGCAGGAGTGCTTCCAAAGGTAATTGATATTTTTACACCAAAAGATAAAACTCAAAAAGAATTTCTTACCTCTTATGACATTAATAATAAAAAACTTGCTATAATTCCAATGCTTCCACTCGAAAAAGCCAAAGAAGTTCCGAATCTTATTTCTTCTTATAAATTAAATATAGGTAACGTTACTCCTCCAAATTCTGAATTTTCACTTGATATAGAAGTCAAAAATGTTGGAAAAGGGGATCAAAAAGATCTTGAAGGCAATGAACTTTCATTATATATTCCCGATTTTGTTCAAGTTAAAAAAGTCATCGCAAGTTCCTTTAAGAGTAGCAAAGATTACAAGGAAATTACGTTTAATGGTAGCATTAAGTCAGGTGGTGTTGAAAATATAAAGATAATTTTTGTTTTGGCAAATAATGTGCCAAATGCATATAAAGCAGATTTTAAGGAGATTTTGAGTTTTGATGCAGATGCCATAGGCAAAAATTCCACAACTTCTACATTTGAGTTTTACTTTTACACAAAATATAAATTAGAAATTGAACTTCCTTTCAATATGAATTATCTTTTAAGAAATGGCGAAAAATTCCAATTTAAGAACGGGAATATTAGAACAGAGTATATAGATAAATTAAAAGATGTAACCACTTCAATAGAAGACCTTTGCAACTCTCTTGGCATTAGTTACAATTTTGATGGGAAAAAATTAACCCTTGTGTTTATGGATAATAAATACGAGCACTGGATAGGCCAAAATAAGTCTCTTCTTAATGGTTATGCAATTCCATTAGTTCCAGAAGAACCAGACGTGAGGAGTTATGTAGAGAATGGAGAGTTGAAATTCCCCGTTAAAGCACTTGCATACGCTTTCAAATTTAAGTATAATATAGACAGTGTAAATAAAACTGCAAATCTCTACTACCTCCCATAGATTTAGAGTGAAGGAGGTTCTCCTTCACTCTTGTAATTTTTAAAGGAGGCAAAATATTGAAAGGTAAAAATCAGAGGGATCTAAAAGAGGAAAATACCTCGACAGTTCTAAAATTAGTTAAAGACAACCCAGGTATTTCAAGAATATCTGTTGTACGAAAAACCGATCTAACACCGCCAACTGTTTCAAGAATCATAAGTTTTCTTTTAAATCAAGGTGTGGTTTCTGAAACTCCTGGAGAATCAAACAAAGTTGGAAGAAAACCATATTATCTTAAATTTAATGGGGACAAATTTAAAGTTTTTGCAGTTGAAATGTCCTATACACAAGTTAAGTTTGCAATGATCGATTTGGATGGGAAAATTTACCATGTTGAAACTGTTGACACATCCACAGATATCTCAAATAAAGAACTTTTCGTTCTAATCCTCCAACATTTTAAGGAATTTGAAGATAAGTTAAGTAAAATTTTTGCAATAGGAATTTCTGCACCAGGACGAGTTGATCCAGAAGGAGGAAAAATAATCAGAATTCCAAATCTTAAAAATCTTTCAAATTTCTCAGTCGGTGAAATAGCAAGAGTGATTGATAGGCCTGTTTTCGTTATGAATGATGCCAACGCTGAAGCACTTGCTGAAATGTTTTTTGGATATGGGCGTAATGTTAACGACTTCTTACTTGTTCATATTGGTTTTGGAATTGGTGGTGGAATCGTTTTAAATAGAAAACTTTATAACGGAAATTTTGGTGTATCAGGAGAAATTGGCCATATATCAGTTGATATGGATTTTGGAATTGAATGTGATTGCGGGAATAAAGGCTGTATTGAACTTTATGCAAGTGTAAACGCAATACTAAAAGCAGTCCAGAAACAAATTAGAGTAGAAAATCTTACATTGGAAAAACTCCATGAACTCCTTAAAAAGAAAGATAAACTTGTGCTTAACATAATACAAGAAAGAAGCAGGATGTTAGGGAATGTACTTGTAAGTGTTGCAGATATTCTTGCACCTCAAAGAATTATCATTGCTGGACCTGTTGTAAAGATTTCTGATTATATTATTCCACAGATTAAGGACACATTAAAGAAACGTTCGTTTTATGGTTTTGGGGAAAACATTGAAGTTGTGTCATCGGCATTAAAGGAAAATACAGGACTTATAGGAGCGATGTCTGTAGTTTTAAATGAATTTTTAGAACATCCCTATGAATTTATAGCCCAAAAATAATGCTCACAATTGCAATGCTTAAAAAAAGCAAAGTAATCACACCTAATGTATAACTTTGAGTGTTGACAGGTGGATATTCTTTTGAAATCAAAAATTCTTTAGTTTCTTTATGCAGAAGAAGATAATTAAGATATATAAGCCATGGAATTTGAATTAAAAGTATAGAGATTATTTTTTCTGGGGTAAGTCTTGCAATTCCAAGAACAATATAAGGAGTAAAGGCGCGGATTTTATATTTATTTGTTAGAAAAAAGGCAAAAGATTTGAAATTAAGCATTAATTCAATTATGAAAATGTCGAATGCCATGTTTAAAGTTGTTATTACTATCAATATTTTCCTTGAAATTTCTTTTCTTAATAGGAGAAGAATTGAAGGAATTAAATAAATTAAAAGCACGGTTAAAGACAATATAATGACAGTTTTACTCAAGCTGCTTTCTACAACCTTAAACCTAAAGAAAAGATTTATAGAAAAAAACATAAAATAAATAAGACTTATGAAGAGTATATATACGGCAATCTTATACTCTTTTGGCATTCTATCCATCTTTTAAGTCTATACCTAATTCATCGAGTTGTTTTATATCTACTTCGCTTGGAGCATCTGTTAAAGGACATGTACCAGATGTTGTTTTAGGAAATGCTATTACATCACGAAGGCTATTTGCTTTACTGAGGATCCAAACAAGTCTATCAAGGCCAAAGGCAATACCACCATGAGGCGGTGCTCCTAAACTAAAAGCCCTTACTAAAAATCCAAATCTTGTTTCAATTTCTTCCTCGCTTAAGCCAATTGCCTTAAATACTCTTTTTTGTAGCTCAGGATCATGGATTCTTATACTTCCTCCTCCAAGTTCATTTCCATTAAGGACAAGGTCATATGCAATTGCTCTAACATTTTCTTTGTCAGTTTCTAACTTATCAAGATCTAAAGGATTTGGCATTGTGAATGGGTGATGTTCTGCAACATATCTACCCTCTTCTTCGCTATATGAGAAAAATGGAAAATTTACAACCCAGAGGAAATTGAATTTATCCTTATCTATTTTGTTGAATTTTTCTCCAAAGAATAATCTAATTCTTCCAACTTTTTCAAAACCATCCTTTTTGTCGACAACAAAAATGGTAATAAGTGAATTATCTTTTGCGTAATTTAGAATTTCTTTCCTTTCATTTTCATTTAAAAATTTTGCAAATTGCGAGGTAATCTCTCCTCCTTGGATTTTAAAATCTACAAAACCATTTACACCAAATTGTTTAACTGAATCTTTCAATCTATCAACTTCGCTTCTTGATATATTATTAGCATCATCTATTGTGAGACCTAAAATTAGTTTTGAACCGTTGTTTTCAAAGACTTTTATTTTGGTATCTTTGAAAGTGTCTGTAAAATTAATTATTTTCATTTCGAATCGTGTATCAGGTTTGTCTGAGCCATAAAATCTTATTGCGTCCTTATAGTCAATTCTTGGAAATGGTGTAGAGATTTCTATACCCAACACTTCTTTAAAGAGATTTTTATACATATCTTCTACAAGTTCAATTATATCATCTTGCTCAACAAACGACATTTCCATGTCAATTTGGGTAAATTCTGGTTGTCTATCAAGTCTTAGATCCTCATCTCTAAAGCATCTTGCAATTTGAAAATATTTTTCAAAACCACTTATCATAAGAATTTGTTTAAAAAGTTGTGGTGACTGGGGTAGTGCGTAAAATTTTCCTTTATTGAGTCGTGAAGGAACCAAAAAGTCTCTTGCACCTTCAGGAGTACTTTTCGTAAGGTATGGTGTTTCAACTTCAATAAAGCCTTTGGATGAAAGATAATTTCTTACACTCTGAGTTATTTGCGCTCTAAGCTCAAAAATTTTTCTCATTTCTTCACGTCTTAAATCTAAATATCTGTATTTTAAACGAACAATTTCATCAACATCCTGTGGTGAAAATGGATTAAATGGGAGATCTTCTGCTTTTGAAAATACTTCAAAATCTTTTAGTTGTATTTCAACCATCCCAGTTTTCAATTTGGGATTAGGCGCTTCTCTTTTCTTTACAATTCCTTTGATACCTAAAACTGACTCAACCTTAAGAGATTCAATACTTTCAAATTTTTCCTTTGAGATATCATTAGGATTAACGACCACCTGAACGATACCTGATCGATCTCTTATATCTAAAAACAATATTCCACCAAGATTTCTTTTTCTGTGCAACCATCCATTTACTACAACAACGTTTCCAACTATACTTTCGTTTACATTTCCTGCACCTATTGTTCTTTTAAGCATCTTTTAACAACTCCTTTAACGCTTCTTTTAGTTCGTCAATTTTTATCTTTATTTGATTACCACTTTTTAAATCTTTAATACTTATGCTATTTTCTAAGACCTCGTTCTCGCCCATAATTAGAATGAAATCTGATCCTCTTTTACTTGCTCTTTCAATTTGTTTTTTTAGTGAGTCTCCTTTCGGGTCAATTTCAACAACAAAGTCTGGGATTAAAGAATTTCTTATTTCAAATGCATTACTACCAAATTTTTTGTCGTAAGTAATGTATAATTTTTTCTTCTCAGGTGTTTTAAATTTATTTCCTTTAAGAATCTCAATAAACCTTTCGACACCCATTGCAAAACCGACACCAGGAGTTTTTCTTCCGCCAAGATCCTCAACGAGATAGTCGTATCTACCCCCCCCAAGAAGTGCGTTTTGTGCACCAAGATCTTCTGAAATAACTTCAAAAACCGTTTTGGTATAGTAATCAAGGCCTCTTACAAGTGTATTATCTACTTCAAATGGAATCTTAAGTTCAGTAAGTAATCTCTGGACTTCTTCAAAGTGCTTCCTACATTCATCGCAAAGGTAATTGGTTATTCTTGGAAGAATTTCTTTAAGGGAGTCTTCTTCTTTTTTGCAATCAAGAACTCTTAAAGGGTTTGTATAAAGCCTTCTTTTGCAATCTGGACAAAGCTCATCATAATGAGGTTTTAAAGCCTCGGTAAGCGCTTCTTTGTATTTTGGTCTGCAGACTCTACAGCCAATACTATTAATTTTAACTTTGAGGTTTTTTATATTGAACTGTTCAATTATCTTAAGTGCAATTTGAATCACTTCTATATCAAGCAGTGGAGAGATATCACCCAGAACCTCGACTCCAAGTTGATAAAACTCTCTATATCGGCCTTTTTGAGGATTTTCATATCTGAAGCATTGACCAAAATAGAAAAATTTAAGAGGCAATGGGTTTGTTTCCATATGATGTTCAATAAAACTCCTCGCAACAGATGCTGTCATTTCGGGACGCAATGATAATGTCCTGCCACCTTTGTCTTCAAAAGTGAACATTTCTTTTTCAACAATGTCTGTTGTATTTCCAACAGATCTATCAAACAGTTCTGCATACTCAACCGTTGGAAGAACTATAAGTTTATAGCCAAAAGAATTTGCTATATCATATCCTACTCTTTGGATTTCATTAAACAACAGCGCATCTAATCCTAATATGTCTTTGAAACCTTTTACTGTTTTAATTTCCATTTCCATCTCCTATATAGTGAATTTTACAAAATTTTGTTTAAAAATCAAGTTTTTGACTTGTGTTAGTTTTTAAATATAATTAAAGTATGAATAAGAAACTTGTAGAAGCTCAAGTAAGCGAAATAACAGGTGCTAAAATATATAATTTTCTTTCTGAAAAACTAAAAGGAAAAAACAAAGAGATACTTAAGGAAATTTCAAAGGATGAGTTTAAACATTATCTTCTTTTGAAGAAAATCAATCATATTGATGTTAAAGAAAATTTGTTGCAATTTATTTTTTATAAAATTCTTTATTATATTTTTGGGGTTATATTTGTAATTAAACTAATGGAAAGAAGTGAAGATGATGCAGTAGAAATTTACAGAGAAATATCAAAAGATGATGAAGAGTTTTTATCAGTTTTAGAGGATGAAGAAAGGCATGAGGATGAGTTGATAAAATTAATCGAAGAAGAAAGAGTTCATTATGTCAGTTCTATTGTTCTTGGTCTGAATGACGCTCTTGTCGAAATTACAGGCACAATATCTGGTCTTTCATCAGCACTTCAAAACTCTCGAACGATTGGAGTTGCTGCACTTATCACTGGTGTTGCTGCTTCTTTATCAATGGCTGCATCTGAATATATTTCGAAAAAGACTGATGTTCTATCAAATAGAAATCCACTCAAAGCAGCAGTTTATACTTTTATTGCATATTTTCTCGTTGTGTTAGGGCTTGTCTTACCGTTTTTCTTTGTAAACAATTTTATAATTGGATTTATTTTTTCAATTGTGTTTGGCTTTTTAATAGTAGTTGTATTTTCCTTCTATGTTTCAGTAATTCAGGATACAAGTTTCAAAAGAACATTTTCAGAAATGTTTTTGGTCATTATAGGAGTTATTATAATTACATTTCTTTTGGGTTATATTGCAAGAAAATTATTCAATGTTAGTATTTAAGGAGGATAAATGATTAAAAGGGTTCCTAAGATTTTTATTTCCTTCATTATTCTTGGTTATATTTTTGCGTTTTTTTCACTGTTTGATCCAACGAAAAGACTTTTTGGTTTGATTTCTTTTGTAATTGCAGCAATTCTTCATATAGTGTTTATAACTACAAATGAGTATCAGTCTTCAAGACATCTTGCGCTTGCCTCTAAGTACATTGAAAAGAATATTCCCGAGAAGTCTTACGAAGAAATCCTTAAATCCGCAAAACTCTATGAGAACGAAGAGGAGCTTTACAAGTTATTTTACAATAAAACAAAGTATAAGGTTACTGTTAAAAAAGTCGCAAACATTATTTATAAAAATATAAATAAACATGATACGCCTTATTTAAGGTTCATTGGGTCAATGCTTGAGTACATTGCAGGAGATCTTGAAAAGGCTAAAAGATTACTTATAGAAATTGAAGAGGAGAAACTAACAATAAAGATGGTAAGATTATTAGGTTCGATATTCTATGAAAGTAAAGATTTTGATAAAGCCATTGAGTATCTTTCTTTGTATGATCCACCTTATGCTCCTATGAATGAAGATGAACTTGCCGTCGTTTATGGCTTAGGTATTTCTTACTTACAAAAAGGTGATAGAAAAAAGGCGCAAGAATATCTTGAGCGTGTTGAATTAAGAAATCCTAAGTTTGGAAACGTGTCTCAAATTTTAAAATCTTTAGAGAGCGATTCTAAAGAATCATAATTTTTGCATTTTTCTTTGACAGAAAATAAAAGGAAAGAGTTCCAAGTGCATAAAAAAGGAAAGTATTGAGTATTTATAATTTCCTTTTAGAACCGCAAATATTGAGGCACCTAAAAACCACGCAAAATTCCAAGATATTTCTTTTACACTTGAAGCAATTGCTTTTATCTCGTCATCCATTAATTCCATGTAATAGGAGGAATATATTGGAATTGAAGCATTGATGAAGATTCCTCTAAGAAGATATGAAACAATTGCTAAAATTCGGTTTTTAAAGAGAAGCAATAATATAAAAGGAAGTGAAAGGCTTTGAAGAACTATTATAGTGTAGAATTTTTTAGAGTTTTTTGTTATAAATGGCACCATTAATGAGGCAATAGCAATAAGAATACTTTGAGCACCGAATACAATTCCAAGTTTTTCATAACTAATGCCTTGAAACTCAATAAAATAAAGATTGAAAAAAGGGATCATTGTACCTGCACCAATTCCCATTAGAAATTCACTTATTACAAAAATACTTATAATTTTGACACCTTTTCCGTCTCTAAAAATTTTTATGAGCGGATCTCTGATTTTGGATATTATACTTTCACCTTCTTCTACAATCCACTCTTCATCAATTCTATTTATAAATAAAAATCCACTTAAAGTAAGAATTGACGCAATTATTAAGGCATTTCTTAAACCAAACATGTGATTTTCATTCAATATTTTTGGCAAAGTGCTTCCCAAAATCTCTCCAACAAAATTACCAAGAACGATACTTCCAAAGCTTAGTCCAAATAAATGAGTTTGTTCATAAGAGGTGCTATTCCTTGATAGGAATGGTGCTTCATTTACAAGAAAAAGCGACGAACCAAAGCCTATTAGGAATAGAAAAGAAATTAAGGCAAAAATATTTTTAGTCAGAATTAATCCGAGTTCTCCCACAAACTGAAGCATTACACCTACGATGAAACTTTTTTTATGTCCTGCTATGTTTGAAATTAACCCAGAAAATAGAGATAGAATTGTAATACCTAAAAAATATATACCATTGAGCAAACCAATAATTTCTTTTTTGATTCCAAAGTTTATCAAGTAAAGATTTAAAGCAAGGAAAAATATGCCTGTTCCGATTGAAATTATAAAACTTGCAACAATATAGCATCTTGCATTCTTATTATTGAGGAAAACTTTTCTTAGCATAGTTTCACATCCAAACTTTCGAAAACAAAGTATATAACAAAATATTATAATAAAATTTTAGTTATATAACAATAGAAATAAAATGAATCAGTAGTTATTTTTAGTTTTGTTTTTCTTTCACTTCAGTTTCTTCTTGGGATTTGTCCGATTTTATTAGCTTTGACTCACACTCTGATAGTTTTCGCTTTAAATTTGAAATCTCTAAATAATGGACAGTTAGAGAAACTAACCAAACAATAACTGCTCCAGCGAAGAACATTATAATTCCAAATAAACCAACTGTTGTGTTAAACTTAAGTAGAAGAAAATTTATAACTATTTCATTATAATTTTGTGCAATTAAAAGAATTGTTGCAAGAAGTATTATAAGAATCAAGACAATGAAAAAATTTAATTTTTTCATTAGTTACCTCCTTTTAATTCTAATAGCCTTTTTAATGCTTCATCTTTTTTAACTATTTCAATAGTGTAAAAAGTAATTCCATTTATATCAAAGCTTTTGTAAGGTAAGTGGATATTAGCGTTAATGATTGCAACCAAAAGACTTTCTTTGTCTATTAATGCGAGGAAACCACTTTTACCTGCACTTTGTGTCTTATGAACAATTACCTCAAAACTTTTTCTTGAAATATTTTCAAAAACTTCCTTAATTTCGCTTTGGCTATATAATTTTACTATAACTTCGTTTATAAATTTTTCTTCCAAATATTTATTGAGATCTAAAAGCTTCTTATTTTCAATTATCAATTTGTTGATTTTTGTTTTAAGTTCTGATTCTCCTGTTGTTAAAATTCTTGAAATTTCGTCAATTATCTTTGTTTTTTCCTGGAAAGTTCTTAAGGTTCTTAATCCCGATGTAAAGTAGATTCTTGTCAAATCCTTTTTGGTTTTTTCTACCTTTATAATTTTAATTATCCCTATTTCTCCAGTTTTTCCAACATGAGTTCCACCGCACATTGAAACGTCAAACCCTTCAACTTCAACTATTCTAATAGGACCTTTGATTTCCAATTTTTTCCTCAAGTTTAACTTTTCGAGTTCATCTTCATTAATGTAATATTTTTTTACCTCTCTATTTTCAAGAACAATACGGTTGGCCAATAGTTCAGCTTCTTCAATTTTTTCATCGCCCAGTTTTTCTATATTTAAATCAATTGTTGAATAATTTTCGCCCATATGGAAACTTAAAGTCTCTATATTGTAAAGCTTTTGGAATGATTGTGATAAAATGTGTTGTGCCGTATGTTCTCTTGCAATTTCTAATCTTCTTTCTTTGTCGACAATACAGGTAGGATTTTCTTCAATATCTAAAGTTTCAACCTCGTGTAATACTTTTGAATTGTCTTCCTTTACACTAAGAACTCTTGCATTTCCAATAAATCCCCTATCGCCAAGTTGACCTCCTTTTCCGTCTGGGTAAAAATTAGTTTTTTCAAGTTCAACATAAAATTTTCCTTTGCTTTCAAATTTACCTATAATTTTTCCTTGAAACTCAAGTATATCATAACTAATCATAATTCTATATCTCCCTTAAAAACATAATGTGCTTCTCCTTCTAAGTAGTTTTCCTTTTTGCCGAGTTCAACCTTGAGTTCTCCACCTAATGCTTTTACATGGACAATATCTTTCCCACCTAAAAATTTGTTAAAAACATACGCAGATGCAACGGCTCCAGTTCCACAAGCAAGAGTCTCTTCATATACGCCACGTTCTATAGTCCTAATTTTTATAGTTTCTTCGTTTAAAATTTCAATAAAATCAACATTAATACCATAAGGAAATAGTTTGAAATTCTTTGAAATTTTAAGACCCTTTTCTTTTGGTATTCTTTTGATGCTCTTTAAGGGAATTACTGCATGGGGTTCGGAAGAATTTACAACGAATATTTTAAAAGAAAATAGTTCATGAATTAGTTCATATTCATTTCTGGGACCGTTAACAAAATTTCCAAGTTTTTGCATTGGTCCCATAGAAACTACAAACCTATTCTCAGAAACCTTTTTTACCTTTTTAACTCCTGCCAAAGTTTCAATTGTTATGTTTCCAATTCCATAAAATCTTTCAAAATAAAGTCCAATGCAACGAGCACCATTGCCACACATTTGTGATTCACTGCCATCTTTTTCAAGTACTCTCATTTTAATGTCTGCAACATCACTTTCTTCGAGATACAAAAGAGAGTCTCCACCAATTGAAGCATGTCTATCAAGAAGAAGTTTTGCATACTCTTCAGGATTTTCTAACTTATTAAAGCGTCCATCAATTACAATAAAATCATTAAGTGCTCCTTCAAATTTATAGAATTTAAGAATTTTTCCTTTCGACATCTCCACCAAGCCCTTTTATTTTCTCTATATAACTTTCATATCCTCTATCGATGTGCACAGGTTCTAATACTTTGCTTGTTCCTTTTGCAGATAGTGTTGCTAAAAGAAGTGACATACCTCCTCGTAAATCTTTAGCAGTTACAACAGAGGGTTTTAATTCTTTAACACCTGTAATAAATGCAGAAATTCCTTCAACTCTTATGTTTGCGCCCATTTTTAAAAGATCGTCTACAATCCTAAATCTGTTTTCAAAAACTGTTTCAGTGACAACACTTGATCCATTAGCAAGAGTAAGCAGTGTCAAGATTTGAGATTGTACATCAGTTGGAAAGCCTGGGTATGGAAGAGTTTTTACTGATGTAGGTAACAGTTTTCCTTTATAGCTTGCAGTAATTTCATTCTCATTGACTGATACATCAAGACCAATTTCTTTTAATTTCATTATGACCGCCTCAAGATGGTAAGGTAAGGTATTTTTAATCTTAATCTTACCTTTAGTTAAGCCTGCAAGGATAAGATATGTAGCAGCCTCGATTCTATCGGGAATTATTGAATATTTGACAGGTTTTAATTTTTTTACTCCGTGTACCACGATTGTGCTTCCAGTTCCGTTAACTTCTATATTTGCACCTGCGAGGTTGAGAAAATTTATTAGATCCTTTATTTCTGGTTCTCTTGCTGCATTTTCGATTATTGTTTCTCCTTCGGCAAATACCGAAGCAAGGATTATATTTTCCGTTGCCCCTACACTTGGCATATCTAAAAATATCTTGTTTCCTTTAAGTCCTTTGGGAGAATGTGCCTTTAAGATACCCTTATCCCAACTAATCTCCACTCCAAGGCTTTCGAGGCCTTTTATATGTTGATCAATGGGGCGCTTTCCTATATTACATCCACCTAAGCCAGCAATAGAAGCTTTCATATGCCGTGCAATAAATGCACCTAAAAGCGTCTGAGTTCCTCTTATATTTTCCGTTTCTTCTGGAGGAATTTCTGGTTTAAACGAAGACGATGCATCTATTTCAACTTCATGTTCTCCTTCTAAAACATTTACTCCAATCTTTTTAAGTTGAAAAAGAAATTTTTTCACATCAAGTATATTGGGGATATTTTTAATATGACACTTTCCTTCAATAAGCAAACATGCTGATAGAACCGGAAAAGCAGCGTTTTTAGAACCAGAGATTAAGACTTCTCCTTTGAGTATTTTTCCACCGTTAACTTCAAGATATTCCATTTTTTCCTCCGTTCGAAAGAAAATCAAAGACTATTTTAGCTATTCTAATTCCAGCCTTACCGTCACCAAATGGATTTTTATTTGAAATCATTTTTTCATATTCTTCTTTATTTGTAAGAATTTTTTTGACTTCTCTGATTATTTTTTCTCTGTTTGTTCCAACAAGTCTTACAATTCCACTTTCTATTGCTTCTGGTCTTTCTGTAGTATTCCTCATAAGAAGTACAGGTTTTCTAAGTGTTGGTGCTTCTTCTTGAATACCGCCAGAGTCAGTAAGGATCAATGTAGCTTTTGATAATAGTTTAATAAAAGTAAGATAATCCATTGGCTCAACAAGAATGATATTTTTAGTGTCTTTTAGAATTCTATTTACTGTTTCTCGAACAATTGGATTTTTATGTACAGAAAACACAATTTTATATTGGTTTCCGAATTCTTCAGCAATAGATTTAATTGCATAACAAATTTCTTCCATTGGTTTACCCCAATTTTCTCTTCTATGCGCAGTTGCCACTATATACTTTTCATCCTCATTAATTGGTAAGTTAGTTTTTATATCTTTTTGTAAGATTTCTATTAGTGCATCTACAACAGTATTTCCTGTTACATAGATTGATCTTTCTTCTACACCTTCCTTGAGTAGATTTTCCTTTGCTTTTTCAGTTGGTGCAAAGTATAAATCAGTTAAGGTATCGGTTAATTTTCGATTCATCTCTTCAGGAAAAGGAGAATATTTATTATGCGTTCTAAGACCAGCTTCAACGTGTCCTATAGGAATTTTCTCATAAAATGCAGCAAGGGCTGAGGCAAAAGTTGTTGTTGTGTCTCCATGCACAAGAAGAATATCTGGGCGATCAGTATCAAATATGTCCTTTAAGCCTGTTAGGACCTTGTTAGTTATCTTTGTCAGTGTTTGTTTCTCTTCCATTACTTTGAGGTCATAGTCAACCTTAATATTAAAAAGTTCAATTACTTGTCTTAGCATTTCTTGATGTTGGCTTGTAATAACTACTTTTGTTTCAAATTCTTTGAAATTATTTAGGGCTTTATAGACAGGATACATCTTGATTGCTTCAGGTCTTGTTCCAAAAATCAGAAAAACTTTCTTTTTCATTATTTCACCCCAAATACAAGTAAGACTCCAGCTAAAGAAAGTATTAAAGTAATTGTATAGTATATTAAAGCAATTTTCTTTTGAGAAAAGCCTTTTTTTAAAAGCCTGTAATGTATGTGTTCTGTATCATACCTGAATGGAGATCCTCCTTGCATTATTCTTCTTATGATTGAAGTTGATACTTCCAAAATTGGTATACCAAGAACAAATATCGGGAGAGCAACTGAAATTAATGTTGTTGTTTTATATGCACCAACAATAGAGATTATTGAAAGCATATATCCTAAAAGTCCTGCACCTGAGTCACCTAAAAAGATTCTAGCTGGGTGAAAATTATAAATGAGAAATGCAACAAGGCTTCCACAAAGGCCAATTAGAATTAAGGCAAGGTCTAAGTGCCCTTTATACATGGCAGTTATTGCAAGGAAGAACGAAGCTATAGCAGAAACTCCAGCAGCAAGCCCATCGAGTCCGTCTATTATGTTTATTGCATTAATTAGACCAACAATCCAAAGCACTGTTAAAATACTACCAAGAATGCCCAACTTGATTACTGTATCGGTAAAGGGAATTGTTATCTGTGTGAATTGAGTTCCTGTACAAATTGCAATAAATGCTCCCAAAAATTGAATTAAAAACTTTTGTCTAACCGTTAGTCCATATTTATCATCAAACAAAAGTCCAAAGAATAAAACAGTTGCACCTAAAATTATTCCTAAAAATTGTCTGTTGAATTTTTGAAGGATGAAAAAGAGGATTAAAATTGTTATATAAATTGAAATTCCTCCTGAACGTGGTACTGGCTCTTTGTGTATTTTTTTTCTATCATTCGTTTTGGGTAAATCTATTATTGCAAATTTGTCTCCAAGAAAGATAGCAAGAGGTGTTGAGAAGGAAGAGAGGAAAAACCCTATAAGAAAATAGTAGGAAATATTGAAGAAGTTTTCATCAATAAAGGCGATAATTTCTTTCATTTCGTTCCAAAAAGCCTGTCTCCTGCATCTCCCAATCCGGGCACTATATATCCGTGTGAATTCAACCTTTCGTCAACTGCTATAGTGTATATCTTTACGTCGGGGTGGTCTTGTTCTATTTTCATGATTCCTTCAGGAGCAGAGATGAGGCATACAAAATATATTTTTTTTGCTTTTGCTTCCTTAACAATTGAAATTGCCTTTGAAGCAGATCCACCTGTTGCAAGCATTGGGTCAACAATAAAAACTGAAGAGTTTTCAATATTTATTGGAAGTTTGCTGTAGTATTCAACAGGTTCAAGCGTTTGTGGATTTCTATAAATACCAATGTAGCCAACGCGAGCCTGAGGGATGAGATCAAGAATACCTTCTGCCATTACAATTCCTGCACGGAGTATTGGAACTATTGCAATATCTTCGTCAATTATATAACTTTTTGTTTTTTCAATGGGGGTCTCTATTTCTACTTCTTTAAGTTTTGTGTCTCTAAATATTTCGTAGACCATAAGGGCAGAGAGTTCCTTTACTAACTCTCTAAACTCTTTTGGGTTAGTTTCTTTTTTTCTTAGATAAGTTAGTTTGTGCTGTATAAGTGGATGCTTTATTAAGTTTACATTCTCCATTTCCCCTCCTTTAAATGTATGATATGTTATTGTAAATAGGAAATTGCTTAGTTAACTCTAACACTTCGTTTCTAATTAATTCTAATTTCTTTTCATCATATCTTGAGCTAATTGCTCGGTCGATAAGATCTGCTATAAGTTCCATTTCGGCTTCTTTCATTCCTCGTGTAGTAAGTGCTGGAGTTCCTAATCTTAAGCCACTTGTTTCTGTTGGTGGAAGAGGATCAAAGGGGATTGACTCTTTATTGGTGGTGATATTTACTGAGTCTAAAAGTTTCTCAGCCTCTTTTCCGGTTATATTTTTGGATCTCAAATCAATAGAAATAAGGTGGTTATCTGTACCGTTTGTAATTAATCTAAAACCTCGTTTAATTAGTGCATTTGCAAGAGCCTTTGCATTTGCTACTACTTGTTTTTGGTATTCCTTAAACTCATTAGTCTCCGCTAATTTTAATGCAACAGCCTTTGCTGCAATTACGTGTTCAAGCGGTCCTCCTTGAATTCCAGGGAAAACTGATTTGTTAATTATTTTTTCATGTTCTTTTTTGAATAGGATCATTCCACCTCTTGGTCCTCTTAGTGTTTTGTGAGTAGTTGTCGTCACAAAATCAGCGTAAGGAACTGGGCTTGGATGGATTTCCGCAGCTACTAAACCTGCAATATGAGCCATATCAACCATGAGGTACGCTCCAACACTTTTAGCAATTATTGCAAACTTTTCGAAGTCAATAAATCTTGGATATGCACTTGCACCAGCAATGATAATCTTAGGTTTATACTTCTTTGCAAGATCTTCTACCTGATTATAATCAATAAGTTCTGTTTCTTTTTCGACACCATAATGGACTGCGTTAAAGTACTTGCCAGTTATGCTCACGGGGCTTCCATGACTTAAGTGTCCCCCTGCAGAAAGGTCCATACCAAGAAGTGTGTCTCCTGGATTCATTGTTGCAAAATACACTGCAAAATTTGCCTGTGTTCCTGAATGGGGTTGAACATTTGCACCTTCTGCTTTAAATAGTTTTTTTGCTCTTTCTATGGCTAAACTTTCCACTATGTCAATAAACTCACACCCACCATAGTATCTTCTATTTGGATATCCTTCTGCATATTTGTTGGTTAATACAGAACCTTGTGCTTCGAGAACTGGTTCCATTACGTAGTTTTCTGATGCAATGAGTTCAAGTTTTGTCCTTTGTCGTTCAAGCTCATTTTGCATTGCTTGCGCTAATTCAAAGTCTGCATCCTTAATCCTCATTTTTTACCTCCTTAATTAAATGTTTGGGACAATGCAATAAAATAGATGTTGCCATTTTTTAAAACTTTTTTGAAAGCATGCGTAATTTCTTTTGCAGTGGTTCCTGTTGTATAAACATCATCAATTATCAAAATATTTCCCATGATTGCTTCTTTAATGACAAATGCATCTTTTAAATTTTGAATTCTTTCATTTTTAGATAGGTTAGTTTGTTTTTTTGTTTCTTTAATCTTATAGATACTTCTAATAATAGGTTTTTGGGTAGCAAACGATACATCTTTTGCAAGGAGATATGTTTGATTATATCCTCGTTCTTTAAATTCCATTTTTGACATTGGAACAAAGCCTATAAAGTCAAATTCTATATTATTTGTTTTAATAAAATTAATGATAATAGAAGAGAGAAATTTTGACAAAGCCTTATAGCCATTAAACTTAAATTTTTTTATAAGTTCTTCCATTACCCCAGTATAACGTGTCATTCCATAATAGTATACCACTTCTTCTCTTGAAATGAGAGGGTATTCATTAAAAATGATTTTGTTTTTGCAACTTTCGCAAATGAAATTACTATCAAACAATTTTTTTCCGCAAACAACACAATGTGCTGGAGAAACTATCTCTAGAAAAAATTCTTTAACGTAGTAGTTGTAAAAGTAGTTCAAAATTTCTTTTTGCATCTTTTTTTGCAGTCGTTAATTTATCCTCAATTTTTGTCTCAAAATCATTCTTTTGCAATAAGTTAATAAAGGCTCTTGAGAAATATGATAATTTTAGGTCTTTTATATCTATGCCTTCTATCTCAAATAAATGTGATATGTTTCTTACCTTATCATCGTAAAAAATGGGCAAAATTGGTTTTTTAAGTAGTAAAGAGAACACAACAGAGTGATAACGCATTCCCACAATAAATTTTGCCCCTCTAAATATTGCAAATACTTCATCAATATCTTCTGGAACTACAACCTTGAATTTCGTCTTTTCCTCGATTCGTTTTGCAACATCAAGGTCAATATTTTTGTAAAATGGCACTAAAATTGTCTCATATTCTGTTCTATAGTGCATAAAGCGAGCAATATCTGCAACTTCTTCGAGATCTATTTTTTCGTTACCCTTTATCTGAAGAATGTTGTATGGTTCATCAAAATTAAATTCTTTTTGTGTTGCTGGCTCATACAAGAATGCAAGATCCTGCGTTACAAAAATTTCTTTTCTTACCCCAATGCTTTTGAGGAGTTCTTTAGATTCATTGTCTCTTACTGTTATTAGATCTACAGTATCGAGAATACTTTTTAATATTTTCCTGTCAACATTTTTTGTAATTGGGCCAACGCCTTGAGCAAAAACAGTGCTGTATTTCCGAAATATTTTAGGTAGTTTAAGAAGTGATAGATAGTAATAGAGACTTCTTGAGCTTGTCTTATCTTGGAGAAGTCCACCTCCGCCTGAAATAAGTATGTCAGAATTTTTTATTTCATTAATTATTTGAAAAATATTTGTTCTAATAATTTCATTTTCCTTTGACTTACTCTTTGTTAGAAAAACAGGTTTAATGTTTATCTTCGGTAGCTCTCTTTCAAGGACAGCTTTTATTGATTCGTCTCCCAAATTACCAAAACCAAAATATCCGGAAATAACCGCTTTCAATCGTCAATCCTCCCTACAATTAACTTAAAAGAAAGAACAACTAAATTTTTTAGTCTCCATATTCTTTCGGGCTGAGTAACTGTTCTGTAGAGCCATTCTACTCCAAGTTTTCTTACCCAAGCGGGAGCCCTTTTTACTTTTCCGCTCCAAACATCGAAAGAGCCGCCTACCCCAATATTGGCTGGTACATTTAAATCTTTGTTTTTGATAATCCATTTTTCCTGCTTTATTCCGCCCATTCCAACAAGAAGAATATCTGGCTTCGAATTTATAATTTCCTTTCTTATTTCATTATCATCTTTAAAATAGCCATTATGATAACCGACAATTTCTAAATTAGGAAATTTTTCTCTTATCTTTTTTATAGCAGATTGGAGTATTTCTTCTTTTGCACCCAAAAAGAATACTCTATATCCTTTTTTTTCAGCAAGACGTAATAATTCCCATGCAAATTCAATTCCTGGAATTCTTTGTGTTATTCTTTCGCCAAATCTTCTTGCACCAAGTACAACTCCAATGCCATCTGGAATAACAAGGTCTGCCTCTTTAAGTATGTTTAAAAACTCCTTGTCGCTTATTGCTCTTGAAAGCATTTCGCCATTTATGGTTACTATAAGGTGAAATTCTTTTTTGTTTATAAACCCTTGAACTATGTCAAGGTTCTCGATTAAAGATCTATTAGAAACTTTTATGCCTAAAAATTCAACTTCTTTTTTGGGAGTAAATCTCCTTTTATAGGCTTCTTTAAGAAATACAGGCAGTGTCAAAATACGTGGAAGTCTTTTTGGATCAAGTATAAATCTGTATAGCCATTCTAAGCCTAATTTTTGGATTATATTTGGTGCCCTTCTAAATTCGTTTGCGTAGACATTAAATGTTCCACCAACTCCCATAGCGAATTTTACATTCAGTTTTTCAAGATTTTTATAGATAAATTTTTCTTGTTTTGGAGATCCCATCCCAACAAAGAGAATATCAGCATTGCTTTTCGCGATATCTTCAATAATCTTATCTTCCTCATTAAAAAAACCATTATGAAAACCTGCAATTTGTAAGCTTGGAAAAGCCTTTTTGATATTTTCAATTGCCTTTTTTAAGCTTTCTTCTTTTGTTCCAAGAAAGTAAACTTTATAACTTTTTTCTTCAGCCACTTTCAGTAATTCAGTGAAAAGATCGATGCCTGTAACACGCTCTTTTATTTTTATACCTTTAAATACTTTGGCAGCAAATATAATTCCAACTCCGTCTATAAAGTTTAGGTCTGAATTTTTAATGATATTAAGTAAATCTTCGTCTTGGTATGCTTTTAGTGCCTTTTCAGGATTGATTGCTACAGCAAAATGAGGACATTTTTCATTAAGCATTCTTTCTATGTATTGAACTGCTTCTTTTTTGGTAAGATTATCAACTGGTATATCAAAGATCTCAATTCTCATATAGTATAATAATGGAACCCCAAGTTAGTTGCCTTTATTTTGTCTATTATTCCCTTTGCATCGAAAATGACTGCATCTTTTTTGAGGAAATTTTTCCACGTGTTTATATCGTAATTTACCTCGTTATGGATGATTGGTATAATTATAACATCTTTTCCTCTAAGTAATGTTTCAAAGTCTTTTTCGGCTTCAGGAAAATTTCCTTTAATCTTAGGGTCAAAAAATGTTACCTCTGCTCCTTTTCCTTTTAATATTTCTTTTAGCATTATTGCAGGGCTTTCCGATACATCAGATGAATTATCTTTCATTGCAATTCCAAGAAAGCCAATCTTTGCATTATCAAGGCTTTTACCTAGATTTGTTAACGCTTTCTCTATAATATCTGCAATATCTTTAGGTCTTCTGTCATTGACACTGCGTGCTGCATGTAAGAGCGGCATTTCGAGTCCAATCTTATCAGTTAGATAGAAAATGTATTTTGAAGCAAAAGGAATGCAATGACCGCCTACACCTATCCCTGGAGTTAAAAGTTTTACTCTTTTGTGTGTATTTGCAACTCGTATAACTTCCATTGTATCAATACTTAATGCATTTGTTAGATTTGCAAGTTCATTTACAATTGCAATATTAACGTCTCTTGACGCATTCTCTATAAGTTTTGAAATTTCTACAACTTCAGGTGAACTTGCCTCGATTATGTTTGGATTTATTAGTTCGAGAAGTTTTTTTGCTCGTTTTGTTCCTTCCTCACTTAAACCAGAGACTGCAACAGGCATTGTTTGAAATTCCTCAAATGCCTTTCCTTCAGCAATTCTTTCAGATGAATAGGCAAGATAAAAATCTTTACCTTCTTTTAATCCGCTTACTTCCTCAATTAATGGTTTTGCAATATTTTTTGTGGTAAGGGGAGGAACAGTTGATCTTATTAGAACAAGGGCATCCTTTTTTAAATTTTTTCCTATAGATTTCATTGCGTTTTCAAAAACATTTAAATTAACAACCCCATTTTCTATTGGAATTCCAACAGTTACAATAATATTACGAACATCTTTTAAGCCCAACTCGTATGAGTCTGTTGGTTCGAAAAGTCCGTTTTCTAAGCTTTCCTTTAGAATTTGTTCGATATGTTTTCCATTGTATTCTTCAAATACATGTGTTTTGCCATTTTTAAGTTGGTTAATGTAATCTTTGTTTATATCAATTCCAATAACCTTTATTCCATGAAGCGAATATGTTAGAGATAATGGTAAGCCTACAAACCCCAGTCCTATTACTGCAATCTTTTCCATTTAAAACCTCCGAAAAAATTGATTTCCAAAGGGTATTTTATATTAAAATACTTATTTTTCAAAATGATTTTTTGAATATTGCAAAAATTATTGATAGATTATATAATTAGAAAGGACGCGCCCATAGCTCAACTGGATAGAGCAACGGTCTACGGAACCGTCGGTTGCGGGTTCGACTCCTGCTGGGCGCGCCATTATTATTTCTTGAGCATTGGCATCTTTATGTTGTGTTTCTTTGCGGTTTCTATTGCAATTTCATACCCGGCATCTGCATGTCTTACAACACCACTTGCTGGATCATTATGTAGAACTCTTGAAAGTTTTTCGTGAGCTAAGTCTGTTCCATCTGCAACTATAACAAAACCAGCGTGTATTGAGTATCCAATACCAACTCCACCACCATGATGTACTGATACCCAAGTTGCACCAGATGAAGCATTAAGTAACGCATTTAGAATTGGCCAATCCGCAATTGCATCAGATCCATCAAGCATTTTTTCAGTTTCTCTATATGGCGATGCAACAGATCCAGTATCGTGGTGATCTCTTCCTATTACAATTGGTGCCTTTAATTTACCATTTTTAACTAATTTATTTATTTCAATGCCAAATGCTTCTCTTTCACCTTGTCCTAACCAACAAATTCTTGCTGGTAATCCTTGGAAATGAACTTTCTTATGTGCAAGATCAATCCATTTTTTAAGATGTTCATCGTAAGGGAAAAGCTTTAGAACAATTTCATCTGTTAGATATATATCTTCAGGATCTCCGGAAAGAGCAACCCACCTAAAAGGTCCTTTTCCTTCAGAAAACAATGGTCTTATATATTCAGGAACATAACCAACAATTTCAAAGGCATCTTTTGCTCCATGGTCAAAAGCATTTCTTCTTAAATTATTTCCATATTCAAACACCTTTGAGCCATGTCTTTGCATTTCAACCATCGTGCTTACATGTTCAACCATTGAATCATAAACTCTTTCAAGATATTCGCTTGGTTTTTCTTTCCGCATAGTACTTGCTTCTTCAACAGTTAATCCCTTTGGAACATAACCATTCAGTGGATCGTGTGCTGCGGTTTGATCAGTTAAAATATCTGGAATGAATCCCTCCTTTAGCATCCGCGGTAAGACATCAACAATATTGCCGCGTAAAGCTATTGAAATTGGCTCGTTTTTTTTCTTGTGTTCTAAAGCAATTTTAATTGCTTCCTCATAACTTTCAGTCCAGGTATCTAGGTAACCGGTCTTTAATCGTCTATCGATCATTTTCTTATCAACTTCAACTGCAATAATTATTCCATCATTAAGTGTAACTGCAAGTGGTTGAGCTCCTCCCATTTCCCCTAATCCTGCGGTTACAACAATTTTGCCTCTTAAGGTATTTCCAAAATATTTTTTTGCAACTGCATAAAATGTCTCATAAGTTCCTTGAAGGATTCCCTGAGTTCCTATGTAAATCCAACTTCCAGCAGTCATCTGTCCATACATTGTTAGACCACGTTCTTCAAGTTCTCTGAAATACTCCCAGGTTGCCCATTTTGGCACAAGCATTGCATTTGAAATCAATACTCTTGGCGCCCATTCATTTGTTTTGAATACAGCAACAGGTTTTCCAGATTGAACAAGTAGTGTCTCATCATTTTCTAATTCTTTGAGGGTCTCAATAATGGCATCGAAGCACTCCCAATTTCTTGCTGCCTTGCCTGTGCCACCATACACGATAAGATTTGCCGGATCCTTTGCAACATCTGGATCAAGATTGTTCATAAGCATACGCAACGGTGCTTCTGTTTGCCAACTCTTACATGTTAATGTTGTTCCTCTCGGTGCTTTAATAATTCTTTCCATACCTACCTCCTATCTACCATATTCATCTTTCCTTATTATCTTAGAAACTTCAGATATTACAAATGGAATAAAAGCGAGAAGGAGTATGTCTAAACTCTCTAAGACTGTGGGAAGCGTATTTTTAAAAATAAATCTTAACTGTGGTACATAAATTGTTGCTAACAATAGTATAATTCCGAATACAAACGAAAAGTTCATAAACATATTTGAGAATACGCCAATTTTAAAGAGATATCCTTCGAAAGAACGACCTGAATACGCTCTCAAAAGTTCTGAAATAACAAGGACCATATATGCTATTGTTCTTGCTTCATCAAGGTTTCCGGTTCTTTTGTAGCTAAGGATAAAACCTAGAAGAGTTGACAATGTAATTGCAATACTCTGAGTGATTATGATTCCATAGTGATAACGTGTAAGAATGGGTTCTTTTTTCCTACGAGGAGGTTTTTTCATCAAGTCTTCTTCTCCTTTTTCCATTCCTAATGCAAGAGCAGGAAAACTATCAGTTACAAGGTTTAGCCAGAGAAGATGTAATGGAAGTAGTGGTGGTGGGTATCCTAAAAGAAGCGCAAAAAACATAATCATAACTTCGGCAATATTGCAGGAAAGCAAATATACAATAAACTTTCTTATATTTTCAAATATTGTACGTCCTTGGAATACAGCAGAAACAAGCGTTGCGAAATTGTCGTCAAGAAGAACCATATCAGATGCCTCTTTTGCAACTTCAGTTCCTGTTAGTCCCATTGAAACCCCAATGTCTGCTTTTTTCAGCGCCGGGGCATCATTGACTCCATCTCCTGTCATTGCAACTACTTCGTTCTTTTTTTGAAGGGCCTCAACTATTCTCAACTTATCGAGTGGATTTATTCTTGCAAAAATACTTACGTTTTCAACAATTTTTGTTAACTCATCATCTGAAATATTTTCAAGATCGGAACTTGTCAAAACTTCTCCTTCTGGAAAGTCTAGTTCTTTTGCAATTGCATATGCAGTTATTGGATGATCACCAGTTATCATTACCGGTCTTATACCAGCGCTCCTGCATTTATCTATTGCATCTTTTACTTCCATTCTTAACGGGTCTTTCATCATTACAAAGCCAAGAAAAACAAGGTTCTCTTCAGTTGCTTCATGTAGGTTTGGAATTATTTTATCTGCAAATGCAAGGATTCTGAGACCTTTGGCAGCATTTTCTTCAACTATTTTTAGAAGCTCTTGTTTCTTCTCAATCGAAAGTTCTACAATTTTAGAATCTATTTTTGCAAATTTCGAAAGTTCTAAAATGACCTCAGAAGCACCTTTTGAAACAACAAGATATTCGTTTCCAAATTTATGTATAGTAGTCATTCTTTTGCTCTCAGAGGTAAATGGAATTTCCGAAATCCTTTCGAATTTTGACCTTACTTCTCGGATTTCTTTGTCGTCAATAAAATCTATGAGGGCAATTTCTGTTGGATCTCCCCTATCCTTTTCGGCATCATTACACAAAATCATTGCCCTTTTAAGTCTTTCACTAATATTTAACTCAGAGTTGATTTTTCCGTCTTCAAAAACTGCTACAATTTTCATTTTGTTTTGAGTTAGCGTTCCTGTTTTATCGGTGCAAATATACGTAACTGCTCCCAACGTCTCAACAGCGGGAAGATTTCTTATTACTGCATTTCTTTTTGCCATCTCAAATACACCAATAGCAAGAACTATTGTTACCACTGCTGGAAGTCCTTCGGGAATTGCTGCAACAGCAAGGGACACGCTTGTGAGAAGCATATCTAAAATTTTTCCACCTCTTAGCCAACCTAACATAAAGATGATTGCGCTTACAATAAGGAAAAGAATTCCTAGCAATTTTCCAATATTATCGAGTTGTACTTCAAGAGGTGTCTTCTCTTTCTTGGTTTCGCTTATTTTGGTTGCGATTTTCCCAAGTTGCGTATTTATTCCTGTTTCTGTAACTAAAACTCTTGCCTTTCCTTTAACAACTGTTGTACCCATATAAACCTTGCAATCTTCCGTTATTTCACCTAAACAGGAATTCTTTTTTACAGGAACTGACTCACCTGTTAGCATTGATTCATCAACAAAAAGGCTAACCTCTTTTACTACGATTCCATCTGCTTGCACTTTATCGCCAGCTTCTAAAAGTAAAATATCAGAAGGAACGATTTCATTTGAAGGTATTTTTGTAATTTTTCCATCTCTTAGAACAGTACTTGTAGGACTTGTTAGTTTCTTGACTTTCTCAAGCGCATTTTCGGCTCTTTGTTCCTGAATGACACCAAGTATTGCATTTAGAATGACAATTGCAAGAATAACAATTGAATCAACAAATTCTCCAAAGAAAGCAGAAATAATGCTTGCAAAAATTAAAATTATGATAAGGAAGTTTTTAAATTGATTTATAAATTTTTGAAGTAAAGTTTCTTTTCTGCCTTCGGGCAATTCATTTTTTCCAAATTGCTTAAGTTTTTCTTCTGCTTCCTGAGTAGTTAACCCACTCTCAATTAACTCTTGCCTAAGATTTTTAAGGTCAATCAAGTTTTACTCCCGTTTTTACCCGCCACCGTCAGGTGGAAAGAAATCAATCATGCCGCCATCTTTTAAGGTTAAACTAACCAAGTCAAAATCTTCGAATTTTGTGTTTTCATTTAGAAGAGTTTCGATATTTCTTCCGTTTATGAGTATTATCAGTCTTCCAAATTTAACATCTTCCTCAAGTTTTGGAAATTTATCCTTGAGTTCATTTATTAATTCTTTAACATTGTCAACTTTTAAATGCAGTCTTTCTACGCCAAACTTTTCTTGCAAATCACCATGTAAAAAGACTGTTACTCTTGCCATAATGATGGCCTCCTTAATTAAGACTAAGGCCGTGCGTCTGCGGTTGACATTTTGTTACAAGCTGTACTGATTTACGAGACTCCAGCAAGATTTTCTCAAGCCAAACATTAAACTCTCTTACCGCTGCGTCCTTCCGGAACTCACGGGGTTTAAGAGTCAATGTTGCTTGAGGTCCTGCCTTCATCGCCCTTTCAATCAGCCTTGGCTTACAACAAAATGCCTTCCTGCAGATTGTCAGCCCCTGTTTAGCGGGTTCAGGGTTACAGGGCACCGCTATCTCCCCGCTTTAGCACGACCTAATATATTATAGGAGTTTTAAGGTAATTTTAAAAGATTAATTGAAATGACAGTTGGTTGATTTTCTATCACTGAAACTTCTGTCTCATATGGAAGATAACCATCTAATTCTATACGAATTTTATGTTTTCCTTCCGTGATAGAAGTTTGTTCAAGAGGAGTGATACCCATATCAACTCCATCGACAAATACTTTTGCACCAGACGGATTACTTGAAATTGCAATATAGTACTTTGCCTTTGTAAGGGCAATATCACGCTTTAAAGTGATTCCCTTCTTAATTTCCACTTCTTCTATATAGGGTTCATATTGAGGAAGGCTTACTCTTAAAATATATTTTCCTTCAGGTAAATCTTTTAGATCAAGTGGTGTTTTACCAACTTCAGCATTGTTAAGGAATACTGTTGCTTTATCAGGAATAGAATTTACAATAATTTCAGTTGTAATAGGTTCGAGTTTTGCAAATAAGTTTATTGATTCATTCGAGTTTCCAGTGATTATTTGTTTCCAATTCTTGTAATTTTCGTGTTTTACTTCGATTATATGATTTTGATTTGCAATTAAATCAGAGATTAACATAGGAGTTTTACCTTTTAAAACACCATCAACATAAACAGTAGAATTTGTTGGGTCAGAGTCAACGCTTACTGTGAAAACGGCATGTTCTAAAATTGTGTTTACAAGAGCATTAGGATTTGTACTCGAAAGCACTACTTCTTCCTTATATTCTTTGTATCCTTCAAGTTTTATCAGAACTTCATAAGTACCAAAGGGAAGTGAATTTATTACAAGAGGTGTCTCTCCTTTTAACTCTCCGTTAATATAGACTGAAGCCTTTTGAGGATAAGAATTTACCGAAATACTTCCGCTTTCTTTTGATAGCATTTTAAACAGGACAAAGCCAATTATAAAAACAAAAAGCAAAAGTATAAGAATTAATATTTTTTTCATTTTAGTTTCTCCAATACCTTATTAAGAATAATCTCTTCCAATTCTTTAACGGGTTTACTTCCATCAACTATAAAAAATCTCTCTTCAAGTCTGGCAATTTGTAGATATCCGTTTCTTACATTTCTAAGAAAATGAATTCCTAACTTTTCTATTCTATCTGCGTCTTTAATTCTTTCGAAACTCAATCTCTCATTAATATCAATAATAATTGTAAGATTCGGGATAATTCCTTCAAGTATAAAGTTGTGGACGTAATGAATGAAATCGATTGAAACGCCTCTTCCATAGCCTTGATATGCAACGGAACTGTCATGAAATCTGTCTGAAATTACGATAAAGCCTTTCGATAAATTAGGCTTAACAATTTCTCTAACATGAGTTTTTCTATCAGATGCAAAAAGCAAGAATTCTGAAACAGGGTCCATTTCTATACTTAATATAATATTTCTTATGTAATTACCAAACTCGGTTCCTCCTGGTTCTTTTGTAAGGATTACTTCAAAACCGAGTTTCTCTAAATTATTTTTCAAAAGTTTTGCTTGTGTCGATTTTCCTGAGCCATCTATTCCTTCAAAAGTGATGAACATTATTTTCTCCTTGGATAAATGATAAGCCTCATATGTGGCTTCAGGCCAACAAGTTCTGTAACAAGCCCATATTTTTCGATAAGATCAGCTTTTTCTTGAAGTTCGTCTGGGTTGCCTTCTATTTCTTTAGGAACACCTTTTTCTATTACCTCTTCAATTATATTTTCAACTTCTTCAAAATCAACAGATGTTTTCGGTTTTCCTTTGTTTTTTAATTCTTTTATGAAATCTTTTACTCCTCCAAGAGAGTTCCTTTCGATAACTTTTATTGGTATTTGTAAATTCGATGCATATTCTAGTATCTCTTTCTTTTTTTCGAGAGACTTTTTATCGCAAACAATAAGGTTTGCCTGTTCTATGTTTTTAACTATTCTTCCCTTTAGCCTTATAGAGTGAAGTGCACGTTCAATATAACTTGCATTTATTCCAAGAGCAAATATCTTTAACTCACTATCTTTTTGATTCTCTATGCTTGTCTTTTCTTGATTTATTTTTAACTGTTCAAACATTGTGCTTTCGCCCGACTTTCTTATTTCTGGAAATACAGGAAAACCACGTAACAAAGCATCAACTGTCTCTGCAACATCATGATAGATTGCAAAAACTCCTCTTTCTCTTATCTCTATTAACGTATCGAATGTAGGAGGTGATTTCCTTTCAAGCACAGTTTTTTGAGTTCCTCTTCTTGCAGCTTCTTCATCACTAAGAGTGACAGATGTTATACCACCTATGAGATCCTGAAGTGTTGGATTTACAAGTAAATTTTCTATACTTGTCCCGTGTGCCGTTGCAATAAGCCTAACACCTCTTTCTGCAATCGTTCTGCATGCCTTTGCTTCTTCCGCCCTTCCTATTTCATCAATAATGATAACTTCAGGAAAATGATTTTCAACTGCCTCAATCATAACTTCTTCCTGTGCAGTACCAAATGGGACTTGCATCCTTCTTGCATTTCCTATTCCTGGATGTGGAACATCACCATCTCCTCCAATTTCATTGGACGTATCTATTACAATAACTCGTTTACCAAGTTCAGTACTAAGAACCCTTGCCGCTTCTCTTAAAAGGGTTGTTTTTCCAACGCCAGGTTTTCCAAGAAGAAGCAAATTTCTCTCGCTTGTTATAATATCTTTCAATACCTCAACGGTTCCGTAAACTGCTCTGCCAACTCTACAGGTAAGTCCAATTACTTCGCCTCTTCTATTGAACACACCTGAAATTCTATGTAGTGTTTTTTCTATTCCAGCTCTATGGTCTCTGTCAAAAACCCCAATTTTTTGAAGTGTCTCATTGATCTCTTCTCTTGTTACAGGTTCGTCTCTTAAATAAACAGTTCTATTTGTAAACCTTGCTTCGGGTTTTCTACCCAAATCTAATACTACTTCGATAAGATTATCAAATTCTCCAATATTTTGAAGTTTTTCCTTTATGTTTTTAGGCAGAATTTCCAGGAACGCTTGTTTTTCAAATTCAGTTTGTTCGTCTCTCATTCATCCTCCAGAAAAATTCTTCTATATTTTTTCTTATCTCTTCAATATCTCCAAATAGACTGTAAATTTCGTATTTATCTGTATCAATAGTTAAAACTGGTGAAATTTTAAAATTTTTGATCCACTCTTCGTATCTATCGTTAAGCTTTTTAATATAATTTCTTCTAATGGTTTTTTCGTAGCCTCTTCCTCTTATTTTTATTCTCTCCATAAGTGTATCTACCGAAGTCCTTAAATATATTATAAAATTTGGTGGAGTTATTATTTCAAGATAGTGCTCGTAAATTTTTTTGTATATTTTGTATTCACTTTCGTTTAAAAGGATTTTAGCAAATATTTCAGCATCTTCATAAATGGTTCTATCAAGAATGATGTTTGAAGAATTCTTTTCTATTCTTAATTGAAGGTTTGCCCTTTCAGTAAGAAAGAATAATTGTGAATGAAACGCCCATCTTTCTGGATCTTTATAAAATTTTTTAATAAAAGGATTTTTTGCTTCCGGTTCTTCAAGTATATCAAACTTCCATTTTTCGCTTAAGTATTTTGAAAGAGTTGATTTGCCAGAACCTATATTTCCTGCTATTGCTACTATGAATTTTGGCTTCATTTTATAAGTTGTCTTATTGTAGAAAACGGGTAGTGCATATTCTGTAGAAGTTTTGCAATAAATTCGTTAGATTTAACTCTTTTTTCTCTTTTAAGGTCAAAGATTGCATTTAATCCTTGTACTGCAAGAAAACTTCTTCCCATATCATACACAAAGTCTTCTATAAATTTTTCCTTATCTAATAATATTTTATCTTCGTTAACAAAATTTTCAACTGAAAGCATATTCCAATTTCTAAAGTAAATTTCATTTTGAATATAAGCTTTCAAAATTGTAATGTACTCCTCGTAATAATAAACTAATTCAAATTGTCTTCCTAAGTTTCCTTTTATATCATCGAATATTATTCTTCTTAGGTATACTGGAAGCCCATTGTAAAGAAGTTGATTTAAAAAATACTTTTTTTTGCTCTTAATACTAACTCTATAGAAGTTTATGAAAGGTTTGCCAAGAAATAAGTTTGATATTATTTGGTAGAGTAAAGAGTAATAATTTTCTTCATTTCTCACAATAAAAAGAACATTCCTTTTTGTATCAAATTCTCCCGACGGTATCGTATAACCAATGAGACTTGAAAGAATATCGGGAAATTCACTTGAATCAATAAAAACCTTTTTTTCAAATTCGATTTTTTCATAAGGCAAAAATGTCCTTATGAGGCTTTCAATTGAATTTAAAATATCTTTTATTGCGACTTCATTATACTGCTCTCTTTGTGAAATTACTTCTTTAATGGTTTCCTTATAAGGGTTTGCAATTTTTATTTCTCTTGCTTTCTTTATCAAATTCTCAGATATTGAAATAAGGTTATCTTCTAAGAATCTTTTTAAATCCACAAAATTATTGTCGAGATTTTGGAAATCGAGAATTCCTTTCAATTTGACATCGCTTCCTGCCTTAATTGATTTAATTAATTTTCTTAATTCATTTAGTGATTCTATTGCGTTTGTTTTTTCCAGTTTCAAGTTTTCTTTTTTGTCAGTATCGCTTTTTGTAAGCAAATATGTTGAGAATTGATTAATAAAGTGCTCAAGATAATCAATCTCTCGTAATATTGCCTTCCTTTCAAGCTCCGTTATATTAACTACATAAGTTCTTATGTAATCATTTACATACTTTAATGTACTTAGTCTTTCGGAAAAGTTTCTGCTTCTTATACTTATTGGTTTCGTTTGGACTAGAGCAACAGACACTATGCCAATGAAGGCATCAAAAACAAAGAACTGTGGATTGTCGTATAATCCGTCATCAACAAATTGAAAAGTGTTTTCTAAAAACGTTTTAAATGTTTTTGAGTCATGTGTTTTTAGATTTTTATTTTTTTCCTCATAATTCTTTAATGAAGAAAGTGTCTCGCTTATAAAATTTTTAAAATTATTTAATTCATTTCTATCGTAAGTAGAAAGTTTGTAGTCATATCTATGAATTCCCCTAAGTGTTGCAAAAGATGAAAAGAAATAGTAATATTCATCAAAGAAATTTTCTATTAGTGAATCAAGATCATTTTCAATTTTCATCTAGATTCACCTCTACATTATCAAGATCTATTTTTAGATTAACTGTTTCTCTTTTGTTTCCATTTATATTTTCAAGTGTAAATTCAGAAGGTATACCATTATTTGAGAGATTCAACGTGAGAGTATTTTTCGAATCGCTACTCGAAAAAATGAATTTTGTAGGTGTTTCATATTTAACTTTTTCATTTACTGATGCTAAGAATTCATTTATAACATCCACAAGAGGAATTATAACTAAATTATCAGCAAGAAAATCCTCCTTGTTCTCAGTAATCTCTTGTATTTGTCTGCCGTTTTCCCTCGTGTAAACTCTACCAGAAATAACAAAAATTTCCCTTTCCGTTATTTGTCCGTTTTGGTTCGTAATAGTTTTAGTATATTTATCTTCACCATTAATGACTTGGACAAAGGTGTATGAGTATCCTGTTTCAGAATTAGTGAGCTCATATTTGTATTTAGAAACCTTGCTTGCCCAAATGTTAATTTGTTCCTTTATGTAAGATAAATCTCCCTCTGTAAGGTTAACTTGTATGACTCTATATATTGGTTTTATCCCTATTTTTAACTTAGTTGCTTGATAACCAATTCTTTCAAAAATGAGAAACTGGTTAAAATTTAAATCTAAAAATTTTGCAATACCTTGCTCGTTTGTAAGAAAATTATTTACCTTTACTCCACTAATAGGAGTTTTTAGTGCTTCGTCAAAAACTTTTACCTCTGTAATGTTAAACAGAAGCACAATAAGTATGAGAATTCCAAGTGAATTTATTAAATACTTTTTCATGTTAATAAGTCCTGAACATTTGTGGCCTTATAAATTTCTGGAATTTGTGTGCCAAGGAATGTACCATACCAGAATCTCATTAATTTCTTGTATGGATTATCGACTTGTATATCTTTTATTCCTTCATTAATGATGTTAGTCCTTAATGTTGTTGAAACATATTGATCTTTTTTACTCCTTAAACAGTCTTCTATGATCTTCTCATAATGTTCCTTAAAATATTTTTCCTTTTCGTTAGGGTTTTTAACATATACTTGTGAAAATTCTTCATAGAAATTTTTCACTTCTTGCTCTGAAACTGTTATATCTTTTGTTAAGAGATCTATTTCTTTATCGGCTAACAACTTCTTATAAACTATATCTCTTAACGATGACTTTCTTACGCCAATTGTGCTTAAAAAATCTTCTAATGCAAGTTCCTTGTTGTTAAAACCTTGAGATACAGAATCTCTAAGGTTTGCAATATAAGAATCAATTTCGGATTGGCTTACATTTAAATTATCTCTTAGTGCTTTATTATAAAGAATTCCATCTGAGATTGCATTTATGTAGGCAAGTTGAAGGACATTCCTTGAGGCTGCAAGTGATTTCGGATCTCCAGTTTGGAGATTGGGGAGCGGAGAATTTAAAGTTTTCGAAGCAAGATAAATTTGATAATTTATTTCATCGTATGTTATCTTATCGTTGCCAACTTTAAGATAAACATTCTTCCAAGGAAGGATGAGACTTACATAGAGTGATACTAAAAGAAGAATAACAGATAATACAACTACTGAACCGATGATAATTGGTTTTTTGTAACTCTTACTAATTTTTTTTCTTTTTACTAATATTTTCTTCCTTTCCATATCTTAACTTCCCGAGGATGGATTTACAGGTTCAAGGGGCTGTGTTGTTGTGCTGTTCTGTTGATTTGTGGGGCTTGTAGTTGAAGGCTTTGACAAATTACTTATCCAATTGTTAAAGTTATTAAACGGAGTGACTAAATATTTATTCAAGAAATTTGCAAGGATTCTTCCAGGATTGGTAGTTCTTACATGGTATTTTCTTTTTAGCTCATCTATGAACTGCTTCTTCAATTCTGCTTTCTTGTTGTTAATAAGTTCATCCTTAACTTTATTGTAGATATCTTTATCTTCAAGCGTCGCTTTTTTTGCGGGCTGTTTGTCGATAAGTTGAGCTACAACATAAGAATTTTGCACAAGTATTGGATCTGTAATATCGCCTTTTTTGAGATTCACAACTGCACTAAAAATCTCGGGTTTCTCATCTTTTGTAAAGAATCCAGTTTCTCCATTTTTAGATTTAGTGGTCTCATCTTGTGAAAACCTTTTTACTGCTTCTATGAAACTCATTCCATTTCTTGTTTGAATTGAGATACTTTTTGCGGAAGTATATGCATTTTCTTTTGATTTTGCATCTTTTGGATCAAAGTTGAATTGAACAATCCTTACATTTACTTTTTCTGGTTGGTCATAGGTTTCAGCAACCGTTTTTTTACCCAAGATGTGAATTATGTGATATCCATATTGGGTTTTAATAGGTCCTATTATATCGCCTACTTTGGCATTGGGGTTGAAACATGCATCTTCAAATTCTTTAACCATTTGTCCTTTTGGAAAATAACCAAGGTTTTCGTATTTTAGAACTTCCTTGCCATTGTTTTTGTCATTTATTTCCTTAACTTTCTTTTGAGCAAAAGTTGCGAAATTAAAATTTTTATCCTTAGCTTTTAAATCGTTTATTTCATTTAATATTTCATCAGCCAATTTTTTTGCATTATTTATTTGAGACTTATTTGGATTATCAGGCAGAAGAACAAGAATGTGCTCAGCAGAAACTTCTTTTATTGAGTTGAAATATTGCTTTATTTCTTCATCTGTAACTTTTATATCTTTGTATTTTTGATCTAAGGCCGCTTGTGCAAGAAGGGGTCTTTCCACATAAGGTCCGTAGATTTTCTCAAGGTACTGTTTATATGCATCAAGAGATCCGTACTGTCCAGTTACAAAATCTAAAAATGTTTTTTCTCCATTATTTTTCTTTCCTTGTTCTATTGTCTGATTTATTTGATCTTCCAAATTTTTCTTGTATTGTGTTTCGTCTATCTTCAGATTATGGTCTTTTGCATATTGAACAAGAAGCGATTCTTCAATTAAACTTTGAAGGATATTATCTTTAAGTTGCGCTTCTTGTTGTTGTGTTAAAGTCATGTTTAATTGTTTATATAAATCTCTGTAGTAGTTTAACTCATTATTTACCTGATCGATAGTGATAGTTTCTTTTCCAACTTTTGCTGCCATGTTTCTTTCTGCATATCCCCAGACAGCAGAGGCGCTACCTAAAACTAAAACTGAAATAAGAATAACAATTAAAATTTTTACCCATAAAGGAGTTGGTTTTTCTTTTTCTACCCTAGGAAGTTTTCCTTCACGTCTTAATTTTTTAATTTTGCTCTGCCTACCCATTTATACTCACCTCTCATTTCATAAAATTCCATTCTAATGTATTATATTTATTTTTGTATAAATCATATGCAATTTCTAATTCCTCCTTGGTTAAGTTGCTTTCAACCATTTTTTCTCCTAAAACTTCCTCCATACCTTTTTTTAAGGTCTCTTTTATATCTTTGAAGCCAACTTCTCTTCTCAATTCGTCTGATAAAGATGAAATTTTAAGTTTTCCAATTTCTATAAGTCTTTCTCTTTGTTTTTCTTCAAGCTTGAAGCATTTAAAAATTGACTCAATATCAACTTTGTAAAGTATAGAACCGTGCTGAAGTAACCCAAATTTATTTCTCATCTGGGCAGATCCAACTACCTTTTTTCCATTCATTAAAATATCTGAAAATGTAGGTGAAGCAAAACAAGAAGGACTTGAAACTTCTTTATCTTCACTTTGAGAGAAGTATGCATTTCCTCCCATTATCTCAATTGCGCGAATTATTCCTTTTGAAAGAAAGTGAAAGGAATCTAAGAGGTTCATTTCAAGAATTTTGTTAGGATAGGCAATCGTTATACTATAAGTTAGCTCTTTATCGTGAAGCACAGCTCTGCCGCCTGTAGGTCTTCTTACAAAATCAAACCCCATTATTTTGAGATTCTCAAAATCAACTTCCTTGTTTGCACTCTGAAAGTAGCCAATAGAAAGAGTTGAGGGTTCAAACTGGTAAACACGAAGGACAGGAGGAGTGCCAAAATTTGCCTGCGCAATTAGTAGTGCCTCGTCAATTGCCATATTCATGGCACCATTGTTTTTTCCAGTGTCAATAAACCTATACATTACCCAAAATTTTATCAGAATTTGTTTTTTTAATCAAGCCAAACGGAAAAATTTTAAAAGATATATTTTTGTAGTAAAATATTAAAGCCTAAAAAACAATAATGGAGGTTTAAATGGAAATTAAAAGAGTAATTATTTTGGTTCTTGATAGCGTAGGAGCAGGTGAAGCAGAAGATGCTATAGAGTATGGTGATTGGGGTGCAAACACCATATTGCATACTCTTCAGTATAATCCTGATTTAAGGTTACCAAATCTCGAAAGACTGGGATTAAGGGGTGTTGTTTTTAATGAAAATGGAAACTATATAGCTTCATATGGAAGACTTCGTGAAAACTCTAAAGGGAAAGATTCTATTAGTGGTCACTGGGAGATGGCAGGAGTCATTCTAAAAAAGGCCTTTCCAACATATCCAAATGGTTTTCCGAAGGAAGTAATAGATAAGTTTGAAAAACTTACAGGCAAGAAAGTTCTTGGAAATAAACCCGCTTCTGGTACAGAAATAATTAAAGAATATTATGAGGAACATAAGAAAACAGGTAATCCAATAGTGTATACTTCAGCTGATTCAGTTTTTCAAATTGCGGCCCATAAGGATGTAATACCTCTTGATGAACTATACAAAATGTGTGAAGTTGCAAGATATGAAGTTTGTGTAGGTGAACATGAAGTTGCAAGGGTTATTGCAAGACCTTTTATAGGAACTCCTGAAACAGGTTTTATTAGAACTTCAGAAAGAAGAGATTATGCAGTAAAACCTCCTTATAAGACTGTTTTGGATTTGATAAAAGAGAAAGGATTGAATGTAGTAGGGATTGGAAAAATTCATGACTTATTTGCTGGAGTAGGTCTTACAGAAAGTATTCATACTGAGAACAATATTGATGGCTTGGAAAAGACAATTTTAGAAGTTTCGAAGGATTATGAGGGGATTATTTTTACCAATCTTGTCGAATTTGATGCAAACTGGGGACACAGGAGAGATTTTAAAGCATATGGCAATGGACTCAAAGATGTAGATAATATGATTCCAGCAATTCTTGAAAAAATGAAACCCTACGATATGTTAATTATTACGGCAGATCATGGTTGTGATCCAACTTTTAAAGCTCATACAGACCATACACGTGAATTTACACCATTGATTGTTTATGGTGATCATGTTAAACCAAATGTTAATCTTGGTTTAAGACAAAGTATTGCCGATATTTCAGCGACTTTGTCACAGATATTTAATGTTGAAAGAATTAATGGTTCAAGCTTTCTTGATTTAATTTACAAATGAGTGTGGAGAAACTTAGAAAGCTATTATTACTTGAAAGGAAGAGAGGCTATAAAAATGATTCAGTAATTGGAGGTTTCGATAAGTTTGTTTTAGACTTTATTGATAGAACTGTAGATTTCAAGAAAAATGAATTACTTAAAATATTTTTAAACTATAATTCATTACCTTTAGAGAAACGAAAAGAAGTTATTAGTAAAGCGTTTGAAATCTTAGATGAAGTAAAACTGAATGACAACGAACAAGGCAAAGAAGAAAGTGAAGTTAAAAGAAATACGTATTCAGAAACTAGTGTTGAAAATAGAATAAAATTATCTGATTTATTTACACCTGTTCAATTTGTTAAAGGTGTTGGGCCTGAAATTGCAAAGAAACTCAAAAAACTTAATATTGAAACTGTTTATGATTTGTTGTATTATTTTCCCCGAGCATATCTTGATCTTAGAAATGTAAAGAAAATTTATTCTTTGAAAAATGGCGAAGCAGCTTTGCTTAAAGTTAAAATTGTTTCGGTTCAGGAAAGAAAAGGAAAATTAAATATTGTTTCAGTTTTAGGAACAGATGGTACTGGCTATATAGTAGCTACATGGTTTAACCAACCGTATTTAAAAAACATTCTTAAAGAAGGTATGGAAATTTTCTTGTTTGGAAAAGTGCAATTTTCATACGGTAAATGGGAAATGCCGTCACCTGACTACGAAATTCCTCAAGAGGGAAAGGAACTTATCAATACATTGAGAATTGCCCCAGTTTATAGTTTAACAGAAGGTTTAAGTCAGAAGATTTTAAGGAATAAATTGATAAATCTTATCGAAAATACTGGAAGTAAATTATTTGACTATGTAGATGAAGAAATTTTACAGAGAAGGAATATGGTTTCTTTAGATTACGCAATTTCTAACATCCATTTTCCACAAAGCTTTGAGAGTTTGAAGAAGGCAAAAGAACGTCTTATTTTTAATGAATTATTTGAACTGCAATACATTTTAGGTAGAAGGAAACATCTTATAGAAGAAAGCGAGGGATATAGATTTGTTATTAAAAAGGAATATATTGACGAATTTAATGCTCTAATCCCTTTTGAGCTTACAATAGACCAGAAGAAAGTTATTCAAGATATCATTGATGATCTTACATCTGGACATCCAATGAACAGACTTTTGCATGGTGATGTAGGTTCTGGAAAGACAATAGTTGCTCTTTTTTCATTATTTATTGCTTATAAAAATGGTTATCAATCAGTGATGATGAGCCCAACTGAAATACTTGCAGAACAGACTTTTAAAACTGCGATTACAATATTTAAAAATACTCCAATAGAGCTTGCTCTTTTAACTTCAAGCACTTCAAGTAGAAAGCGAAAAGAAATTCTTGAAGGTTTGGAAAAACATAAAACCGATATGGTTTTTGGAACCCATGCACTAATTGAGGAATCTGTCAAATTTGCGGAACTTGGGCTTATAGTTGTTGATGAACAACACCGTTTTGGGGTGCTCCAGAGAGGTTCATTAAAAGAAAAAGCAATAATTCCTCATACGCTTGTAATGAGCGCAACGCCAATTCCCCGAACTCTTGCATTAACTTTATACGGAGACCTTAATGTAAGTGTTATAAAAGAGCTACCAAAGGGAAGGATTCCCGTTATTACAAGAGTGTTTTATAATGAAGAAGAGCTTGCATATAGACATGTAAGAGAAGAATTAGACAAAGGTCACAAGGCTTATGTTGTTTGTCCTCTTATTGAAGATTCAGAAAGTTTGGATGCGCAATCTGTTGAAAAAGTGTATGAAAGATTAGCACAAAATCATCTCAAAGGGTATAAAATCGCAAAGTTGCACGGTGGAATGTCAGGAAAGGAAAAGGCCCAAGTCATGGAAGATTTTAGAAACGGGAAATACCAAATTCTTGTATCCACTACAGTTGTTGAAGTGGGGGTTGATGTGAAAGATGCAACTGTTATTGTTATCGAAGATGCAGACAGATTTGGTCTTGCAACACTTCACCAGTTAAGAGGCAGGGTTGGAAGAAGCAATCTTCAGTCTTATTGTTTTCTTATCACGCGGAACCCTTCTAAAGATGCGATTGAAAGACTCAACATTCTTGAGAAAACCAACAATGGTTTTGAAGTTGCCGAATTTGATTTGAGGCTCAGGGGGCCTGGAGAAATTTTTGGGACAAAACAGTCTGGTCTTCCTGACTTTAAAATAACTACTCTTGTGGGGGAAATGGATATGAAAATTCTTGAAATTGCAAGAGAAGAAGCATTAAATCTTCTTAGTGGAAATACAAAATATGATCCCGAAAAACTAAAGGAGTTTTATAAACTGCTATCAATTAAATATAAGAATAAAATTCCGCTCATAGAGGTTGCATGATGAGAGTTGTGACTGGTAAGTTCAAAGGAATGGAAATCGTTTCACCACCAAAAGATTTAGAACTAAGACCTACAAGCGATAGAGTAAGAGAAGCCATTTTTGATGTAATTCGTTTTGATATTTACGGAAAGGTTTTTCTCGATTTATTTGCGGGTTCTGGAGCTGTGGGTATAGAAGCTTTAAGCGAAGGCGCTGAGTTTGTTTATTTTGTCGAAAACAATCCGAGGGCAATTCAAGTAATAAAGAGAAATATTTTAAGATTCGGGATTATAGATAATTCTAAAGTTATTTTTAAAGATGTTTTTAAATTTCTGTCCAAGCCTGAATTAGAAAGAAAAATTGATTTTATTTTCCTTGATCCTCCTTATAAAATGCACTTTGTAAGTCAGATACTTGAAATACTCAAAGATTCTTCTATTATTGAAAGCAATTCAGTAATTATTGCTGAACATTCAAAAGAAGAGATATTAAATGAAGAATATAAGGGCCGTTTATTAATTTCGAAATATAAAGAGAAAAGGTATGGGAAGATCTTAGTTTCTTATTTTGTAGCAGAGTAACTAATCAGAACGTTGGCTTAAAAATAATGTGTATAAGGAACATGAACCCGTAAATATAAAGTCCAGTTAGAAATAGCAGTAACCAAGAGTTTAACCCTAAATTCTGGTCGAGCTTTGTTTCCTTAAACAAAGGTTTAAGAATTTGGAAATATATTTTAGAAAGAGGAACCTTTTCCCCTAAATTTCCAAGTGAGAGAATTGCGCTTATTACAATTAAAAGGCTTCCTTCAAAAAAATAAGTGTTTAAAAGTGAAATTAAATTAGGCCCATATATTATGTATGTAATTAAAAAGGTTATAGAAGTCAAAACAAAGGCAACAGCAAAGCATGAAGTTAAAATTTTAAATGTTTGTTTTATCATCAAAATGTATTATAATTCCAATGGTTAAATTTGCAAGGTGCATAACAATGAAAGAAATTTTTTTTAAAAAGGAAAGTCTTGAAAACGCAATAAGAATCTTTAGCGACGCGCTAAAAGAGAAAAGAGTTTTCAAAAAGTTAAAAGAAGAGGAAATCTCTGTTTATGAGAGTTTAGGTAGAATTACTTCAAGACCTATTGTAGCGAAAATTTCAAATCCTTTCTTTAATGCCTCTGCTGTTGATGGCTTTGCGGTTAAGTCAAGTCTTACGGCATTCGCAACAATAAACAATCCAAAATTGTTTGAAATTGGAAAGGACGCGATACCTGTAAACACAGGTGATCCTATTAATTATCCATTTGACAGTGTTGTTATGGTAGAAGATGTTGAGGTAACGGAGAAATTTATTAAGATTTTTTCGCCGCTTCATATGTATGAAAATGTCCGTGTAATTGGTGAAGATTTTGCTAAGGGTGAGATTGTTGTTCCCATATACGAAAAAATTACCCCTGCCCATATCGGAGTATTAATTTCTTCTTACAATGATAGAATTTTCGTTTTAGAGAAACCGAAGGTTTTCATTATTCCAACTGGAGAAGAGGTCAAAAGATTGGGGCAGGACTTAAAAATAGGTGACGTTATCGATTCAAATTCTTATATGATTGCTTCATTCTTAAAGGAATTTGGCGCTGATCCTTACATTTCAGATGAAATTTTTCCAAACGATTTTGATATACTAAGAAAAATCATTGAAGAATCTTCAAAAAAATTTCATTTAATAGTAGTAGTTGGAGGATCAGCAAAGGGAAGAAAGGACCTTATAGGGGATGTTTTTGAAAGTTTTTCAAAAGTTCTCTTCCACGGACTTACAATACAACCGGGTAAACCTCTGATAATTGGTTTTAATGGAGACATTCCCTTAATTGGATGTCCAGGGTTTCCTGTTTCTTCTTACATTGATTCAAAGATATTTCTCAAAGTTGCAGTTGAACATCTTACTTCTGTTTCGTTAGATTTTCCAAGAAAAATTTTAGCAACTGTAAAAAGAGATATTCCATCTTCTTTAGGGATTGAGGAATTCGTTAGAGTAAAGTTAGCAAAGATTGATAATGATATAGTGTGTGTTCCTCTTAAGAGAGGTGCAGCAAATCTTACAACAGTTGCAAGAGGTGATGGAATATTAAGAATTGACGAAAATAGTGAAGGAATAAGCTCGGGTTCTCAAGTAGAAGTAGAACTTTTAAAAAGTGAGTTTGAAATTATTTCTCAGCTTCTTTTTATTGGCAGTAACGATCCTTTGCTTGAATATATACTAAATATGGTTAAAAAAGAAAACCCTCAGTTCAAATTTGGAATAATTAATGTAGGAAGTTTGGGAGGACTTTTATCCCTTGCAAGAGGCGAAACAATAATTACATCAATACATTTATTCGATAGCGAGACACAGACTTACAATACTCCATACCTTAAGAAATATTTACAACCTGATTCATATTTAAGACTTCATTTAGTAAATCGGAATCAAGGACTTATTGTTCAGAAGGGGAATCCCAAAGGCATTAAAACTTTAGAAGATCTTGAAAGAGGAGATGTTAAATTTATTAATAGACAAAAAGGTTCTGGAACAAGAGTTTATTTTGATTATCTATTATCAGAAAGAAGTATTGATAAAGAAAAGATAAATGGCTATGATTTAGAAGAGACAACACATTTAGGTGTAGCAAATGCAGTTAAAGATGGGATTGTGGATTGTGGAATGGGAATAGAATATGTTGCCAAATTGTTTGATCTTGATTTTATCGAATTAGGTGAGGAGGAATATGAACTTATCATCCGAAAGGATTATTTACAAGATCCAAGAATAGTTCAACTTTTGGCGAAAATTAGCGAAGTAGAGTCCAAAAATTTGATGAGAAATTTTGTTGGATATAAATGGGTTAATAAGATGAAGGAGGAATGAAAATGAAGAAAAAACTTAATCCCAATGTAATAATTCTAGGTCTTGCAAGTTTCTTTACGGATATTTCTACTGAAATGATAACTCGAGTTCTTCCCCTTTTCCTTGAGTCGATAGGCGCAGGAGGAGCGTTCATTGGAGTTGTTGAAGGTCTTGCTGAGACAATTGCTTCACTTCTTAAAGTCTTTTCAGGTTATATTTCTGACAAAGTAAGAAATCGCAAATGGCTTACGATTTTTGGATATGCTGAATCAACGATTTCAAAAGCGTTTTTGCTTGTAGTTAATTCACCTGTTGGTGTCCTTGCTGTAAGAGCTTTTGAGCGCATTGGCAAAGGAATCAGAACCTCCCCTCGTGATGCCCTAATTGCATCATATACTGATGAAACAAATAGAGGTTTTTACTTTGGATTACACAGGGCACTTGATACGTTAGGTGCAGCACTTGGCCCGCTTTTAGGTTTCTGGGTACTTGAGAAGTTCGGAAAAACAAATTATAGAGAAATTTTTAAAATAGCGCTAATTCCTGCTGTAATTGCAGTTATAATTTTGTTTTTTATTCAAGAGAAAAAACTTGAAAATGGAAAAAAAGTACATATTAGTTTCCTTTCAAATTTAAAGCTGGGAAGACGTTATTATATGTTTCTAATTTCAATTTTAATATTCACTCTCGGAAATAGTTCTGATGCTTTTATTACTATGTATTCGGGAAGTATTGGGGTACTCCCAACAACAATACTTCTTATGTGGACGTTACACAGTATTGTTTATGCAGCTTTATCGACACCATTGGGATCTCTTTCTGATAAGATTGGAAGAAAAACAACTCTTATCATTGGAATATTAATTTATGGCTTAAGTTATTTATTGTTTGCCATAACTAAGGAGCCAAATTTCTTGTGGTTTGTGTATGCTTTGTACGGTGTTTATTACGCAATGTCAGAAGGTATACAAAAGGCGTTTGTTTCAGATCTTGTAACTGATGATAAAATGAGAGGAACAGCTTTTGGCATATATAATTTTGCTATTGGCATTATGGCATTTCCTGCCTCTCTTATTGCTGGCATCCTCTATCAGTTTGTTGCACCAAACGTTCCTTTTTATTTCGGAGGCGTACTTGCAGTTGTAGCAGGAGTATTTTTGCTATTCATTTAGTGCAAATTTCTTTATTAAGTAATAACCTAAAATTTCAAACATAATGATACTTGTAATCGTAGCAGTAAATATTGAAGTTCCGAATATTGTTAAGTATTCTCCTGAAAGATAAGCAAAATATGCACTTAACATAGACTGAGGAATAAGCGTAATAATAATGTTCTTTATTGAATTTGTTTCAATAATCTTTAATTTTTGAATTATAATGGCTCCAACGGACTTACCTATGAGTCTTATAAATAGTATTAAAATGCTTGGAAGCAAAAACTTTTCAATTCTTATAAGTCCAACATAACTTATCGAATAGATAATAAAGAGTGTATAAAAAATTTGGTCAATCTCTTTGAGAGAAAATCTTACAATTTTTATTATTTCATTTTTTGAGGTATTGGAAAAAACTATTCCTGCAATAAGAGATACAATGATTGAGTGAAGCTTCAAATACTCGGAAATACCAACAAAAAGCAAAATAAACGAAAATAAAGTTATAATTTGAGGGAACTTATTGAAGCCGTATCTTTCAAATCTTGAAAACAACAAACCCAATAGTATACCTAAAGCTATAGATAATATGATTTCTCCTACAGTTAATAAAATTGCATTTGTAGGCTCATTTTGGAAAATTGTTTTAAACTTTAGAAGCGGGAAAAAAAAGAAAGAAAAATATCTCGGCAATCAGGTCGTCAAAGACAACTATTGCGCCAAGTTTTAACTTTGTATCTTGATTTACTTTTAGTTTTCTTATTAGCGTAATTGCAATATCTGATCCTGTTACCATCCAAATTATTGCAATCAAGATTCCCTCTATAATAGCGAGCTTGAAAAAAATTTTGGAAATAAGAAAGATTATTAAAAATGTAAAAAAAGATTGAGCTATAGCACTAAATATTATTTTTTTATTGTATTTTAAGTAAATTATTTCAAGACCTGTTTCAAAAAGAAGTATATTTATTGCAAGTTCAATTATTATTTTAAAAATTGAACCAAATGAAGTTAAAAATTTATCTAGTGTTGGTATGAATGAGATAACAATTCCGATAATAATAAGTCCTGTGATTGTCGGGAAATCAGATTTTGAAAGTATATATGAAAGGATGAGTCCGCTAATGACAGAAATTGCTATAAAAATTATTACTTCCTCCATATTTTATTAAATATAAAGAAGTAATATTTGTCAATAGGCAAAGCATCGACAAATATTAAATTTTGGTAACAAATCAATTATTTATTATAATATTTTGAAATAAAGAAAGGAATATGCAAATATGAACAAAATTGATCTGTTAAGAACTAATTTGAATAATGTTATCCTTGGGAAAAGAGAAGTAATTGATAAAGTCATTGCAGGTTTGCTTGCTTCGGGACATATACTTCTTGAGGATGTTCCAGGAACTGGCAAAACTACACTTGCAAAGGCGGTTGCATCATCTTTCGATATGGATTTTAAAAGGATACAATTTACTCCCGATATACTCCCCTCGGATATCACTGGAATAACAGTTTACGACCTTGAAAACAAAGTTTTCAAAGTGCGTTTTGGTCCTATATTTACTAATATTTTGCTTGCAGATGAAATTAACAGGGCAACACCTAAGGCTCAATCTGCACTACTTGAAGCTATGGCTGAATATAGTGTAACTATTGATGGCACTAAACACAATATTGAAAGACCTTTTATTGTTTTTGCTACAGAAAATCCCATTGAATATGAGGGAACTTTTCCTTTGCCTGAAGCACAGCTTGACAGATTTTTGATGAGATTTGCTATAGGATATCCAGATAAAGAATTTGAAAAGCAAATGCTTGGTGCAGAGAAGATTCGTGATCCTCTTGAGGAAGTCAAAGTTGTTGCAACAAAGGAGGATCTCTTGAAATTACAGGATGAAACTAAGCATGTATATGTTCATCCAAGTTTACTCGATTATTTGGTAGAATTGGCAAATACTTCAAGATTACATAGAGACATTTATCTTGGATTGAGTCCGAGGGCTACTATACATCTTATGAAAGTTGCTCAGGCCTATGCAAAAATCGACGGAAGGAATTTTGTGATACCTGATGATATAAAGTCGGCATTCCCTGATGTAGTGAATCATAGATTAATCTTAAGAGCTGACGCTAAACTTAGGGGGACGAAAGTTTCTGACGTTATAGAAGATATATTAAAGTCGGTAAAAGTGCCAACCAATATTAATTTCGAAAATGAAGTATCTTAAGAAGGAAATTAAAATTTTTTTACTGACTATTCTTATTACTTCTTTTATATTTGGTGGAATACTGTATATATTTTTGTTGATTAGTTTTGCCTATGTATTGCTTTATGCATTTTTTTTAGACAAAGTAAAAATTACAAGTTTTTCGGATGTTTCAACCTATACACTTACTCTTAATAGTAGTTTTGATTTTAATTATACTTTAAATGCAACTTCGCCCTTACCTGTTAAAATTTCATATGAGATTCTTTTGCCGCATTACATAGTTCCTCTTACAAATGGGAAAGTCGGAAAATTTTTTGGAAGAAACTTGAATACCGAAGGCAAAATTAAATGTAAAGGGAATAGGAGAGGTACCTATACTGTAGGTAAAATTGAGTTTCGAATATCTGATCCCTTAGCACTTTTTAACAGGATTGATATAACGTACAATTATAAAACTATTTTTGTCTTTCCTAATTTAGTACCACTTGAAAGGCTTAAAATTTTACTTACAGATCCTTATGAAGGTCAAAAAGCAAAATACAGAATCAATTTTGATTACTCGTATGTTGCGGGAATCCGTGACTATGCTCCTACTGATCCTATTTCGATGATTCATTGGAAACAAACTGCTCATAGGGGAAAGCTAACAGTGAAGGAATTCGATTTTAGTTCTTCTAAAAAGCTCTTTGTTGCCTTAAATTTCTACAGAAAGTCTCTTAGATTTCAAGATAATGCAACATCAATTGCAGCATCAATCATCTATTATGCAAACAAATTCCATCTTCCAAACTCAGTTATTATAAATTGTAAGCCTTTGATTTCAAGCAACGCAAAAACTGGCGAATATCATGTGCTTGAAAATTTAAAATTACTATCAATTTCAGTTGATGATGCTTTTGAACCAGCCGAGTTTATCGAAAAAATTACTGAGTACACAGATTTTGGAAGCGAGCTCTTCTATATAGACAGAGATCTAGATTTTTCTATCTTAGAAAAGATACTTCGAATTAAGAGAAGCTTTTCAAAGATAAATATTATTCTTTTGGTAGATGAAACTTTTGTTAAACCCAATGAAAAACCTCCGAACTATTATTTTATTGAGCCTGCGTATATTAGAAAGATTACATCAGTTGAGGACGTTTTAAAAAGGGAAGGAATTTATTTTCATCCAATCTTTGGCAATGATTATTTACAAGTTTTGGAGGGATGAGTTGGAATACTTGCTTTTTACATTTCAAATAATATTTGCGGGGCATCTGCTAATCCAAAAGATAGAAAGATCAATTAATTATGGCTTTATTTTGTACTATTTCTTAATTTTTTTTGCCATTATTATTTTCTACCTAATGTCAAAATTAGAATCTTCGAAAGTTATAGTTCTCTTTCTTTCTTTTATTCTTGGTACATTTTTGTGTAGAGTCTCGAATTTACTCAATGTATTACCTTTTTCTGTCCTATATTTTTATGTCATTGACAAGATGAAAGAAAATGAAGTTTTCGAAAGGAGGCATTATTTTTTTCTTGCCTGGATTCCACTTATGGGCTTAATATCAGTTGGTTTTCGCCCAATTTTGAAAGAAAAGTTTGCAACCTTATTTAATTCGATTTTTTCATTCTTGTTCGTTTATAATAGTAACTTTAGTGATTATCAAATCTCAAATTCACAGAACTTTTTTAATATTTTACGAAAAATTGGAAATGAAAATGTGTCTTCTGATATTCGTTTGCTCGTTTTTGCAAACGTCCTTTCTTTAGCCGTATCTTTTGCTATTCTTATAATTCTTGCTTTGTTGTTTGTTTCTATACTTAGGACAAACACACAAAATATGGCTTTAAAGAAGAGAAGATCGCTTATAGATAAAATTCTTATGTTTCTTTTAGTTTTAATTTCAATTTTTATCATATTTGTATCACTTGCTAATATTAACAAACCCGATTTAAAGGAGATAAATCTAAATTTATTTGAGGGATCAGTTCTTCTTATGTTGTATTTTTCTTTTGTAATTTTAATTTATAGAATTTCTAAGCGTTACGTTTTGGATCTTGAGCAAAAGGAGTATTATAAAGCACCAAAAAAATTAATGATCTTACTTTCCGTATTTTTTGTTTTAATTATTGTTGGGTTATTCATTATCATGCTTTCGGGAGAGCAAACTCTACTGGCCTTTGTTTCACTTTCAACAATCGGATTTCTTATTTTTATTTCTTACTACATATTTACTCTTAGAGGGGAAATTACAGTTTTCGAAAATCGTAAATTTTTCAAGGAAACAAAGGAATTGACTGAAAATTTTAAAAAGTTTGGTAAGGATTACCTCAATATGATAAGTGATCCAAAAGAATTTGTCATTTATCTTTATTTTCTTTCCTTGTTCAATTTCGATAGAGTTGGTTTTAAATTTAAAGAAGGGATGACTCCTAAAGAATTTCTAGTAAGTTTATCACCATATTTAAAGTCTGATTTATTTATTACTTTAACAAACGCATTTTATGTAGCAGAATATTCAAATGAAGAGATTGACCCTAATGTTTTAGAAGTACTAAAGAAAAATACTGAAGATATTTTAAACGAGATACTTTCATTAGATGCTCCTAAGGGGTAGTAGGAAACTGGATAATAAACTTTGTACCCTTCCCAATTTCACTTTCAACGTAAATTTCACCATTGTGCGCATATACATATTCCTTTACTATTGATAATCCTAATCCCATTCCTTCGTTTCCGTCTTTGTTGTTTTCCCCTTTATAGAATCTTTCAAAAATATGAGGAAGATCTTTTTCATTGATACCTAAACCACTATCTTCTACAACAACTTTAACTTTATCTTTCTCCTCAATAGCCGTAATTTTAATGTATCCAGATTTGGTAAATTTTATTGCATTATCAATGAGATTTGAGAAAATCTCTTTTAGTTTCAAAGAATCACCCAATATGAATATTGGTTTATCTGGAATTTCTATAATTGGATTGAGTCCCTTATCCTTTATCTTTATTGAAAAACTCTCAAAAGTGCTTTTTAAAATATTGATAAGATTTACTCTTTCAAATTCTAAAGGAAGCGTTTTGCTATCCGCGGAAGATAAATTCGTTAAATCTTTTGCCATTTTTTCAAGTCGTTCAATTTCGTTTTCGATTATATTGAATGCTTCTTGTTTCTCTTCAATGGTAAAATTTTTGTCCTTTAAAACTTCAAGGTATCCCTTAATTGACGAAAGGGGCGTTCGTAAGTCATGAGAAACATTTTGCATCAATTTTGTTCTTAGTTTTTCAATTTCTCCTAGTCTAAATGCCATGTAGTTTAACGATTCTGCAAGTTCTCCAATTTCATCTTCATTGTGTTTGTTGATCCTTGCTTCAAAATTTCCCTGTGAAATTTTTCGAGCAAAGTCTTTCATATCCACAACTGGCTTAATAATATATCTTGAGATGAAAAGTGCAACAAGAATACTTAAAAGTATCGATATACCACCTGAGATTAGTATAGTGATTCTAACAGTGTTGAGGAAGCGTGTTGCGGAAGCTGGAATGACAATGGAAACTCCTCTTCCAATTATTATCCTAATAAAAAAGAATCTTACAAGATAATCTATAAGAATGATTGAGGTCACAATAGAAATAAGGCTTACAAGTATGTGACTTAAAACCAATTTCTCTTTGAATTTCATTTTAGCATCCTGTATCCTGCGCCATAAACTGACTCGATATATTTTGGATCTTTTGGATCATCATTTAGTTTTTTTCTTATATTTTTTATATATGCATCAATTGTCCTATCATAAACAACCTCATCGTATTCATCGTAAATTTCGTTCATTATATCCTCTCGGCTTAGTACAAGTGGGGACTTTTTTGCAAGTGCAAATAAAACCTTGAACTCTCTTGTTGTGAGTTCTACTTCCTTTCCATTTTGCAGAACACGCATCTCTTTTGGTATTATTTCAAGGTCTTTTATTTTTATCTCATGCTCATTGGGATAGCTTCTTCTAATAATATTTTTAACTCTTAGAACAAGTTCTCTTGGGCTGAAAGGTTTTGTGACATAATCATCTGCTCCAATTTCAAGCCCTTCAACTCTATTTTCTTCATCTGCCTTTGCTGTTAGCATAAGGATGGGTACATTTGAGACCTTTCTTATTTCTTTTGCTACTTCTTCACCACTTTTTAAAGGTAGCATGAGGTCAAGAATAATTAGTTGTGGTTTTTCTTCCGAAAATTTTATAACCGCCTCTTTGCCATCCTTTGCCTCAACAACTTGGAATTCCGACTTTTCTAAATACATTTTTATCAATTTTCTTATGTTTTCATCATCTTCTACTACTAATATCTTTTTCACTTTTGTCACCAATTTATTATATGTTTACTTTGTGAAAAAATTATGAAATTTTTTGCTTCAATATTAAAATTGATTAATGAAGTTACATATAATAACTTTATATTTGCTTTTTTCATATTCATTGGGTGCATTTAATTCAGCATACTTACTTACCTTGTTTTTGTATAAAAAGGATATACGAAACTTTGGAGATGGAAACGCAGGGACTACAAATGTCTATGAAAATATAAACAGATTTCTTGCTTTACTCGTATTCATAATTGATTTTGTTAAAGGTTTCTTTCCTATATATCTTGGAAATAAATTAAAACTAATAAATTGCCTTATTGCACTAGGAGGTGCCACGGAAATTTTAGGGCATGATTTTCCAATCCTTTTTGATTTTAGAGGCGGAACCGGAATTACTTCTCTTCTTGGAGGAGTTTTTGCAATTGATAGTAAGATTGCTATTTTTCTTTTTGGTTTATTTTTGATGTTTTTTGCCTTGTTCTCCTTTTTTGACGTTTCTTTATTTAATTTTAAACCCTTAGAAGAAAGCGAAGCTTTAGTTTTTATTTTTGCGATTTTTATCATTTTGCGATCAAATAACAGACTTTTACAAGAATATTTTTTCTTATCACTTGCTATAATTGTATATAGACATTGGCGAAAAACAATATATATTTTAGGTAAATTAAAGGTTTTGAAAAGTTGATAAAAAATTAATTTTTGGTATTATAATTAATGGAAATCTTGAGAGGAGGTAAAAATGATTTCTGCAAATGAGTTAAGAAGTGGAGTGACTTTTGAACTTGATGGAGAGTTGTTTGTAGTAATATCTTACCAGCACATCAAGCCTGGTAAAGGTTCACCTTTTGTAAGAGTAAAAATGAAAAGTCTTGAATCGGACAATATAGTTGAAAGAACCTTTAGACCTGAGGAGAAATTTAAAAAGGCATTTTTAGAAAGAAAACCAATGCAGTATCTTTATAAAGAAGGAAACAATTTTGTATTTATGGATTTGGAAACATTTGAGCAATTTTATCTTTCAGAAGAAGATGTAGGCGATAGCGCAAACTTTTTAAAGGAAAATTTGGAAATTCAAATCATATTTTACAAAAATAAACCTGTATCTGTAGAATTACCAAATTTTGTTGAACTTAAAGTTGTACAAACTGAACCTGGAGTAAAAGGAGACACGGCAACTTCTGCAATGAAGCCTGCATTACTTGAAACTGGTTATAAACTTCAAGTACCTCTTTTTGTAAACGAAGGCGATGTAATTAGAGTCGATACAAGAACGGGTGAATATCTTGAAAGGGTGAATAAATGAGTAGAATAATTTTAACAACTGAGGCATTAGAATCTCTTGTCGAAAATTCTGTAATAAGCATTGAAGGAGTAAAAGCACTTTACGGTAAAAATCCAGTAAGGTGTGTTATTGGGGATTCAAATATCAGTATTGAAGTTAATATTGTTGCAAAGTTCGGTTATGATCTAAAAAAATTGGGCAATACAATTGCAGAAACTGTAAAGTTAGAAGTTGAGAACATAACACCATTTAAGGTGGAGAACATTATTGTAACATTTGGTGATATCTTCTATGAATCCTAAATCAAAAGGAAGAGAGATTGCTTTAAGTGTTCTTTTTGCAGTTGATTTAGGAAAAAATTCTGTGCCTGATGCCTTTTTGCCTTTTAAGTATGAATCGCCCGTTTCTCTTGAATACGCATTAAAATTAGTTCAAGGAACACTTGAAAATCTTAATGATGTTGATGAAAAGATTAAATCTCTTTTGAAAAACTGGTCGTTTGATAGACTTAATGCTGTCGATAAAAATATTTTAAGACTAGCAATCTTTGAAATTGAAAATCTTGCAGGCGAAGATTACGGTGCAATTGTTTTTGAGGCAGTGGAACTTGCTAAAAAGTTCGGCGATCTTAACTCTGGTGATTTCGTAAATGGTGTTCTCAGAAGTTTCTTACGCTTGAAATATGGAGAAATTGAGACTTGAAGCTTTTGTTTACGGTATTGTTCAAGGCGTCGGTTTTAGATTCTTTGTGCTTTCTAATGCTCGAAAGCTTGGTTTAACTGGATATGTTGAAAATATGTGGGATGGCTCTGTCCATGTAGTTGCTGAGGGAGAAAGGGATAGATTACAAAAACTTCTTGAATATTTAAAAATTGGTCCACGCTCTGCTGTTGTAGATAAAGTTACATATAACTATAGTGAATATAAAGGAGAATTTACAGATTTTGAGGTGTACTAATGGAAGAGAATATAAAAGAATACCTTGAAGAAAGAAAAAACATTGTTAACAATTATTTGAATGTAGCACTTGAAAAGATAAGGGAAGATTCTCCTCTTTATGCTGCAATAAACTATAGCCTTATGGCAGGTGGAAAGAGACTTAGGCCGATAATGCTTATTGCAACTTATGAGTCGAATGTTGATAATTACAAGACTATTTTACCCTTTGCTTCTGCTATAGAGATGATTCATACTTATTCTTTGATACATGATGACCTTCCGATTATGGACAATAGTGATTACAGACGTGGTAAGCCAACGTGCCACAAGATCTATGGAAGTGATATGGCATTGCTTGCAGGTGATGCTCTAATATCACTTGCTTTTGAAATAATTTCCAGTAAAAAATTGCTCGAGGACTTTGATGCAAAATCCGTGCTAAGAATTGTATATGACTTTGCAGAGTTAAGTGGTGCAAAAGGTCTGGTTGGTGGCCAGGTAATGGATATGGTTTCAATGGATATGAATGAGGTAGATGAAAATCTAATACTTTATATCGAAAAAAGAAAAACAGCATCATTATTTATGCTTGCAGTTAGAGTTGGAGGAATTCTTGCAAATGTTTCGGAGGACGAACTGATAAATTTAACTCAGTTTGCAGAGAATTTCGGCATAAGTTATCAAATTCAAGATGATATTCTTGATGAAATTTCAACCACAGAAGAATTAGGAAAAGATACCCATCAGGATAGGAAAAATAAAAAGGCTACATTTGTTTCTCTTTACGGTGTTGATCGCTCGAAAGAAATTGCAAGGGATTACATTGAAAAGGCAGCTAATTATCTTTCACTTTATAATGATAAATACAAATTACTCATAGATATTGCATATAATACATTAGAAAGGATCAAGTAAATGCTTCTTGATAATATTAATTCTCCGAAGGATTTAAAGAACCTTCGAGTAGATGAATTGCAAGAACTTGCCAAAGAGATTAGAGATTTGATAATTAAAGTCGTCTCTAAAAATGGAGGTCACTTATCATCGAATTTAGGCGTGGTCGAGCTAACAATTGCGCTGCATTATGTTTTTGATTTTAACAAAGATAGACTAATTTTTGATGTCTCTCACCAAGCCTACGCACATAAGATAATTACTGGAAGAAGGGATGCCTTTGAGACTCTTAGAACTTTAGACGGTATAAGTGGATATGCAAATCCATTGGAAAGTCCCTACGATACATTTATTGCAGGACATGCATCTACTTCACTTGCATTAGCATTGGGATTTGTAATTGCAAGAAGACTAAAGAAAGAAGATTATGATATTGTTACGATAATTGGTGATGGTGCACTCACTGGTGGTGAGGCTTATGAAGGTTTGAATAACCTTGGTCATCTGGGAGAAAAAGTCGTTATAGTTTTGAATGATAATGGAATGTCAATCTCAAGAAATGTTGGTGCAATTTCCAGATATCTTACAAGAATAAGAACTTCTAAGTCGTACATTATAATGAAGAGACTACTCGGTAGTAATTTTGCAAGAAAGATAAAACTCGCATTAAAAGAGTTGCTATTGCCCAATATTATATTTGAAGAATTTGGCTTCACATATATAGGCCCTGTTGACGGACATGATCTAAATGAACTTATTGAAACATTTAATAGGATTAAAAATTTAAATGTTCCTGTCGTTGTGCATGTTGTCACTAAAAAGGGTTATGGTTACAAACTATCAGAAGAAAGTCCCGATAAATTTCACAGTGCTGAACCTTTTGAACCAGAGAGTGGGAGATTCGTATCGGATACCCAGAGAACATTTTCTGAGGTATTTGGTAGAACTCTTGTTGAATTAGCAGAAAAAGATAAGCGGATAGTTGCAATAACCGCTGCAATGCCTGATGGAACAAAGACGAATTACATTAAAGAAAAATTCCCCGAGCGTTTCGTTGATGTCGGTATTGCTGAACAATGTGCAGTTACATCTGCCGCAGCTCTTGCTAAAGAAGGATTTAAACCTTTTGTTGCTATTTATTCAACATTCTTACAGAGAGCGCTTGATCAACTTATACATGATGTTTCTCTTCTTTCGCTTCCTGTAGTTTTTGCAATTGATAGGGCGGGTATTGTCTCAGATGATGGACCTACACATCAGGGTATATTTGATATTGCATATTTATCTTTTATTCCACATTTTGTTGTAGCTGCCCCAAAGGATGCTTTTGAATTAAGGGGGTTAATGAGTCTTGCCCTCGAAAGTGACATTCCATTTGCCATACGATATCCAAAGGATTTCGCTCAAGACGGTTTTAGCAAAAGATTTGTACTTAGTATAGGCAAGGCTGAAATTGTAGAAAGTGGTTCAGATCTTACAATTATTACACTCGGTCCCGTCTTTTTTGAAGCACTTAAGGCTTTAGATCACTTTAAAAGTAATGGATATAGCGTTGGCCTAATAAATGCTATTTTTGCAAAACCATTTGATGAGGAATTAATTTTGAATGAGGCATTGAAGAGCAAAAAGGTTATTACCGTTGAAGATGGCATTAAGAGAGGCGGTTTTGGTGAAAGTTTGAAGGCTTTTCTTTCTAATTACGGCATTAAAGTAGAAAATATCGCAATTGATAATTTTATTCCAGAGCAGGGAAAAAGAGAAGATCTTCTTAAAAAATATGGTATTAGTAGTGAAAATATTATAAAAGTTGGGGTTAGGATGATTGAAAAGAAGACTTGATGAAGAAATTTTAAGAAGAGGGCTACTTGACAGTAGAACGTTTGCAAAAACATTTATCCTTGAAGGAAAAGTTCTAATCAATGGTAGAAAAGCTGTTAAGCCGAGTGAATTGGTTGATGAGAATGTTACAATTGAAATTCTTGAAGAAAAAAAATATGTTAGTCGCGGGGGTTTTAAGTTAGAATTTGCTTTAGATCAATTTGGTGTTAATCCTTGCGATAAAATTTGTTTAGACATTGGCTCCTCCACAGGAGGATTTACTGATTGTTTACTTAAGCGCGGCGCCAAAAAAGTTTACGCAATTGACGTTGGAAAAAATCTTTTGGATCCAACTTTAAAAAAAGACTCTCGTGTAATTTTGATTGAAGGATTCAATGCACGTTATCTTTCAAAAGAAATCATAAATGAGCCAGTTGATCTTGTTACAATTGATGTATCTTTTATTTCTATATTAAAAATACTTCCAAATTTATTCCCCATTTTAAAAGAAAGCGGAGAAGTCGTATCATTAATAAAACCTCAGTTTGAAGGAGAGCCGAGATATCTTAAAAAAGGTATAATAAAAGATAAGTCTATCCATATAACGATACTTAAGACACTGTTAAAAAAAATCGAAAACCTTGGGTTTGTTGTTCAGAGCGTTACATACTCTCCGATAAAGGGGGGAAAGGGAAACATAGAGTTCTTTTTCCATATTAAAAAAAACGGTATCTTTGTTAAAGAAGAATTTATTGATAAAATTGTAGAGGAGGCATGGGAAAAAGCAATGTGAAAAAAGTTGGCATTTTTTACAAAGATGAACCTTATTTTGTTGAAAAGGCAAGAGAAGTTGAATTATACTTAAAACGGAAAAACATCGAAGTTTATGAAAACAATGATTTTGAGAGTCTTGAGGAAGATGATTCTCTAATTTTAATAAGCCTTGGTGGAGATGGGACTTTTTTAGGTGCTTCACGTATAGCTTTGAAACTAAATGCGTCAGTTTTAGGAATTAATTTTGGAAATCTTGGTTTTTTAACTGATGTCGAAGGTATGGACATTTTTATTGCATTAGAAAAGTTGCTAAGTGGGGAATATTTTATTGAAGAAAGAATGACTCTTTTAGGAGAGCTAAATAGAAATGAAGAAGAAACCTTTTGTAGTGTAAACGACTTCGTTGTGCTTAGGAAGATAGAGGAAAAAATTTTACAATTTGAAGTTGCAGTAAATGGAGTAAAGTCAGGTAGATTTAGATGTGATGGATTTATCGTTTCAACAGCTACAGGATCAACTGCTTATGCCTTGTCTGTCGGAGGTCCTATAATTGTTCCGCAAGCACGTGTGTTTGAATTAAATTATATTGCTCCTCATAAACTTTCTGCACGTCCACTTGTGTTGTCCGAAAATGATGTTCTTGAGATTGAAATTGAAAGTGATGGTAACTTCGATTTCATAAGAGATGGTTTAAAAGTAAAAAATGTTAAAAAGTTTGACAGGTTGGAATTTAGAAGACATCCAAGAAATCTAAAAATAGTTCATCTAAAAGGAAAAAACTTCTTTGATGTTTTAAATAAGAAGTTTGGGTGGGGATACTAAGCTATGCTTTTGGGACTAATTATCAAAAATTTAGCAATTGCAAAAAATGTAGAGATTTCGTTTGATGGGAATCTTATTGTAATAACTGGTGAAACGGGTGCAGGAAAAACAATAATAATGAATGCAATTGCTTTAGCTTGTGGGGAAAATACAAATACTGATATTATTCGCACCGGAGAGGAGAGTGCAACAATTGAAGCGAGTTTCTTTATAGGAGAAAACCAAAAGTTAAAATCAATTCTTGAAGGATACTCCCTCTACGATGGGGAAGATGTTTTGGTGATCTCAAGAACTATTTCAAAAACTAAGAGTAAGGTAATTGTTAACGGCCATCTTGTTTCGCTAAAACAACTTGGAGAGATTGGAAGAAATCTCATTGATATGCATGGCCAGCATGAGATTCAGAGTCTTCTCGATCGATCAACACATTTAAAATATCTGGATAAGTTTGGCGGTGATAAAATTTTACAATTAAAAGAAATCGTAATTTCTGATATTGCTGAATACAGAAAATTAATACAAACATTAAAAGAATTAATCGAAAAGGATAGTAAGTTTCGACAAGAAAGAGAATTTATTAACTATGAGATAGCAGAACTTGAAAAAGCAAATCTTAAAGACGGAGAGGAAGAAGAATTAGAGGCTGAATACAAATTACTAAGTAATGCAAAGGAACTAATTAGTACTCTCGAAAGTGTCCAAGAAAGTTTGTCTTCTGGTGACTTTTCTGTTATCAAAGGACTTAACACGTCTATAACTCTTTTGCAAAAAGTAAGTGATTATTCAAATGATATTAAGAGCTTAAAAGAAAGACTTGAAAGTAATTTAATAGACATTAAAGAAATTTCAAGAGATTTGGCAAACTTCTATGGCAGTATAGTTGTTGATCCGGAAAGATTAAGTTATCTTGAGAATAGACTCGATGAAATTAGTAAAATTAAATTAAAATACAAAAAGTCAATTAGAGAGTTAATAAATTACCTTTCTGAACTTAAAGAATCAGTCAGAAGTTTTAATGAAATTAGTGAAGAAATTGAAGAGATTCAAAAGAAAAAGAATGAACTTGAAGCTAAAATAAGAAAAGAAGTTTTGGAGCTTTCAAAAATGAGATTTGAAGTTGCAAAAGAGTTCGAAAGACAAATTGAGAATGAATTAAAAGACCTTGCCATGGAAAATGCAAAGTTCATTGTGAAGATTTACCAAGTTGAAGACCCAGATGGCTTAAATATAAACGGAAAATCATATAAATTATTTTATGATGGAATTGATGCGTGTGAGTTTCTGATAAGTCCAAACCCGCCCCATGATTTTAAACCACTTGCAAGTATTGCTTCTGGCGGTGAGCTTTCGAGAGTAATGCTTGCTATAAAGTATGTAATAGCAAAAGTTGATGACATTCCGGTTTTAGCGTTTGATGAAGTAGATTCAGGAATTGGTGGTAAAACAGGCGAAAAAGTTGCTGAAAAATTGTTTGAAATTTCTAAATATAGACAGGTTATATGTATTACGCATCTTCCTCAGATTGCTTCACTTCCTGCAGAGCATTTTGTAGTTGAAAAGATTGTAAAGGATAACGAGACCATGCTAAATGTCAAAAAACTTAACGAATACGAAAGAATTAACGAAATTGCAAGAATGATATCTGGATCAAATATAACTGATACAACAATTAAGCAGGTAAAAGAATTAATGGGGAGGTGGAAAAGTGAAAATTCTCGTTATTAATCCTGGCTCAACTTCTACAAAAATTGCAGTTTTTGAGGACAAAAATCCTATCTTTGAGGAAACTATTAGGCACGATAAAAACGAGCTTTCAAGATTCAATACTGTTCTTGACCAATTAGATTATCGAAAAAAGGCAATTTTGGATTTACTTGAAAAGAAAAATATTTCGATAAAAGAATTTGACGCTATTATTGGAAGAGGTGGCATTGTTAAGCCAATAGAAGCTGGCACTTATATTGTAAATGATACTTTAATTAATGATTTGAAAGCGTATTCAAAAGAACAAGAACATCCATCTACACTTGGTGGGCTTATAGCATACGAAATTGCAAGCTCAATAGGAAAACATGCTTTTATCGCTGATCCTGTTTGCGTTGATGAATTTGAAGATATTGCACGAATCTCGGGTTTAAAAGAAATAAAAAGAAAATCCCTTTTACACGCTTTGAATGTTAGAGCAAGTATGTACAAATATGCAGAATCAGCAGGAAAGGATGTCAAAGATCTAAATCTTATTGTTGCTCATCTTGGTGGTGGTATTTCTGTTGTAGCAATAAAGAAGGGAAGGATAGTCGATGTAAATAATGCAAATGAAGGAGGACCGTTTTCTCCAGAAAGAGCAGGATCTTTGCCATCAATTGATGTTGTCAATATGTCCTATTCTCATAAATATTCGAGAAACGATCTTTTAAGACTATTCACTAAAGAGGGCGGAGTATATTCATACCTCGGTACTAATAATATGAAAGAAGTAATAGAGCGAATAAAAAATGGAGATCAATATGCAAAAGAAGTTTTTGATGCAATGTGTTATCAAATAGCTAAAGAAATTGGGGCAATGGCCACAGTTTTAAAAGGTCAAGTTGAAGCAATTATTATAACAGGGGGTATTGCACATAATAATGAAGTTATAGATGAAATTGAAAGAAGAGTTGGTTTTATTTCAAAAATAGTTAAATACCCTGGCGAATTTGAAATGGAAGCACTTGCATTTGCAGCACTAAGAGTTTTAAAAGGTGAGGAAAAAGCAAAAATTTATACTTAATTGTGATATAATAGAATAAAATTAGTTAAATTTGTTTTGAGGAGGATATATGGAGACTATAAAAAAATTAGATGATTTACTTCAAGCTGTAAGATCATTAAGAGAAAAGAGAACCGTATCAGTTGCTTATGGTCAGGATCTTCATACTTTACAGGCTGTATCCAATGCAATAAGAGAAGGTATTGTTAATGCGATTATCTTTGCTGATAAGGATGAAGTAAAACGAGTATGTGAAACAAACAACATTGATATGTCTATGTTTGAAGTGGTGGACGTAAAAGATGAAAAGGAAGCAGTAAGACAAGCAGTGAGACTTGTTAGAGAAAAAAAAGCAGACTTTATAATGAAAGGGCTTTGCCAGAGTGCTACTTACATGAGAGGAATTCTTGATAAGCAGGAAGGGCTTCTTCCCGAGGGAAAAGTTCTTTCACATGCTGCTATTATTGAATCACCGAACTATCACAAGCTTTTAATTGTTTCAGACGTTGCCGTAATACCTCAGCCAGATTTATCAATGAAAGAAGCGATGATTAACTATGATGTTCAAATAGCAAAAAAACTTGGAATAGAAAAACCTAAAGTTGCTGTTATTGCAGCAGTAGAGACTGTTTCTCCAAAAATGCAGGCCACAGTAGATGCTGCGCTTTTGTCTGTTATGAATAAACGAGGACAAATAAAAGATTGTATTGTTGATGGTCCGCTTGCTACTGACCTTGCTCTTTCAAAGGAATCTGCAGAAATTAAGAAGGTCAAATCTGAAGTTGCAGGAGATGCCGATATTTTGATAATGCCAAATATTGAAGCGGGTAATGCATTTTTCAAGGCTCTTACAAAATTGGGTAATGCTGAAATTGCAGCTGTTGTAACTGGTGCAACGGCACCTGCTGTACTTACCTCACGTGGAGATAGTGAACAATCAAAATTGTATTCAATAGCTTTAGCAGCGCTTATCGCTGAAAAATAAATATTAAGAGGTGAACTATGAAGGATAAAAACTTTTATGGTGATTTGAATCCAAACGATGTGGAATCAATCTTAGCAAAAGCAACTACTGAAAAATTACCTCAGAGCATTAAACCTGAGGAGTCTCAAGAGCAAGATGCCTCTCAACAAACAAAAGCTGAAACGGATTATAACAAAAAGGCAGAAAACGGAAATGTTTCTCTTAATGAACAAAAAAAGAACAATAACCTGAATGAAACTTACTTGATGAAAACTTTCAAAAAGGGTGATATTATCACAGTAACCGTTGTTAAAGTTGAACCAAACGGAGCATATGTTAGCGCTGGTATTAAAGAAGATGTTTTTATTCCGCTTAGAGGACTTACAAATAAACAAGTAAATTCTGCTTCAGAGATTGTTAACGTTGGAGATAAGATCAATGTGATGGTTCTACGTAATGGTCCAAATTTAATCCTCTCTAAAAAGCTTGCTGATAATGTAAAGAAGTATGAAGATCTAAAGCAGAAAATGGAGAATGAGGAAAAAGTAAAAGCTAAAGTTGAAAAGGTTATAAAGGGAGGCCTTCTCCTTGATATTGATGGAGTTCCGGCATTTTTGCCGCAGTCTCAAGTGGGACTAAAGAAAGGGGAAACTCTCGATTCACTTGTTGGAAAAGAAATTGATGTTTATCTTCTTGAAGTTGAGCCGAAAGTTAAAAGAGTTATCGCTTCAAGACTAAAGGTTTTACAAGAGGAAAAAGAACAACTTAAGAAACAAACACTTGTAAATCTCAAAAAAGGTGAAATCTATGAAGGTGTTGTAAAAGCTATCCAAGACTTTGGAGTGTTTGTAGATATTGGAAATGGCGTTGAAGGACTTATTAGAATTAATGAATTGACCTGGGGCAGGAGAAAGGATCCGCACGAAGTAGTAAAAGTAGGTGAGAAAATTAGAGTTAAAGTTTTATCCGTGAACCTTGACAATGAGAAAGTTTCGCTAAGTTTAAGACAAACTAAACCTCATCCATGGGAGGTAGTTGAAGATAAATATCCAATTGGAAGTATTGTCGAGGGAACAGTTCTTCGTATCCATCCTTTTGGGGTTGTTCTTGAACTTGACGAAGGTATTACAGGCCTCATTCATATTTCGCAGTTGGATATAAAGAGAGTAGATAAGATCGAAAATTTCGTTAAAATTGGTGATAAATTACAGGCAAAGGTTATGTCTATTGATAAAGAAAACAGAAAAATGAAACTTAGTAGAAAGGCACTGTTTGAAAATGAACAAGGAGAAAATACGAATCAGTAAAGAAGAAATAAAACAATATCTTCCTCATAGAGACCCTTTCTTGTTTGTAGATGAAATTACAGAAGTAGTTCCTGGGATTAATGCAGTGGGTTTAAAAAAATTTAGCGGTAATGAGAATTTTTTTGAAGGACATTTCCCAAATTTACCTATCCTTCCTGGTGTTATTCTTGTTGAAATGTGTGCTCAAGTTTCTGCTTTTATACTTTTGACTGTTGATAAATTTAAAAGCGCTTTTGGTTTTCTTGTAGGTATTGATGATTTTAAATTTATAAAAAAAGTAAATCCTGGAGATACTGTGAAAGTTGTTGCAAATATGCTTAATGTAAAATTCGGCATTGCCAAAAGCTATGTAGAAGCATTTGTTGACGATAATCTTGTTGCTAAAGGAATAATTGCGGTAAAAATTATTAAAGAATAGGAGGAAAAAATGGAGGAAAAAGAAATTAGAGAAAAGGTCAATAAAGTAATTGTTGAAAAATTGGGTGTGGATAAAGAGAAAATAACAAATGATTCAAGATACGTTGAGGATCTTGGTGCTGATTCACTTGCACTTGTAGACATAGCAATGGCGCTTGAAGATGAATTTGGAATGAAGATTCTCGATGAAGATATCGAAAAAATAACAACAGTTGGAAGTACTATTCAATATATTAAGGAACACATAAAATGACTAAATGTTTACACTAGCTAAAATTTTAGAGGGCTGCCAAGCCCTCTTTTTATTCTTTCACTTTCTCCAAAACAAATTTTACGGTCTCTTCAAAGTCCAGCGTAAATCGTTCCCCAGAGCTTCGAACTTTCACTTCAAACTTACCTTCTTTCTTTAATGCACGACCTACTATTATTTGTAAAGGAATTCCTATTAAGTCTGCATCATTAAACTTTTCCCCCGCGCTTAAGTCTTCTCTATCATCCAAAAGCACGTCTATCCCTTCTTTAACAAAACGTTCGTGTAATTTATTGCTTGAACTATTTATTTCTTCATCGTTTAAGTTTATCGGTACAATTTCCACTTTAAAAGGTGCGATGTTTATAGGCCAAATTATTCCTTTATCATCGTGAAACTTTTCGACAATTGCTTGTAAAGTTCTTCCAACCCCAATTCCGTAACAACCCATGATGAAATATCTTTCTTTGCCATCTGCATCAAGAAAAGTCGCATTCATTTTTTCGGAATATTTCGTACCTAACTTAAAGGTGTGTCCTAATTCAATTCCATTAAATTTTTTAAAAGGTGTGCCACACTTTGGGCAGAGATCTCCCTCTTTTACAGTCCGTATATCCTCTACATAGTTAGAATTAAAATCTCTTCCGATATTTACGTTTTTAAAATGAAATCCATCTTCATTAGCACCACAGACAAAGTTTTTCATTTTCAAAATACGTTTGTCTACTACAACCTCAATTGGTGAATTAATAGGGCCAATTGCACCTATATGTGCTTTAAAAATATTAAAAACTTCATCCTCACTTGCTAGCTCCAAAGTTTTTGCACTAAAAAAATTCTTGAGTTTAACTTCGTTTAATTCGTCATCTCCTTTTACAATTGCAAGAAAGTATTTCCCGTCAATTTTGTAAACAAGAGATTTCACTAATTTGCTCTTTGGTAGATTTAGAAAATTTGAAACTTCCTCAATTGTTCTGTTGTCAAAAGTTTCTATTTTTTTAAGAGGTAATTCAGTTTCTACTTCATTAGGGTCTGTATCCAAGGATTTTGCAGCCTCTGTATTTGCAGCATAGCCGCATTTAGGACACATTACGAACTCACTTTCTCCACCCAAATCAGATATTACAACAAATTCATGAGAAACTTTCCCTCCAATTGCACCCGAATCAGCCTCTATAGGTATTACATCAAGGTGACATCTTTCAAATATATTAATATATGCATCATACATTTTTTTATAGCTTATTTCAAGATTTTCTTCTGAGGTATCAAAGGAATATGCATCTTTCATTAAAAATTCTCTTGCTCTCATTAGGCCAAAGCGAGGTCTTATTTCATCACGATACTTAGTTTGAATTTGGTAAAATATTTTCGGTAGGTCTTTATAAGAGCGTAGTTCTCTTCTTGCAAGATCAACAACTGCCTCTTCGTGGGTAGGTCCAAGGCAAAAAAATCTTCCCTTTCTATCCTTTACTTTAAACATTTCATCTCCATAAATGTCCCATCTACCTGTTTCATCCCATAGTTCCTTAGGCATAATTGCCGGAAAAAGAAGTTCAAGTGCCCCTGCTTTGTTCATTTCTTCCCTTATTATCTTTTCAACATTTTTTAAAGCAATTAAACCAAAGGGTAAGTATGAGTATACGCCCGCCGCCATTTTTCTTATTAGACCTGCTTTTATCATTAATTTATGGCTTTCTATCTCCGCATCCTGCGGATCTTCACGTAAAGTTGGAAGAAAAAAGTCTTTTATCTTCATAAATTAACTCCTTTCTCTAATTTACATATCATATTATATGGATCTTGCATATTCTTTAAAATAGTGTAAAATTTACACAGTATGATAGAAATATCACAGAAATTAGTAAACGCTCTTAAAGAAAGAAACTTAACTCTTTCAACTGCCGAATCCATAACGGGCGGTCTTGTAGCTAAATTAATTACCGATATCCCAGGGAGCTCCAAAGTTTACTTAGGTGGTATTGTTGCTTACTCTCCTAAAGCAAAGATTGAAATTTTAAAAATTGATAGAGAAATAGTGGAAATGTTAGGAACAGTTGATCCTTTAGTTGCTGAACTTATGTCTACAAATGTTAGAAATCTATTTAAAGCAGATATTGGGCTTTCAACAACAGGTATTGCTGGACCAGATCCTATTGAAGGAAAACCTGTTGGACTTTCTTATGTGGGAATTTCAGTAAACAACAAAAACTTTGTCTTTGAAAACAAATTTCAAGGTGATCGTATTATAATAAGGGAGAATGTAGCAGAGTTTTTGCTTAAAAAATTACTAGAAATTTTAGAAGGAGGTTGATAGCTATGAGAATTGGAGTTTTGACTGGTGGTGGTGATTGTCCTGGATTGAACCCAGCAATAAGAGGTGTAGTTTATAGAGCCGCTGACTTTGGCGATGAAGTTATTGGATTCGAAGAAGGCTGGAAAGGGCTTATTGAGGACAAAAAAAGACCTTTATCCATCAAAGATGTTGAAGAAATCATAAATTATGGGGGCACAATTCTTTTTACTTCGAGGACAAATCCTTTTAAGGAAGAAAAAGGGCCCGAAAAGGTTATTGAAACATTACAGAAAAATAATATAGATGCACTCATAGCAATTGGAGGAGACGATACATTATCAGTTGCGCTTAAACTCCATAAACTTGGTGTAAAGGTAGTTGGTGTCCCGAAAACAATGGATAATGATTTGTCACAAACTGACTATACTTTTGGATTTTTCACCTCGGTAGAAGTTGCAGTGGATGCTCTTAATAGGCTGAGAGATACTGCCAAATCCCATAAGCGTATTATAGTTCTTGAAGTGATGGGAAGAGAAGCAGGTTGGGTTGCACTTTACACAGGTATTGCTGGTGCAGCAGACTGGATCTTAATCCCTGAAGAGAAACCTGACTACGATAAGATGTGTGAGCATCTTAAGAAGAAGTATGAAGAAAAGGGATATGCGCTTGTAGTTGTGTCTGAAGGAATTGAAGTTCCTACCGAAACTATAACCGAAGTTGATGAATTTGGTCATGAATTACTTCAGAAGAGGGGCGTTCATGAATATGTTGCTGATTTAATATCCAAGAAACTCGGTATTTCTACTCGCAGCGCAATTATCGGACATATACAAAGAGGTGGTCCTCCAACAGTCTTTGACCGTATTCTTGCAACAAGAGTTGGAGTAAAAGCAGTTGAGATGGTACATGAGGGTGATTTCGGAAAGATGGCCGCAGTTTCTGGTAATAAAGTGATATCTGTTCCGCTTGAAGATGCAGCTGGCAAGCCAAAACTTGTAGACGAAGAATGGCTTAATTTTATGAAAGTCTTTGAAAAATGAAAAGAATAGCCGTTCTTACCTCCGGGGGCGATGCCCCCGGTATGAATGCAGCAATAAGAAGTGTTGTTCGAGTTGGTTTTTCAAGGAAGATTGAAGTAATTGGTGTATTTGAAGGATACAGAGGTTTAACCCAAAAAAGTTTTAAGAATCTCCTTCCTCGCGATGTGAGTGGACTCCTTGAAGAGGGAGGAACTTTTCTTTTATCTTCAAGAACAGAAGAATTTAAGGAAGATAAAATTCAGGAGCTTGCGATCAAGAATATGAAGGAGGAAGGAATTGAAGGTCTTATCGTAATTGGTGGTAATGGTTCACAGTCGGGAAGTCTTGCTCTCTTTAAAAAAGGTTTTCCCGTAGTTGGAGTTGCATCAACAATCGATAACGATCTATGGGGAACAGATTATACCATTGGTTTTGATACTGCCGTAAATACCGCAATTGAAGCAATCGACAAAATTAGGGATACTGCTACATCCCATTCAAGAACTTTTATTGTAGAAGTAATGGGTAGGGATAGAGGTTTTATTGCGCTTGAAGCAGGTCTTGCAAGTGGTGCAGATATTGTCCTTATTCCTGAAAGAAAATTTGATATTGATAAAATTATTGAGAATATAAAAGCTGGCCTTAAAAAGAAGAAGAAACATCATATGATAATAACTGCTGAAGGTGCAATCCATGCGCAGGATCTCCAATCTGAAATAAAGGGAAGACTTCCTGATCTTGATGTGAAGTATTCTGTTCTTGGTTATATTCAAAGAGGAGGTGCACCAACAAGGTTTGATAGAATAATAGCAACGATGTTCGGCGCAGAGGCCGTTGAATTGCTAATAAAAGGAACTCCTGGGTTTGTAGTTGGGATAAAAGATAACCATATCGTACATATTCCCATTGAAGATGCAGTAAAAAAATTTAAAGAGATCAACTATAAGTTATACGACATTATTGAGGAAGTGTCTGTGTAATGAAAAGGATATTTACATCTATCCGATTTCAGTTAATCTTTGTTCTTGTTGTCTTTATAATATTTACCTTTTTTACGATTTCTTCGAGTATTTCGCAGTATCTTGAGCAAAATGAAATTGAAAGCGAGACCAAGAGACTCACTATTATAAGTAGGCAGATTGAGGAACGCTTCGAAAAGATGTATACTGCAGAATCACTTCTAAGAGGATACGATAATATTACCGCAAAAGAACGCAACTTATATATTAATGTTTTCTTGAAGCCAGCTTTTGAGAATTATTTTTCAATGATATCATCAGCGTATTCTGATGTCGAAGTAGGTTATTATATTCCCATTTTCAATAATCCAATAAGTGTTCATTCATCAAAAGGAAATCTAATTAAAAAGGTCGTTGTAATGGTTGCAATACCAGAGAAATATGGTGGTGGGTATATTTTTTCTGCAGTTCCTCAATCTAATGTAAAGGATAACATAAGAAATATTATTTATTCAATTAATCGTATAATATTCTACCTTGCTCTAATTACAATGATAATTGTTCTTATTATTACCTCTTTCTTTAGTCTTCGCATACTTCAAATTCGTAAAGGCCTTAAAAATCTCGAAAGAAACCTTGATTTTAGATTTCCTAATTATGGGGGAGAAATTGGCGATATTGCAGCTTCAATAAACAGTATGGCTGAAAATCTTAAGAGAAATCTTGAAGAAATGCAAAAAGCAGAGGCATTAAAATCACTTGGTTTGTTTACAGCTGGTATTGTACATGAAGTAAGGAATCCATTAACTTCTATAAAAGGCTTTGCAACAATTCTTTCACAAAAACTTCAGGGCAAAGACGAAGAAAGATTTGTTCGTCCAATTCTCACTGAGACTGAAAGACTTGGACGAATCGTTGATGATCTTTTAAAATATGGAAGACCCTCTCCATTATCACTTGTAAAATTCAATTTAAAGCCTTTCTTCAACCATATTTTAGAGCTTGCAAAACAATACGATTCTAAAAAGAAAATTAAATTTGAGTTAAAATGCCAAGATCTAACAATAGTTGCGGACGAAAGAAAACTTGAAGAACTTTTCCTAAACCTCGTTATTAATGCAGTTCAAGCGATTGACAAAGAAGATGGTTTGATTGAAATAGAGTGTATTGATGAAGGAAGAAGCATAAGAATAACTGTTCAAGATAATGGTTCAGGAATGGACGAAGATACCATTAAAAATATTTTTGTTCCGTTCTATACAACTAAAGAACATGGTACAGGTTTAGGTCTTGCAATAGTTCATCGAATTGTTGAAGAGCATAACGGGAAGATTCTTGTAGAAAGTAAAGTAGGTTTAGGAACAAAATTTACAATCATATTGCCAAAGAGGGATCTAAAGTGAAGATCAAAAAATACAAAATTCTTGTCGCTGATGACGAAGAAAATATAAGAATGCTTTTAAGTGAGACCTTAAAGGATGAAAGTTATGAGGTTGTCGAAGTTAATAACGGGAAGGATGCTATTGAACAAGTTAAAAAGAATGATTTTGATTGCGTCTTATTAGATGTTCGTATGCCAATTTTGGATGGGATGGAAGCCTTTCTCAAGATAAGAGAAATTAGGAATAACCTGCCGGTTATTTTTTTGACTGCTTATGGAAGCTCTGATCTTGCCATTAAAGCAATGAAAAAAGGAGCATACGACTATCTTACAAAACCTTTCGATATTGAAGAATTAAAAATAAAAGTTAAAAAAGCAATTGAACTTAAAGAGCTCACAGAAAATGCTCCAAGTTTTGAAAAAGGAGAAAATCGATATGAAGCAGATGAAATTATTGGAAACTCACCTAAAATGCAGGAAGTTTTTAAAGAAATAGGAAAGGTAGCGGAATCTGATGCAACCGTCTTAATAAGAGGTGAGAGTGGTACCGGAAAAGAACTTGTGGCAAAAGCAATTCACCATCACAGCACAAGGAAGAACAAGCCGTTTGTCGTAGTTAATTGCGCAGCGATTCCTGAAAGTCTCCTTGAATCAGAATTATTCGGTCATGAAAAAGGTGCTTTCACAGATGCATATACAAAAAGAATCGGTAAATTTGAGCAAGCTAACGAAGGTACAATTTTCTTGGATGAAATAGGAGACATGAGTTTGAATCTCCAAGCAAAGCTTCTTCGGGTTCTCCAAGAAAAGACTTTCAACCGTGTCGGTGGTAATGAGACGATTATAACTACTGCAAGAGTTCTTGCTGCAACAAACAGGAATCTTGAGAAATTAGTTGAATCTGGAGAATTTAGAGAAGATTTATTTTATAGATTGAATGTTGTCACAATTTGGCTTCCTCCTCTTAGAGAAAGAAAAGAAGATATTCCATTACTTGTTAATTATTTTGTTAGTAAGTATTCTGAAAAATATAAGAAAAATGTTAGAGGAGTTTCAAAAGAAGTCCTTGAACTTTTCATGGATTACAATTGGCCAGGTAATGTAAGAGAGCTAGAAAACGCAATTGCAAGGGGAGTTATAGTAACTTCTGCCCCTTTAATTTTATTAGAAGATTTACCTCAGACATTGCAAAATAAAATAAAGAGTGAAGAATACAACAAAACAGAAGTTGAAGAAGAAAACTTAAACTTACCAAAACTGATAGAAAAGATTGAAAAAGAGGCTATTATTAAGGCTCTTGAAAAAGCTCAAGGCAATAAGACAAAGGCAGCGCAAATTTTGGGTATTTCACGAAAGTCTTTATTTAATAAACTGCGATACTACAATTTAATGCAGGAAGGAGAAGAAAATGGAAAATTTGAAGATAATTGATGAATTCAAGGAGGAAGTAATATCTTTAAGAAGAGAAATCCATATGTATCCTGAAACGGCATTTGAAGAATATAGAACTTCTGATCTTGTTTACAATTACCTTTCTAAACTCGGACTTGAAGTCAAAAAAGGTATAAATAAGACAGGAGTTGTCGCTGAGTTAAAAGTTAACAATGCAAAGGGAACAGTTCTTTTGAGAGCTGATATGGATGCATTGCCAATTCAAGAAGAAAATGAAGTGCCATATAAATCAAGAAAAGATGGAAAAATGCATGCATGTGGACATGATGCGCATACTGCAATGCTTCTTGTAGCATCTAAGGTTTTAACTCAAATGAAAGAAGATGTGAATTTTAACGTGAAATTTGTTTTTCAACCATCTGAAGAAAGAGATCCTGGTGGAGCAATTGGAATGATTGAAGAAGGAATACTTGAAAATCCTCATGTAGATTTTGTTTTTGGATTGCATGTTGCAGGTTTCTATAAAGCAAACACAATACATATTAGAGAGGGCGTAATGATGGCTGAGGCTGATAGTTTCAAAATCAAAATAAAGGGATCAGGTGGACATGGAGCATACCCTCATAAAGCAGTTGATCCAATCCTAATTGCTTCTCATATTGTAATTGCTCTCCAAGCTATCATTTCGAGGGAAATTGATCCTCTTGAGCCTGCAGTATTGTCTTTTGGGAAAATTTCTTCTGGTGACGTTTTTAACGTTATTCCAGAAACAGCAGAACTTGAAGGAACTGTCAGAACTTTAAAAGATGAAGTATCTAAATTTATCAAAGATAGAATAGAACAAAACTCGTCTCAAATAGCTCAAGCATTCAGAGGAAATGCAACCTTAGAATACAATTTTGGATATCCTCCATTGATTAACCATAAAATTGCAGTGGATTTTATTAGAGATATTGCAAGAGAAGTTGTAGGCTATGATAAAATTTTTGAGGCTCCAGTATCTATGGGTGGCGAAGATATGGCTTATTTTCTAAGAGAGAGATCGGGTGCTTTTTACTGGCTTGGTGCATTGAATGAAGAGAAGGGAATAATTTTTCCAAATCATTCTCCAAAATTTGATATTGACGAGGACATTCTTCCCACAGGTGTAAAAATGCATGTTGCAACAGTTCTAAACTTGGGAAAGCTTTATAAATAAAAACCGATCGATTTAAAAAATACTTTGAGGAATTTCATCTTATTATATTTTTAGTATTTTTCTTTCGACATTTCAACATTTTATAAAATAGTACTTGACAAATTTACAACCAGTTTATAATTTTATTGAGGAGTTGTGAGATGATTTGTGAGATTTTAAATTTTTTTATTGGAGTTTTCTGAAAATTATTTCATTCTTCTGTTTTCAAAAAAATCTAAGAGTAATTACACTTTTTCTGCGTTACTAAGAACATTAACTATTATTTTAGTTTTTGTTTTTGTTGATTACAATTCTTTCTCAAGTGCAAATAAGGAAACAAAAACTAATAATAAGGGGAAGAGAATTGGGGCAAAGTGCAAATGAGCAAAAGGAACAATCAACGATTACAGCAAAAATCATTCCAATTTGAAAAAATGAACTTTGGGGCTTTGTAACAAAAATAAGAACGTAGTACTACAAGCATCTTACGACAATGTCTTACCTTTTTCAGAAGGACTTGCAGCAGTTGATAAGATCTATAATGGAGATTTTTGATAAAGTGGGAAACTTGATTATCCCTATGCAATTTAATTCGTTTATTCATTAACAAGGTTTAGCTCTGGTTAGTTGGAGTGAAAGTTGGGTTTTCATTGAAAAGCGCGGAAAGAAATGCTTTTGATAAAATTTTTGACGATGCTCAACCTTTTAAAGATGGTTATGCTGTTGTGGAATTCGGCAAATACCCAGATACTTGATATGGATTTATAAATAAAACTGGAAACTTATTAATTCCTACTAACTTTAAGTGGGGCAAACCCATTTTTTGACGGAATTGCCAATGTTCAAACAGAAAACAGTTGGACGTTTATAAAGACTAAATGCGAAAAATAATTTGGAAGAGTATTTAATTCAGAGAACAAAATTAGTAGTGGGCTTGCTGCAGTTATTGTTAACGGAAATTGGAGTTATATTAATGCAAACGGTAATATAGAAATTTCTCCACACTATGACACTACAAATTATTCAGCGAAGATATTACAGCTGTTTTGCTTAATGGAAAACATGGCTATGCTGATAAAAAAGGAAACTTTGTAATTCGAAATATATTTGATTTTGCTAATGATTTTAGGAGGGTATTGCGCTTATCCTATTATATAATGATTGGGTATATATGGACAAAAAAGAAACACAATTTTAGCAAAGAATATTTGTTTATAATAATAATACATTTTTAAAATATGTTTTTTGCATTTTTTATATTTAAGCAATAGTGCAATATTGCTTAAATATAAAAAACATCATTCAATTCTCATTTAATGAAGGTTATTTATTCGTTTGTAGCAATTTTATGATTTTATTTTGGGATTATAAGTCGATTTACTATAGTAAATATAACTGATTATAATGATTTCAGCTTAAATAAAACTTGATTTTTTTCATTAAATCCTTAAAATATAATGATACAATTACACACCATCCGGATTTTCGGAAAGTGCAGCAATTCTTCTGCCTCCGAGAAGATGAAGGATGGGAGGAAAAACTATATTAGGAGGTTAAATTATGAGTGTAGTATCAATGAAGGAACTACTGGAAGCAGGTGTCCATTTTGGACATCAAACTAAGAGATGGGATCCCAGAATGAAAGAATATATTTTTACAGAAAGAAATGGGATCCATATTTTTGACCTTAGGCTTACCGTAAAAAAAATCGAAGAAGCCTATAAATTTGTAGTAGACATTACAAGACAGGGTGGAAAAATCATTTTTGTTGGAACAAAAAAGGCCGCTCAGGACATTGTTAAAGAAGAAGCAGAAAGGTGTGGAATGCCTTATGTCAATGAACGTTGGGTAGGAGGACTTTTAACCAATTTTCAAACTGTAAGAAAAAGTATTAATAGATTAAAAGAACTTGAAAAACTCGAGACAGAGGGCTATTTTGACACCATTTCTGTGAAGGAAAGAGTAAAACTTGAAAGAGAGCTAGCGAAACTGAGAAAGCTTTACGCCGGTTTAAAGGACATGGTTACATTGCCATGGGCTATTTTTGTAACCGATACTCATAAAGAGAGAAGTGCAATATTAGAAGCAAGAAAAATCAAAATTCCAATTATCGGTATATGTGATACAAACTCCAATCCTGAGGAAATAGATTATCCTATTCCTGGAAATGACGATGCTATTCGCTCTCTTAGGCTTATCACTTCGATAATTGCAAATGCAGTTATTGAGGGAAGAGAAGGAAAAATTGAAAGAGAAGAAACACAAGAGGAAGTTACTGAAGAAGAACTCCTTACTAAGGAGTTTGATTTTGAAGAATATGAAGATTACAAAAAATAATAGAAAAGAGGTGATTTTATATGGGTTTAGATTTAATTAAAGAATTACGTGCAAGAACAGGCGCAGGTATTTCAGACTGTAAAAAAGCTTTAGAAGAAGCAAATGGCGATATTGAGAAGGCAATAGATATTTTAAGAGAAAAGGGAATTGCAAAAGCAGTTAAGAAAGCCGGCCGTGTAACAAACGAAGGCGTCGTTGCTGCATATATACACCCTGGAAGTCAGCTTGGAGTATTAGTTGAAGTAAATTGTGAAACGGACTTTGTTGCAAGAACTGACGAATTTAAAAAATTAGCAGATGAAATAGCTCTTCAAATTGCAGCCTCTTCACCTGATTATATTTCTCGTGAAGACGTACCTGCCGAAGTAATTGAAAAGGAAAAGGAAATTTATAGAAAGCAGCTAGAGGAAGAAGGAAAACCTGCAAATGTTATAGAAAGAATCATAGAGGGAAAAATTGAGACTTTTTATAAGGAACGTTGCCTGCTTGAGCAGCCATATCTAAGAGACGAAAATCTAACAATTGAACAATTAATTAAAGAACATATTTCAAAGTTTGGTGAAAATATAACTGTAAGAAGGTTTGCTCGTTTCAAGGTAGGTGAATAAATTTGCCACAGTATAGAAGAATTATTCTAAAATTGAGTGGCGAGGCTTTGGCAGATGTAGATGGCGTAGGTATTAGTAAAAACACATTGGAAGAACTTGCCGAACAAGTTGCGTACTTACATAATCAAGGAATAGAAATAGGTATTGTAATTGGTGGCGGAAATATTCTAAGGGGTGCTGAGGCTGAAAAATTAGGAATAGATCGAGCAACTGGCGATTATATGGGAATGCTTGCAACAATTATTAATGCACTTGCTCTTCAAAATGCATTATTGCAAAGAGAACTTGATGCAAGGGTGATGTCGAGCTTTACTATACCAGAAGTTGCAGAACCTTATATTCTTGCAAAAGCGCTTTCTCACTTTTCCAAAAGAAGAGTAATTATTTTTGGGGGAGGTACAGGACTCCCCTTTTTTAGCACGGATACCACTGCAGCACTTCGAGCTCTTGAATTAAAAGCAGATGCAATTTTCAAAGCAACTAAAGTAGATGCGGTTTACTCAGATGATCCAATAAAAAATATGAACGCTGTAAAATACGAAACAATAACTTACACCGAATTTCTTTTAAAGAATCTAAAAGTAATGGACGCAACTGCTGTATCTCTGTGCAGGGATTTTAAACTGCCGATAGTTATTTTTAGTATAAAAGGTAAAGATACACTGGTAAAAGCGGTAATTGAAGGAAAAGTAGGAACTGTAATAAAGGAGGGATAGAGAATGAATGCAGAATTAGAGAAGAAAATCTTGAGCGAAGCAGAAGAAAAAATGAAAAAGGCAATAGAAGTAATGGAACGCGAGTTTGCAAAAATTATGGCAACACGTGTTACTCCAGAAATTCTTGATCCTGTAAAAGTTGAGGCTTATGGGACTTTGATGCCGTTAAAACAGGTTGCAACAGTTGTTGCACCTAAACCAAGACTCTTGGTTATTGAACCATGGGATAAATCACTTTTAAAGGAAATTGAACGAGCTATACTTAAGGCAAATTTGGGAGTAACTCCTCAGAGTGACGGGACAACAATTACCCTTCCTTTTCCTAAGCTTACAGAAGAAGAAAGGCAGAAATTTGTAGTGCAAGTCAAAAAACTTGCAGAAGAATTTCGTGAGGAAATAAGAGCAATTAGACGTGATGAAATTGAAAAAGTAAAAACTATGGAAAAGAATAAAGAAATTTCAGAGGATGATAAATTTAGACTCCAAGAAAAGGTACAACAACTTACCGAAAAATATATTGATATAATTGATGAAAGACTCGAAAAGAAAGAAAAAGAAATATTGGAGGTTTAATGGATAAAATCTCTTCCGTTCCCAAACATGTTGCAATAATCATGGATGGGAACGGAAGGTGGGCTGTTGAAAAAGGTTTAAAAAGAATAGAAGGACACAGAGCAGGCGTAAAGGTAGTAAAAGAAATAGTTGAGGCATCAGTAGAAGTAGGTGTTAAGTATTTAACTTTATATGCTTTTTCTACCGAAAATTGGAAAAGGAGTACTGAAGAGGTTTCTTTTTTGCTTAATCTATTTGTTGATGCAATTCAGAACTATATACCTGAATTAAAAGAAAACTCTATAAAACTAAATTTCATTGGCGATTTTTCTCCACTTCCTATGCCATTAAGGAAAACAATGGAATATGCAATTAAAGAAACTGAATCAGGTTCGAAATTGGTCTTGACAATAGCAATTAACTACGGCGGAAGACATGAGATAGTTGAAGCATGTAAGAAAATTTGTAAAAGTGGAGAAGATATTAATGAGACAAATTTTTTGAAATACCTTTACACTTTTAATCTACCTGATCCTGATTTATTAATAAGAACGAGTGGTGAAATGAGAATAAGTAATTTTCTTCTTTTCCAAATAGCATATACTGAACTATACTTCACAAAAACACTTTGGCCTGATTTTACAAAAGAAGAATTTTTTAAAATACTTGAAGACTTTAGTAAAAGAGAGAGAAGGTTTGGTGGTGTCTAAAAGAATTGTTATATTCGGTTCTACTGGTACCTTAGGTAGAAAGTCTTTTGATTTAGCTTTAAAACTTGGATTTAAAATTGTCGGTCTTACTGCTTTTAAGAATTTGGAGGGAATAAATAAGCAAGTAGAAATTGCAAAGCCATCCTTCATCGCATTAGATGGACAGTTCATCCATAATTTTGAATCCGCTAATACTAAAGTTTGCGCTCTTGAGAATGTTCATGAATGTCTACTAGAAGTAAAACCTGATCTTGTGCTTTTTCTTGCCTCTGGCATTTCTTCTGCACAGTCTATTAAGGTTTGCATTGATAATGGAATCAGAATAGGGATAGCAAATAAAGAGAGTATAATTTCATTTGGTGAAATACTTTTTGAGAACAGAGAATATGGTGACAATGTAATTCCGATTGACTCAGAAGCTTCAGCAGTTTTCCAAATTCTAAAAGGTGAAGAGAAGGAATCAATAGAAAAAATTATTATTACTGCATCAGGAGGTCCTTTTTTTGGCTATAAAAGAGAAACTCTTCAAAGAGTTAATTTGGATGATGTTCTTAAGCATCCAAATTGGCAAATGGGAAAAAAAATTACAGTAGATTCAGCAAACCTTGTAAATAAAGCGTTTGAAATAATTGAGACTCATTTTTTATTTAATGTTCCGTATTCAATAATCGAGGCCCTAGTCCAGCGAGAAAGCGTGATCCACGCAATGGTAGAATTTGTTGATGGTGAAATTAAAGGGCTTTTAAGTAAGCCAGATATGTTATTGCCTATTCAGTATGCATTAACATATCCTCAAAGAGTGGAATTTAACTTGCAAAGGCTTGATTTAGCATCATTGGGAAAACTTACATTCTATGAAATCGATAGAGAAACTTTTCCACTTTTTGACGTGATATTAAACTATGCAATGCTTGGAGGAACATATTTACCTTCTATTGTTGCAATTGACGAAGTTTTGGTTGAGAAATTCATAAATGGCGAAATTAAATTCCTTGATATTGAGAGACTGTTTATAGAATTTCTTAGCAAAGTTGAATACCAAAAGATTGGCTCATTGGAGGAAGCCAAGTTTGTTTATAATGAGATAAAAAACAAAGTAATTGAATTTGTGAGGAGAAAAATATGAGCGGAATTATCTATGCAATCTATGGAGTTTTAGTAATAAGTTTTCTTGCGCTTGCACATGAATTTGGGCATTTTATAGTGGCGAGAATTTCAAAAATTCCTGTGGAAGAATTTGCAATAGGTTTTGGTCCTTCAATTTATGAGCGAAAGTCTAAAGGCCCAAATGGCATGAATTTTAAAATTGGTCTTTTTCCTATTTTAGGTTATGTAAAAATAAAAGGGATGGAAGATAATTATGATGACCCTGAAGGCTTTTATAATAAGGGATTCATTGCAAAGTTCTTTACAATTCTTGCTGGACCTCTTATGAATTTAGTTGTCGCAATTCTTATTTTTGGTATTGTAATTAGTGTGTTTGGTTTACCGACTACTACAATTTCAACAGTAGTTACTGGTAGTCCTGCCGAAATTGCAGGGTTGAAAAGTGGCGATACTATACTTAGAGTAAATAATATAGACATAAAAACATGGAATGAATTAGTTAGTGCTATACAAAGCAATAAAGGAAATCCAGCTATGATTGAAGTTGAAAGAGGAACCGAAATAGTTCATGTTAAAGTAGTGCCACAGTATGATTCTGTACGTGGTAAATGGATGATAGGAATTTCTCCCAAGTGGGAAATATATCCGTTAGGTCAATCATTCATTGAGGGTGTAAAATTGACTTTTTCAACCCTATTTCAAATGTTTACTTTTCTTCCGGAACTCTTTACAAGAGTAGGTGTTTCATCTGTAACTGGACCTATCGGAATTATTGCAATGACAGGAGAAGCGGCAAGCGCTGGGTTTTTAAATCTTCTTTTCTTTGTTGCCTATATAAGTATTGCTCTTGCATTCACCAATTTGCTACCAATACCTCCACTTGATGGAAGTTGGCTTGTAATAATCCTAGTTGAAGGCATTACTCGTAGAAAAGTTTCAAAAGAACTTACAGCAAAGATACAAAGTATTGCACTGATATTCATGCTGTTTTTGATGTTTATTGTAAGTATAAATGATATAATGAAGTTAATTGGCAAATGAGAAAGATAAAAAAAGAAATTCGCATTGGCGATTTTGTAATTGGAGGCAATAATCCAATACGTGTTCAGTCAATGACAAAAACTGACACAAGAGATGTTGAGTCGACTGTTAATCAAATTCTAATGCTTGAGGATTATGGCTGCGAAATTATACGTGTTGCTGTTAGAGATCTTGAGGCAGCCTCTAAAATTAAAGATATAAAAAAGTCAATTCATATCCCTCTTGTCGCTGATGTACATTTTGATCCCCGAATTGCAATCGAAGCAATATTGAATGGTGCAGATAAAATAAGATTGAACCCTTCAAACATTAACGATAAAGAATGGATCAAAAAAATAGCATTACTCTGCAAAGAAAGAGGAATTCCAATAAGAGTAGGAGCTAATCTCGGCTCTTTTAAAGAAAAACCAAAAAATTTAGAAGAAGCTTTGGTTGAAAGCGTAAAAAAAGAAGTACAAATACTCAATTCGGTAGGTTTTGAAAATATAGTTATTTCTGCAAAGACCTCAGATGTACTTCTTACTATTAAAGTAAACAAAATGCTAAGTGAAATCTTTGAGTATCCGATTCATATAGGAATAACAGAAGCGGGACCTTTAAGAGATTCGCTTATAAAAAGTGGTATAGGGCTAGGAATACTCTTAAATGAGGGTATCGGAGATACTTTAAGAGTTTCAATTACTGGCGATCCTGTTGAAGAAGTTATTGCAGGATACAATATTTTGAAGGCTCTCGGTCTAAGAAAACATGGACTTGAAATAATTTCTTGTCCTACATGTGGCAGGGCCGAAGTTGATATTGAAAAAATAGTGAATAAATTAAATGTTGATTTTGCAAAAGTTAATAAAAGTATTAAAGTTGCAGTTATGGGGTGCGTTGTTAATGGACCCGGGGAGGCAAAAGATGCAGATGTTGGAGTTGCCTGCGGAAAAAATTCGGGTGTTTTATTTAAAAAAGGAAAAATAGTTAGGATATTAGATGGAAATGAAATATATGATGTGCTTAAAAAAGAGATTGAATCAGTTATAAATAATAACTAAATCTTTCTTGAAATCTTTGAAAAAAATTTCTCTGAATAATTTGTAAATTCTCCAAGTTTTGATCTTATTGAATTTTCAATAAATTGCTTTTCTTGGTCACCTATAACTGCCTCAAAGTGCGCTAGTTTAAGAATAAGAGGATAACCTTTTCCTCTATTAATTTCAGTAAAAAGAATCTTATTTAGTTTATCAAAAAGATTTTTATTCTCATAAACAAAGTCCGGAATTTCAACTCTTATTACTTCGTACTCAGTTTTTATGAAGTAAAAATAGATTTTATTCATGTAATAAGAGAGTAGTTTTTCTGTTGATGAAAACACAGATGTTCTTTGGTTTTTTTTCAAGATATAGTTAATTAGATCAGAATCATTCAAATTTAGTAACAATCGATAGTCAAGACTTATACCCTTTCCTTTAAGATATAGTATTAATGACTTAATAACTTCTTTGGACCTTGTTCCACTTATATAGCCTGCTATTGGCTTTTTTAGGTTGACTGAGGTAGTAATTGGGCTTTCAAAAATTTTTATTGCAGTTTGTGCATTGATTTTTTGAGTTCTTTTTAATCCCCAGAGAATTAGTGAGCCATCAAAAAGAGTAATGTCAGGATTATATTTGCTTATGTTTTCAGAGAGAAATTCAGCTTCTTTCAAAAGCATTTTAAGATTTATATCTTGTTCCGACAATAATTCACCATTTAGATCGTATATATCATTTTCATTGAAAAAAATTTCTGCTTTATTTTTTACTTCATGCACTGGAGATTTGCCAATTTTTTCAAAAACTGAAGCAACGTTTATTACATAAAACGGAAAGGGCAGTCTTTCTTCTATTGTAATTCTTGATCCATCGGAAGCAAGTATTGAATAATCCTTAACAAAGTTCTCGACAAAGTTACTTACTGAAAATTTTTCTTCAAATTTTGCGTAATTATGTTCGGGAGGAGACGAAATTGTATCGAAAAAAGAAGGGTCAATATTAAATACTTCTTTACATAAGGTATTCATTATTTGGCTTTTTTCAATATCTTTTTTGACGAAATAGTCTTCGATTTTTTTAATCTGTTCAAAAAAGTTTTTATCAAAATTCATAAATAAATTATACATTTATTTCAAAAAGAGTCAAAAATTGATATAATCGTTAAGTATGAAAGATTTGCTTTTTCTTATAATTGCCCTAGCCTTGGTAGGAATTTTTGTTCAATTGAGATTCAGTATTGCTGTTTCAATTTTTCTTATTGCAATCATAACATCTTTTTTCAAAGATTTGAATATAATTAGAATCTTTCAGTTGATGCTACAAACATTATCTCACTTAGATACTATCAATATGATACTTGTAATAATTATAGTGACTTATCTTGGTGAGCTTTTGAAAACTTCAGGACTTCTTTCAGATATCACAGAAGACTTCAAAAAAATACTTTCACCTAAAGCCTTCCTTCCTATCTTTTCTCTTGTGGTTGGGTTGCTACCAATGCCAGGAGGTGCACTCGTTTCTGCTCCAATGGTTGATGAAGGGGCAATGGATGTAGAAATTAATTCAGATGAGAAAGCATTATTAAACTTTTGGTTTAGACATGTTTGGGAACCTATTTCACCTCTTTATCCAGAGTTTCTATTAGGTGTTTCTATTCTTGGAACAACAATTTTCAAAATTATTTCTATTCAGTGGCCTATTTCCGTAGGAATGTTTTTTTCGGGAATTATCTTCATAGTTCCTTTTATTAAAAATGGAAAAAAACAAAAAAATCGGACAGATTTATATACTGCGTTTGACATTCTGAAAAATTTATCTCCCATTATTTTGATTTTTGCATTTCTCATGATTTTTAAAAAATATCCTAGTTTTGTTTCAATGTTATTTGGTTTAGTATATCTAATAATTTTGAGAAAAGTGCCATTCAAAACACTAAAGCTGTCTTTCAAGTATAAGAAAATTTTAGAGTACACGTTCCTTATATATGCGATTTTCTTTCTCAGAGAGATTGTAACATCAACAAATTTTGCTCAAAGTATATTTATTGAACTTCAATCACTTAAAACTCCTACATATTTGATTCTGTTTATTCTTCCATTCTCAATCGGCTTTCTTGCGGGAATTTCTTCTGCTTCCATTGGTATTGCATATCCGCTTCTTATGCCACTTTTGAAGGTTGGTAATTCTCTTATTCCATCAAACATACTTATTGCATATTTTGGTGTCTGGACTGCCCTATTATTTACTCCAATGCATCTTTGTCTTTCACTTAGTGTCGATTATTTCAAAACTGAATTTAAAAGAGTTTATAGGTTGATGTTAAAACCATTTCTATTTTTACTCACTATAACGCTCTCTTGGGCGTTATTCCTAAAATTTAAACCTTGATTTTTTTAGCAAAATTTGATATCATTTATATGCATTTGGAGAGGTGACCGAGTGGCTTAAGGTGCACGCCTGGAGAGCGTGTGCGGGTCAAAAGCCTGCCGTGGGTTCAAATCCCACCCTCTCCGCCATTTTGGAGGTAAAATGTTTCTTCTATCAAGGGAATTCTCTTTTGATGCAGCACATAGAGTTATTGATTATCATGGTAAGTGCGAAAATATGCACGGTCACACTTATCACCTTGTTGTCACTATCACTGGTGATCTTAAAGATGATGGGATGGTTCTGGACTTTTTTATTTTAAAACAAATTGTCCAAGACAAGGTTATTTCTATCCTTGATCACAAATACTTAAACGAAATGTTTGAAAATCCAACAACAGAGCTAGTCGCACAATGGATTTTTAATACCTTAGATAATGCTTTTAGGGAATTCGGTTGCTCTGTATTTGAGATTATACTTTACGAAGGAGATAATAACAGGGTGGTTGTAAGATGAAAGATGTGCAAAGCGAGAGAGATGAAAGAAATATATTTATTGAAAAAGTAGGTGTTTCTTCAATAAGATACCCAATACGTATTATGGATAAGCAAAACGGTTTCCAAAATACAGTTGCATTAATTGATATTTACGTAGATCTTCCTTCGGAGTATAGAGGTACACATATGAGTCGATTTGTAGAAGTCCTTAACCGCCATAGAAACAATATGTCGCTTTCAAATTTAGAAAGAATACTTGATGATATTAAACAAGAATTGAAAGCAAAAGTTGCACATATTATTTTAAAATTTCCTTACTTCGTTCTTAAAAAAGCGCCAATAACTAAAGAAGAAAGTTATATGGATTATGAATGTGCATTTATAGCCTCTAAAGACGAAAAATTCGATTTTATTCTCGAAGTAAATGTTCCAGTTCATCTTTTGTGTCCTTGTTCTAAGGAAATAGCGGATTTTGGAGCACACAATCAGCGTGCAAATATAAAAGTTAGAACAAAAATGGATAAACTTGTATGGATTGAAGAAATTGTCGAGATGGTTGAAAATTCTGCAAGCGCACCACTTTATGCTTTACTTAAACGTCCAGATGAAAAATACATAACTGAGAAAGCATATATGAATCCAATGTTTGTAGAAGACATTGTAAGAGAAGTCTCAATTTTATTAAATCAAGATGATAGAATTACTTATTATGAAGTTGAAGCTATAAGCTATGAAAGTATACACAATCACAATGCTTATGCATATCTACATAGAGACAAGAAAAATTATAAGGATTGATAGGATTGTTATGCTTACAAACCAAACATAAGCAAGATTCATAAAAACACTCTCGGGAAAGAGTCTTATAAGGAGAGTAGAGGGATCTAAAAGCCAAAAACTGTTCCTGAAAAGTATTTTATGAAAAATTATAAACGCTGAGTCAAAATTAGTTAAACTGAAAGTAAGAATTAAAGCAACAATCGCTAAAGCGATAAAAGATGCTTGCTTCATGATTAATTTATCTACTTGTTTCTTAAATATCAAAATGCCCATAATTGATAGTATAAAAACAAAAAGTGCAAAACATATCAGAGTTTTAACATCCTTCATATGAATTTTTTCTATGTAGGACAATTCCTGCATTTCTAAAAATGGTTTGTTATTGAAAAAGTACCACACAATTTGCGAAACTTTATTTAAGTAATCTTTTTTCTCGATATTGTTGTAGTCTTTTAAATCTAATTTATCGTAAAGATAGGAAAAAATTAAATGATTTAGAAGAAGTATTGTAAATAAAGGTAGAAGTATTAATATAAAAACTATAAGAATTATAAGAATTTTTTTAATCATGATATTATCTCTCTTAATAGCATTACGGCTCCACTTTTACTTAGAGGATTATTTTCATTGCCACACTTTGGCGAATAAATACAAGAAGGACAACCATCTTTGCAGGGACAAGAAGTAATGCTTTTCAAAGCAGTTTCAATAAGTTCATCAAGTCTTTCAAATGCCTTTTCTGTTATGCCAACTCCTCCCTCAATTCCGTCGTATAAGAAAATCGTTGTTTGATTTGTATCAGGATGCATTGGGTGGGAAACACCGCCTATATCGTTTCTATTACATTGTACAATAAGAGGTAATATACCAACCATTGCATGTTCTGCTGCATGAATTGCACCTAAAAAATCGTCAATCTTCTTTATTTTCTCTGTAATATTGTTGTCAATCGTTATCCAAAGTGCTTTTGTTTTGAAATCGATTTTCGGTAATTCTAAGGGTAGGGTTTCTATTTTTCTGTCTGTGAAAAATTGTTTTTTTACAAATCCTCTTATAACTTCTTCTACTGTAACTTCACCAAAGTATGCTTTAACCTTGAACACATTTTTTTCTTTTAATATATTGTCTATCAAGATAGTTTCTATCGCAAGAGAATCAGTATAATAATCAGTCATTTCTTTTTTGAGATAAATTTCTTTATTTTCAAGATCCATCTTCTTTACCAAGTAAGTTTCACCTAAGTGAAGATAAACTGCACCCAAAAATGCTTCTTCAAGTGCTCGATTTTTTGATATTCTTTCAAGGATAGTGTTCTTTTCTAAATCAATCAACTTTATGTTTTCTTCTCCAGAACTTCTTAAATTCACCTGAGGTGCAGGCGATTTTCTACCATTGAAAAAGTGCTTATCACCTTTTTTTAAAATTAAATTTTCTTTCTGTAAATCGCTTATAGTTTCTTTTAATGTATTTCCAAAATATTCGCTGTCTACATCAATTTGGATGGGAAGTTCATAAGCTGCACACAAGATATGTGGTTTTAGGATATAAGGATTATTTAAATCAATATTTAAACTCTCAAATTTTCCACGAAAAAGATAATCCGGATCTTTTGTAAAGTATTGGTCTAAGGGATTACTACTTGTCAAGAAGAAAGTAGTTGACTCATGAGTTCTCCCCGATCTTCCTGATTGCTGGAATAGGCTTGCAATTGTGCCAGGATATCCAACAATTACAGTTGAATCTAGCTCCCCAATATCAATTCCAAGCTCGAGTGCGTTTGTTGCAACAATACATTTAATTTCTCCACTTTTTATTTTTTTTTCAATCGATCTTCTAAGTTCTTTAGAATAACCTGCTCTGTAAGAAGAAATTAGGAAAGACTCACCCAGCCTTTCCTGGAGAAGTTTAGTTAATATTTCAACACCTTGACGGGATTTTACGAAAACAATTACTGTCTGGTTAGTTTTTAATAATATTTCAATCAGATTTGTTGCCTCTTGTATAATATTTTTTCTCAAATTCATAGCTTCATTCACAATAGGTGGATTGTAAATTATGAATAGTTTTTTGAATGGTGAATTGATAGGACCTTTAACCAATTCAAATCTTTCTCCTACTAATTTATATGCGAACTCAAGTGGATTCTCAAGAGTTGCGGAAGATAAGATGAATTGTGGGTAGCTTCCGTAGTAAGATAAAATTCTTCTAAGCCTTCGTAGAACCATTGAAATATGTGAGCCAAGAACTCCTGAATAATAATGAGCTTCATCAATTACTACAAACTTTAGATTACTTAAAAAACGACTCCACAAGATATGGTTGGGAAGCATTCCTACATGAAGTATATCTGGATTTGAAATAATAATTCTTCCGAATTTTCTAAGATAGTGTCTTTCTTCGGCTGGTGTATCCCCATCATATGTATAAGCAGTAATTTGTGTGAATTCTACGAGTTTTTCTAACTGGTCTTGTGCTAAAGCTTTAGTGGGATATAGATATAAGGCAGAGGCATTTCTGTCTTTGCTCAATTTATTAATTATTGGAATATTAAAAGCTAGGGTTTTTCCTGACGCAGTTGAAGAAGTAATAATTAAATTCAAACCCTTGTTCAGCAGATCAAATGTTTCAAGTTGATGCTTGTATAAACCAAAAATGCCCTTATTCTTTAATTTTTCTTTTAGGTCTTTATGCAACTCATCTGGGAAGTCAAAAACTTCATAATTTTGACCTTCAATTTCAAATAGCTTAACAATTTGTCCTTTGTAAGTTTCAGACGACCTTATTTCTCTTATCAAATGCTCAAGCACTTTTTATTTTAACTTTTTATTCATCAATATTTTATAAAGTTCAATAAATGTTTTACAATCAAGACTTGCTCCACCTACGAGTCCTCCGTCAATTTCTTCAACAGATGCAAGACTGTTGAAGTTATCAGATTTTATGCTTCCACCATAAAGAATAGAAATTTCGGAAGAACTGTCTCCGAATTTCTCGTGAAGTAATTCTTTTATAAATTGATGGACTTCTTTTGCCTGTTCAGGAGTTGCATTTATCCCTGTTCCTATTGCCCACACAGGCTCATATGCAATTACAAAGTTGGTTGTATTAACACCGTTTAGACCTTTAACTATCTGTTCTCTTATAACTTCTTTTGTTTTGTTTTCGTTTCTCTCATCTAATGTTTCGCCAACACAAAGGACAGGCATTATTCCATGTCCCATCGCTGACAAGACTTTCTTGTTTATTAGACTGTTATCTTCATTGAATATATGACGTCTCTCTGAGTGTCCAATAAGAACATACTTAACTCCAATTTCATTAAGCATTAGTGGTGAAATCTCGCCAGTAAATGCTCCTTTTTCTTCATGGTACATGTTTTGCGCTCCTACACTTACGGGTAAAGATCTCACAGACTTAGCAAAACTTTCTAACGCTGTAAATGGAGGAAATATTCCAATTTTAACTTCTTCTGCATAATCCTTAAAATTTTTTAAACAATCTGCATATTCTAAAGATTCCTTTATTGTCTTATGCATTTTCCAGTTCGCAAAAAGAAAGTATTTTTTCATTTTTTACCTCCCATCAAGTTTTTCTTTTAAAAAAGGAAATGGTAATAATTCTTTTATATTTGTCTCAATAATAGAACCTTTTTCGTTAACAAGTATAATAGGAAGATCATTTGAGAATTCTGAAATCACCTGTCTACAAATTCCACACGGTGGTGATGGTTCATCAGTTTTTGTTGCAACAACAAGCAATTCAAACTCATATTCGCCCTCACTTACTGCCTTAAAAATCGCAACTCTTTCTGCACAAACACTTGCACCATAACTTGAATTTTCAATATTACAACCTGTAAAAATCTTTCCACTTTTAGTTAGAAGTGCTGCACCAACTTTAAACTTTGAATATGGTGCATAAGCCTTGTTCATTGCTTCTATTGCTTTTTCTATTACCTCATTCTTTTTCATTTGTTTCACCTTCTTTCCTCTCTTCTACAAAAATTACTTTGACTTGCACTATTCTTCTATTTCTAACTTTACTTACTATGAATTTTACATTATCAATTATAATTTCTTCTCCTGGATTTGGCAATCTTCCAAAATGTTCTAAAAGTAATCCTCCTATTGTAGATGCTTCTTCACCTGAAAGCTGGACGTTAAACATTTCGTTAAAGTCATCAATGTTAAATGCTCCGGAAATAAGGTATGCATTATCATCGAGCCTCTGAACTGGCTTTTCTTCAATATCAAACTCATCTTGTATCTCTCCAACGATTTCCTCAAGAATATCTTCTATGGTAACAAGTCCCGAAACGCCTCCATATTCATCGAAAACAAGGGCAATTTGAATTTTATTCTTTTGCATCTCTTTGAACAATTCATCAACTCTTTTTGTCTCCGGTACAAAAAATGGGGCACGTAAAATTTTCCTTATTTCAGGCTTTTCCTTTTTGGCGATGACTTTTAGTAAATCCTTTACATACAAGATTCCTATTACATTATCAATTTTTTCCTCATAAACTGGCAATCTTGAGTGACCACTTTTTGTTATAATATCAAGTATCTCATCAAGATCACTTTCGATATCAATTGCAACTATATCAACCCTTGGGGTCATAATTTCTTTGACTATAGTATCGCCGAATTCAAAGATTGAATATATCATTTTTTCTTCCTCATGTTCTATTAAGCCTTCTCTTTTCCCAAGTTCAATCATTGAAATAACTTCATCTTCAGATTCAAAAAATCGCTTTTCGCCACCTTTTATACCAAAAATAAAGAGTATAAATTCTGAAATCTTTGAAAGAATAAAAGCGAATGGCTTTAAAATGTAGTAGAATGGAAGAAAAATTGTAAATGTTGCTCCTAAACTCTTCTCTGGAATTGTGCTTCCTATTGTTTTTGGCACAGTTTCGCCAAAAATAACCACAATAAGAGTAGTAGTTATAGTTGCAAGCAGAATAACAATTTCATTTGAAAACCCGAACTTATTTGAATAAATAACTGCAATATTTGTAATTAACGCTGAAATTAGAAAATTTACAAAATTATTCCCTATTACAACTGCACTTATGAAATTTTCTGGCCTCTTTTTGTGCTCCAATATAAGTTTGTAAATAAAGTTCCTTTTCGCTGCTGTTTGAATTCTTAATAGCGATGAATTAAACATTGCAGATTCAAGCATAGTGAATATAGCAGAGAAAAACAGTAATACAATAATTAATATGATACTTAAACCTAACGAAGACAAAGTTTAACCACCTGCCTTTTAATTTTAACTAAAATTTCCTTGAGAAGTTTTTCCTCTAACTGTTCCATAACAATCCTCTCCTCATCTTTTTCATGATCATATCCAAGAAGATGAAGTACCCCATGAATAATTAAAAATATAAAATAGTCATTAAAATTGTTACCGAGTTTTTTTGCCTCATTTTGAGCTACTTCAGGAGAAATTAAAATTTCTCCGTAGATATTTTTTCCTTTTTCATAATCGATCTGGAATGAAAGGACATTTGTAGGTTTATCTTTTTTCCTATATCTTTTATTTATTTCTCTTATGGCATTTTTAGACAGAAGCACAATACTAATTTGTCCCTTTTCTTTAACATTTAATTCATTAAAAATAGAATCTACAACATTCTTTATACCAGTTTTATTTACCTTAAATTTTCTAACCTTATTTAAGATTTCCACTCTAACCTTACTTTCCATCAGGATACCTCTCTCTTTTATGATATATTGAAAGTAGACTTTTTACAAATGAAACTTTTACCTTTTCAAGTTCAGAAAAAGTAATTTCTGCATTTGCTAATTCTCCCTGTTTTATTCTGTCCTCAACCAATCTATTAACAAGTTCTTCAATTTTTCTGTAATCTATTTCTTCGTTGCCAAGACTCTTTGAAGCTGCTTCAACTGCATCTGCAAGAGAAACTATAACAGTTTCCTTAGTATCTGGGAGAGGTCCTGGGTATCTAAAATCGTCCATAGAAACGTTTGGATCAACTTCTTTTGCTTTAAGATAAAAATACATAATTACACTTTTTCCATGATGTGTCTCAATGAAGTGAATTATATCATCAGGGAGTCTATACCTTTTTGCAAGTTCTATTCCGTCCTTCACATGATTAATAATAATTACTTTACTTAAGCTGGGCGAAATAGTGTTATGAATATTTGCTATGTCTGTCTGATTCTCTGTGAAGTAAAAAGGATAAAGTAATTTCCCTATGTCATGATATAATGCACCGACTCTTGCCAAAAGCGAATTTGCGTTAATGGCATCAGCTGCTTGCGATGAAATATTTGCAACAAAAAGACTATGGGCAAATGTACCTGGTGCTTTAACAGACATTTCCTTGAGGAGTGGGGTGTTTAAATCGTTTAATTCAAGAAGTCTAAGAAATGTAGCCTCATTAAAGATATGCTCGAATATGTATACTATTGCGATAGCAACAATTGGTGAAAACATAAAATTTAAAAATGAATAAAACGCGTTACTAAAAGAAAGTTGGTTGGGCAACGAAAAGTTTTTATTAAGAATAAATACCACAAAAGAAACAAATGTTCCTCCAATAATGCTTGAAACAAAATAACTTGAGATTTTCTTTGTTTTATTGATGTAATAAACAATTGGAATTGAAATAGACAAAAAGACTAGTAAGACAAAAAGTGGTTGGCTAATGAATGTTAACAAATTCAATAAAAAAATAAGCGTAGAAATAAGAACATCCCTAAATGAAAAAAATTCATTAACCATTATTAAAAATAGCAATGCTGGGATTGTATAAATAGAGAAGCTTCCAAGAGAATATGATGCAATCAAAACTAAAGTAAGCAAAGTAAAATATTCTGAAATCTTTTGAAGTTTCTTTTTCTTATCATGTACTATATAAAATGCAAGAGTTCCTTCAATTATAGAAAGAAAAAACAGAAGACTTAAAGTGAAGAAACTAAATCTCTTATATAGCCCAATTTTCTCAAGTAATTTAATATCTTCTTCGGTGACTTTCTGTCCTTTTTCAATAATTTTGGTCCCTTCTTGCAATACTACTACGACTGGTTTTACATTTTTTACAGCATCCTGTATAGCTTTGTCTGTTGCATCTTCATCATATATGAAATTTGGTTTTACAAATTTTTGAACAAGCCATGAGATAATAAGCTTATCGTTACTATTTAGACCTAAGGAATCTGCATCTTTTTCAATTGACTTAATTACGTCACTGAGTTCAGTATCTCTTAAACCTTTTTTATATAAATTGTTTAACTCGTTTGCAATAAAATTCTTTAAGAAATTTAACTTATCTGTTTTAATTTCAAATAAAAGATTTGCAATTTCGGAATCATTATTACATATCTCTTTTATTGAACTAAGTTTTTCGCTGACCGTTATTGTTGAGTCCTCTTTCACAGAATTTATTTCATTAATAAAGTTTACTATATTGTTCTGAACTTCAATTTCAACATTTGCATCGTATTTATATAGAGGTTTTACGGATTTCTTTGCATTTTCAATAGCCTGTGCAGTTTTTGTTTCATCTATATACGAAATTGTCGCTGGTACGATTATATCTTGAGGAGCAGGTTTGTTAACAGAAATATTTATTTGACCTTTTAAAGACAGAAATAAAAGAATGTAGTTTAAGGTAAGAAATAAAACAAATATAAAAGCTAAAAGTTTTAACTCTTGTGCAAAAAAATTTACTATTAATCTAGGATTTATTTTTCGATTTATTCTCAAATTTTTCATATGCATTTATTATCTTTTGAACAAGGTTATGTCTCACAATATCGGTTACATCAAGATAAACAAATTCAATTCCATCTACATTCTTCAAAATCTCGACAGCTAGTTCTAATCCATTTTTTCCTTGGCTTGCCAGTAAATCACTCTGAGTTAGATCACCAGTGACAACCATTTTTGAACCCATACCAAGTCTTGTAAGAAACATTTTCATTTGGGAGAATGTTGTGTTCTGAGCCTCGTCCATTATGATAAAGGCGTCATTTAAAGTTCTTCCCCGCATGAATGCAAGGGGAGCTATTTCTATTGTTTTATTACTGATAAGTCTTTGAGTCTTTTCTTGACCAAGGAACTCAAACAATGCATCGTATATAGGTCTAAAATATGGGTCAACTTTTTGTTGTATATCACCTGGAAGATAACCTATTTTTTCTCCTACCTCAACAACAGGTCGAGTTAATATTATACGCGAAATTTTGTTTGATAAAAAATATTTCACTGCCATAGCTACAGACAAGAAGGTCTTTCCAGTACCAGCTGGACCAATAACAAACGTTATATCGTTTTTATTAACAGCTTCTATAAACTTTTTCTGACCTAGGGTTTTTGGAACAATACCTCTGCCTTTAACGTCCTCAATAATGATACTTGCGGGTAGCTCTTTTAGAAAATCACTATCTTTAATTTTTGTTGAGTAAATTAACTCCTCTATAGAAAAAGGATAACTTTTATCAGCAAGTCGCTCTATTTCTTTCAGTATTTTTTTAGCTAACTGAACGTTTTCATTTTTTCCACTTATGTATATTTTTTCTTCCCTTAGTGTGATTTTAACATTTAAGTTTTCTTCTAATACCCTAAAGTTTTCATCTAACACACCTGTTATTTTTAGTATGTTTTTAGAATTTTTAAGTCGTATTACCTCGGTATCTTCTCCCATTATCTAATTATAGAATAGCAGAAATACGATCAATCTCAAAACATTATTTTAGGATATTTAGAATTTCGTTAGAAATTTTGGTAAAAGCTTCTCTTACTTCACTATTACCCTCAACAAAAAACGAAGGTATTCCTTCATCTCCACCCTCACGTACTTGAACTTCAAGAGGGACACTTCCAAGGAATGGAACGCCTTGAGATTCAGCGAGCTTCCTTCCACCACCTGCTCCAAAAATTTCGGTCTTAGTACCACAATGAGGACATCTAAAATATGACATATTCTCAATTACTCCCAAAACTTCCATGTTCATTTGCTTAAACATAACCAGTGCTTTTGAAGCATCTAAAACAGAAACGCTTTGGGGTGTTGTTACTATTATCCCATAGTGAGTTGGAATAGTCTGTGCAATTGTTAAAGCTACATCGCCTGTTCCAGGTGGCAAGTCAATCAAAAGAAAATCCAGTTCTCCCCATTCTACATCTTCATAAAGCTGTTCCAGAGCCTTAGTTGCTAATGGTCCCCTCCATATGACTGGAGTTGATGGATCTTCAAGCAAAAAACCAATCGAAATGAGCTTAACACCAAACTTTTCAACTGGGATCATTTTTCTGTCTTGGGTTACTTTTGGAAGTTCTTGCTCTACTCCAAACATTTTAGGTATATTTGGACCGTAAATATCTGCATCCATTATACCAACTTTGTATCCAAGATTTGCAAGTGCAACTGCAAGATTTGTGGTAACGGTTGATTTTCCAACTCCACCCTTTCCTGAACCAATTGCAATAATGTACTTTATCTTAGGTTGCTCCTTAAAAGTAATTTCAAATTCAACAACCTCTGCTCCGAGTTGTGTAAGTCTTTTTGAAATAATGTCTTTAAGCTGTTGAAGTGTCTCTTCATCAAGTGGATTCAGTCTAAGTGCAATATTGACTTTCTTCCCAACAACTTCAACTCCATCAATACTACCAATGTTCAGAAGCAATTTTTTGAGTTTGGGAACATAAGTTGTTTTAAGTACATCAATTACCTGTGTTTGTAAAATTGGCATAATTTAAACTCCTTTCTAACAAATCCTGTAGTGTTATTTTACTTAAAAAGTCATCCAATCTGCTTTTGAGGTATTCAAGAGATTGCATTGATATACACTCCGCTGGCTTGCATTTAGAAGTCTTCAAACCAAATTCACATTTAACCTCAATGCTATTTCTTTTTACAGCTTGAATTATTTCAAGAACACTAATATCCTTTGGATCACGGACCATTATATAGCCACCACTTCTACCCTTCTCGCTTTCAAGGATGTGGTGTTCTCTTAACATGGAGCAAATTCTTAAAATATAGGGGAAAGAGACATTATTATTTTGTGCAATCTCACTAACTGTTGCACGTCTATCTTTCTTGCTTGCAATGTAAATGAGTGATTTTATTGCATATCCTTCAAGAGTCGTAAGAATCATTTTAACCTCTTTTCAATTATTACCAATACAGTAATATTATATTACAATTTCCAAAAAAAACAAGGCAATTTATTTAAAACCAATTATTAAAATCCTTTCTGAGTCTACATGGAATTTTTCGAAGTTGTAATTCCCATAATACTCTAACTTGCTAAAACCAACTTGTTTGAAGATATTTATCATTTCTGTTAGAGAATATATCCTTATGTGTCTCAAATAGTCTTTCCTTATATTTGGTCCCACAATGTAACGATGAGTCGAAACAACAGAGGTTACAGGATTAAATTTTCGTCTTTCAAGAATGAAAATGCCATCTTCTCTTTCTTTGAATGTTTCGCGGATAAAATATTTTAGTATGTAATCTCTATTTTCAATGTCAATAATTAGAAAACCATTCTTTTTCAAAGCTTGAAAAAATAGCCTTAAGATATGTTCATTTGTGCCATCATCGAAATATCCAAAAGAAGACCACATATTTATTATTGCATCAAAGGTATTTTCAAAAGAAAGTTCTCTCATATCCATTACATCAAATGATGCATTTTCAAGTTTGAGCTGGCTTTTTGTTTCATTTGCTACCTTTATATAAATTGGGCTTGTATCAATTCCTAAAACTTTATAGCCTCTTTTAGCAAGCTCTATAGAATGTCTTCCAATACCACATCCAGCATCAAGGATGTATGAATCTTTTTCTAAAAACTTTTCAATAAAGTCTACTTGTTCTTTTGTTCTTTCTTCTTTTTGTGCAAGAAGAAAATATTTTAAATATATATCATCGAAATAATCTTTAGTCCAGTCCATGTGAAGCAATTTCTTTCGATATTAAGGAGGCAACTCTTGCATTATCCTTGATAAGTGCGATATTAGCCTGAAGAGACTTTCCTTTGCTTAGTTCAACAATCTTTGACAATATAAAGGGAGTTACGCTTTTTCCTTTAAGACCCACCTTCTTCATTTCGTCTAAAGCTTCATTAATCCATATTTCCATTGTATTATAGTCGATTTCAAATTCTTCTGGTATCGGATTTGCAACGAGAATTGATCCTTTAATATTGAATAGTTTTTTTGCTCTTAAGATTTTTGAAACTTCAAACTCATCTGTAGGATCAATCTTTATCCCGCTCTTTCTTGAATAAAATGTTGGAAATTCATCAGTTTTATAGCCCAAAACGAGGACGCCTTTTGTCTCCAAATACTCAATTGTCTTTTCTACGTCAAGAATTGATTTTACTCCGCTTGATACAACAATAATATCTCGCTCAGCAAGTTCTTCAAGATCTCTCGAAATATCAAAAGTTTCATTTACTTCTCTGTGAACGCCACCAATACCACCAGTTGCAAAGACTTTAATGTTTGTTTTTTCTGCAAGAAATGATGTTGCAGAAACAGTTGTCCCCCCAGATAATCCTTTTGCAACTGCAAGTGGTATTTCTCTTGTTGATACTTTAATAATATCTTTCTTTTTTGCCAATGCCTCTATTTCATCTTGACTCAAACCGACAATCACAACGCCGTCGAGTATCCCTATTGTAGCAGGTACTGCACCATTTTTTATTACTACGTTTTCAACCTCAAATGCTGTTTCAATATTTTGTGGATAAGGCATTCCATGAGTAATAATCGTTGTTTCAAGAGCTACAATTGGATCTCCATTTTTAAGCGCATTTAAAACTTTATTTGAAATTCTCATTTTAGTCCTTCCTTAGATAGTCTATAAATTGCTTCGAGTCCAATTTTTATTGCATCGTCTTCAGCACGCTTGAATAATTCTTCTGCATCAAATGGTTTCATCTTTTTAAGATATACATTTCCATCGAGAGCGAAAAGTGCTCCTGCTTTAACACCTCTAAACTGACTAACTATAAATACACATCCACTTTCCATTTCTACTGCTTTTACTTGTGCTTTTACAAATTTTTCCATCTCTTCGTCAGAATATGGCACGTAAAAGGCATCTTGTGAAATTACAACTCCATACGCTATATTTGGTTTTATTTCTTTGCCTACCTCGATAAGTGTTTTTGTTAAATCGAAGTTAGCTACAGCTGGAAAGGTTTGTCTTAAATAATTTTGTGTTGTTCCATCATCTCTAACACTTCCAGTTGCAATAACAATATCTCCAACATCCAATTTAGGATCAATTCCTCCTGCAGATCCAACACGAATAAAAACCTTACCACCTAGATTAATAAGCTCCTCTAGTACTATTGCAGTCGATGGTGCCCCCATTCCCGTTGTTGCTATAGTAATTCTTTCTCCTTTGTAAAAACCAGTATAGACGTAAAGTAGCCTGTATTCATTTACAAGCTTTGCACCTTCTAAAAGCTTTGACATTTTTTCAGCTCTTTGTGGATTTCCTACAAGGATTGCATAGGGTGAAATGTCTTCACTTTCGCACCTAATATGAAATTGTGCCATAATTAACCTCCAATAAGCATTTTTATTTTCTATATTATATATATTTTGGTATAATTTCTAAGAGGTGAAATATGAACGAATTAATAGAAAGATTTATTAGGTACGTAAAAGTAAATACGCAGTCAAAAGAAGATTCAGAAACATTCCCAAGTACTTCTCAGCAACTTGAACTTGCAAATATCATTAAAGAAGACCTAAATAAACTTGGATTTGATGCAAATGTTAGTGAATTTGGATATGTTTATACATTAATTCCAAAGAACATTGAAACTGATGTCCCAAAAGTAGGATTTCTTGCACACCTTGATACTTCACCCGAGGTATCTGGACAAAATGTTAACCCAAAGATAATTGAAAAATATAATGGAACAGATATTATACTTAATCATGAGAAAGGTATTATTCTTTCAAAAGAAAAATTTCCTATATTAGAAGAGTTTATTGGACATGATCTTATAGTAACAGATGGAACAACTCTCCTTGGTGCAGATGATAAAGCAGGAATTGTTGAAATAATACAGGCAATCAAAGAAATAAAAGAACAAAATCTCCCCCATGGAGATATTTATGTTGTATTTACTCCGGATGAAGAAGTAGGCCGCGGTGTAGATAAAATTGATCTATCTTTTTTTAAACCTGACTTTGCTTATACCGTAGATGGAGAAGGATACGGAGTTTTTGAATACGAAAACTTTAATGCGGCCTTACTAAAATACAAGATTCATGGAATAAACACGCATCCTGGAACCGCAAAAGGAGCAATGAAGAATGCAATCAGGATTTCTCAAGAGTTAATGTTTCTATTTCCATCACTTGAAACGCCAGAAGCAACCGAAGGCTATGAAGGTTTTTATCATTTCTATGAGATCAATGGTGGAGTAGAGGAATTAAATTTAAAAGCGATTATAAGAGATCACAATAAGACAAAATTCCAATTTAGAAAATATTTTGCAGAAAATATTGCTAATTTTCTTAACGACAAATATGGTGAAGGGACTGTTTCAATCGAAATAAAAGATCAATACTACAACATGAAGGAAATTATTGAACAGCATCCAGAAATACTAGATATAGCTAAAAAGGCCTTTGAAAAAGCGGGTCTTGAATTCAAAACTAAGCCAATAAGAGGTGGAACAGACGGAGCAAGACTAACGTATATGGGTATACCCACACCAAACATTTTTTCAGGCGGACATAACTACCACAGCATATATGAGTTTGCTTCAATTCAAGCCATGGAAAAAGCAAAAGAAGTTGTTAAAAACATTATTACTCTAATAGCTAAGGCTTTTTAGTTTAATCCTGAAATTCCTCGTTATCTTCATATCCACTTTCTTCCTCTAAAGTGCCTTCCTCTTTTTCTAATTGTTTCAAATATTGTGCTAATTTACGCTTTGCTTTTGCTTCAACCTGTCGAATCCTTTCTCTTGTTACACCAAAAATTGTCCCTACTTCTTCGAGAGTATGAGGATATTCTCCATCAAGTCCCATTCGGTATTTTAGAATTTCCCTTTCGCGGGGTGTTAGTTTGTTCAATACTTTTTCTATTTGTTCTTTGTAATACTGATTGAGACTTTCACCTTCTGGTGTAAGATGTCTGTTATCCTCAATGAAATTTTCAAGCCTACTTTCCTCTTCATCTCCTACAGGCATTTCAAGTGAAAGAGGTTGTTGAGCAAGTCTTAAATATTTGCTAATCTTTTTTTCTGAGATACCTGTTCTTTCGGCAAGCTCTTTATAAGTTGGTTCTCTACCCAACTCTTGCATCAGTTCCTTGGATGCCTTCTCTATTTTATTAATACTATCAACCATATGCACAGGGACTCTTATAAGTCTTGATTGATCTGCAAGTGCTCTCGTAATTGCCTGTCTAATCCACCAAGTCGCATAAGTTGAAAATCTAAAGCCTTTTCTATAGTCAAATTTCTCTGCAGCTCTTATAAGTCCAAGATTGCCTTCTTGTATTAGGTCGAGAAATGAAAGTCCGTGACCTGTGTATCTTTTTGCAATGCTAACAACAAGTCTTAGATTAGCCCTAAGCAGCTTTTCTTTTGCCCACTTTTTTTCTTCTTCAGTTCCATGTGCAATTTTCTTGGCAAGTTCCATTTCCTCTTCTGGAGTGAGGAGATCTACTGAACCAATCGTTGCAAGATAAGACTGTATTGGATTTTTAAGTTCGGTAATTTCAACCTCTTCTACTGCTTTTCTTGTGAGTTTTCCTTTTATTCTTTCGAGTCTCTCTTTATCACCGAACTTAACTTTAAGTTTTTGTAAAAGTATAAACATTTCATCAATTTCATCAGCTGTTAGTGGCATCCTCTCAAGCGCATCTGCAATCTCCTCATAAGAGAGAAATCCAGTTACTCTGCCTCTTTCAATTAGTTTTCTTACTACTTCTTTTTCATCTTTACTTAACTCTTTTAGTTTCTTTAAATAGTTTTTAATTAGCTGTAGTGAAGTGTCTTTTTCTTGCATAATGTCACCTTCCTTTATATTGTTTAATAAGAGCATTAAATTCTCTTATTTTTTGTAGTTTTTCTTCGCCTTCGATGTTTTGGATTTCATTATACAACTCGTTTAGTTTTGATTCATAGATTTTTATGTCTTTATAAGACTCAATATGTTCCCTTATTGATTCTTCCCTTACAAGAAATTCGTCTCTCATGTAAAGTTCAACGGCTTTATTGTACGTTTCCTGATCAAGCTCAAGCCAGCTTGAGGGGTCTGGAAGATTTTTATTTTCTATATCTTCGAGTGCTTTGCCTACAATCTTTCGAAAAGGGTCTCGAAATTCAGTTAAGGGACAAACATTCAAAATTTCATTTATTAGTGGTGAATTCTGTAAAATTGCTTGAGTGAATATCTCTTGAATCCGGTAAATTCTATCCTGCAATTTTGGAGCAAGACTAATTAAATCTTTACTTATAATATTTCTACTTTTCCCAATAATTTTATTATAAGCATCTATTAGGAACCTTTCATCTATTTTACTTTTAATAGATATTTCTTTAATATATTCAAAAACAAGTGTTTTACTTTCAATTTTAGAAATTGTCTCAATTGTCTTTTGAATTGCTATGTTTTTAGATTGAATACTTCCATCAGTTTTTGATAATTCAAAGTCTAGAATAAAGAACACAGGATCTTTTGCATCTTTAAGCATATTTAAAACAGTGTCAGTTCCATCTTTTAAAATAATTTCGTCAGGATCAAGACTATTATTACTTGTAACAATCAAGGGTTTCAAATCAAACTTATAGCAAACATCGATCGCTCTTTCAGCTCCATTTCTGCCACCAAGATCACTATCAAAAAAGAAATAAATTGTCGATGCAAATCTTTTTATGACTTTTGCATGTTGCTCAGTGAATGCAGTTCCCATCGTTGAAACTACATTTTTTATTCCGTTTTCAAAAAGAATAATCGCATCAAAATATCCTTCAACAATAATTGCTTCATTTTTTTCTCTTATGTAATCTTTTGAAAAATTCATTAGATAAAGAGTCTCGCCTTTTTTGAATAATGGTGAATCAACAGAATTTAAGTATTTAGGTTCTTGATTGGCAAAACTTCGTCCACTAAAACCTATGATTTTACCACTTAAATCAAAGATCGGAATCATGATTCTGTTATAAAAGTAAGAAACTATATTTCCAGAATTATCGACCCTGAAATTTCCCGTTTTTAAAATATCTTCTCTTTTGAAGCCTTTTGAAATAAGATAATCATATATTTCCTTATTGTCATCATCTATAAATCCTAATTGATAAAACCTTATACTTTTATCATCTAGGCCACGTTTTAGAAGATACTCATATGGTTTTCCTTTTAATTTTTCAACAAAATAATTTTTAGTCTCTTCATTAATAGAATAAAGGATTTCTCTGTCAAGATTCTCTTTTGGAAAATATGTTGGAATATCAATTTGTGCGATATCAGCAAGTTGTTTGAGTGCGTCTTTAAAAGACATATTTTCAATTTTCATAAGAAATGTAACTACATCGCCACTTGCTCCACATCCAAAACAATGATAAAGTTGCTTTGTCGGACTTACTACGAAAGAGGGGGTCTTCTCCTGATGGAATGGGCATAAACCCACATAATTTGAGCCTTGTTTTTTGAGTTTTACATACTTACCAATAAAATCAACTATATCAACTTTCGAATGTATTTCTTCGATAATTTCTCTTAAGTCTTTCATCAACTATAAATACGAAAATTTGATATCAATTTCCTCTTATGATATAAAATTTTTATGTAATTAGAGAGATAAGTTATGAAATTGGATTAGGAAACATTATATTTTGGACCAATTCTATTGCAAATCTGTCAGTCATTGAAGAAATATAATCCGCAATTATCCTAATCCTCTCTCGCTCATCCTGTTGTAGATAACTTACAGGATCTTTGTGCTTAAGAATAACAGGATGTGAGGTTAGATAATTCTTTAATTTTTCAATATTTTTCATATAATAATCAAAAAGAAAATTCAATATAATCTTTACTTTTTCTTCCTCCTTCTTTGGTTCAGATCCAACATACACTTTTTCTGAAAGAAAATTTTTCCACTCATCCATAGCAGCTTCAACATCATTTGAAATCACGATCTTCTCTTTACCGCGGCTTTCTTCTATGACATTTAAAATTATAGTTGAAAGTCTTTTGCTATTGTTATCTCCCAAAATTTTTTTGACTAATTTTGGAACATCGCTTTCTTTTATAATTTTTGCTCGTATTGCATCATCAAGATCATGATGAAGATAAGCAATTCTGTCAGAAAGTCTTACAACTTGCCCTTCAAGCGTTGAAGGGAGAAGATCTTCAGAAAAATCTTTCAGATCTTTCAATCCTTTGCTATGTTTTGCAATCCCTTCACGAACTTCATAGGTCAAGTTTAAGCCAAATACTTCAGTGCCATCAGATTTTAAACGTTTCTCAAGTAAATCTACTACTCGTAAGCTCTGCTCAGTATGAACAAACTGCATATCAGGAAAATATTCTTTAACTTTTTCATTCAGGACTTCTTCGCCTGCATGTCCAAAAGGAGCATGCCCTAGATCATGACCAACTGCAATTGCTTCTGTTAAATCAGGATTCAAGCGAAGTGCTCTTGATATTGATCTTGCGATAGCCATTACTTCAAGAGTATGAGTTAATCTATTTCTATAATGATCTCCTTTGGGGGCAATGAAGACTTGTGTTTTATATTGAAGACGGCGAAAGGCCTTTGAATAAATTATTCTGTCTACATCTCTTTGAAAATCAGTTCTATATGGATCTTTCTCTTCAGGGACTGCTCTCCCCAGTGAGTTTTTACTAAGGCAAGCAACTGGAGAGAGCAGTTTTTCTTCTAATTCTTCGTATTCTTCTCTTATCACTTATCTATAAAAACTGATTTTCCTTTTTCTTTAACTGCGACCTGAGCTGCTGCGAGTCTTGCAATAGGAACTCTAAACGGCGAGCAACTTACATAATCAAGTCCTGCATAGTGGAAAAACTCTATTGATTCCGGATCTCCACCATGTTCTCCACAAACTCCAATTTCAAGCGAGGGGTTTGTATGTCGCCCTAAGACAACACCAATTCTTACAAGTTTACCGACACCATCTCTATCGATAGTCATGAAGGGATCTTTCTCTAAAATCTTATGATCAAGATAATATGGCAAGAATGTTCCTTCTGCATCATCTCTACTATATGCAAAGGTAGTTTGTGTCAAATCGTTTGTTCCATAGGAGAAGAAATCTGCATATTGCGCTATCTGATCAGCAGTAAGTGCTGCTCTTGGAACTTCTACCATAGTACCAATTTCAATTTTGACATCCATTCCAGCTTCAGCAAGCTTATCTTTTACAATTTTTTCAATTTTCTCACGCAAAATTTTCATTTCGTTGACATGTCCAATCAGGGGTAACATTATCTTTGGTTTCGGATTAAAACCTTCTTTTTTCAACTGCACGCAAGCATCTACAATCGCTTGTGTTTGCATTTCATAAATTTCAGGATATATTATTCCGACACGACAGCCTCTGAATCCAATCATAGGGTTAAACTCAGCAAGTTCCTTTGACCTCTTTAATTGACGCTCTTTCTTTTGAAGGAGCTCCGGATTACTATTTGTACTTCTCAATTCTTCGATTTCCTTTTCAAGTCTTTCTTTTTGCGGTAAGAACTCATGAAGAGGTGGGTCGAGTAATCTTATTATTACTGGAAAACCATCCATCTCTTTGAGTATTTCGTAAAAGTCCTTCTTCTGAAGAGGTTCAAGTTTACTTAGATGTTCTCTTCTTTCTTCTGCGGTCTCTGCAATTATCATATCTTGCATTATTGGAAGTCTATCTGGTTGTAAGAACATTCTTTCGGTTCTACAAAGCCCAATACCTTCTGCTCCATAACTTCTTGCTCTCCTTGCTTCATCGGGTGTATTAGCATTGGCTTTTACTCCAAGTTTCCTTAATTCGTCGGCAATTTTTAAAAATTCTTCAAATTCACCGGAAAGTTCAGGTTCAACCATTGGAACCTCGCCTAAAATTACATTTCCTGTAGTTCCATCGATAGTAATGACATCATTCTCTTTTACTGTAACACCATTTACAGTAAAAGTTTTATTTTCTAAATCAAGTTTTATTGATTCAGCTCCTACTATGCACGGAATTCCCATTCCTCTAGCAACTACTGCAGCATGCGCAGTCATTCCACCACGAGTCGTTAAAATACCTTGAGAATGAGCCATTCCTTCAAGATCTTCTGGGGTAGTTTCTGGTCTTACAAGGATTACAGGTTCTCCCGCCTTTCCTCTTGACGCCGCTTCCTTTACATCAAAAACAACTTTCCCAGATGCTGCACCAGGAGATGCTGGCAAGCCTTTTGCAATAACTCTAACTTCAGCTTTTGGATCTATCATCTTGTGTAAAAGCTGGTCAATTTGATCAGTTGATACTCTTAAAACTGCCTCTTCTTTTGTAATAAGGCTTTCTTTTACCATATCAACTGCAATCTTTACAGCTGCACGAGCAGTTCTCTTACCAGAACGTGTTTGAAGCATATATAGTTTTCCTCGTTCAATTGTAAATTCCATATCCTGCATATCTCGATAATGATGTTCAAGAATATCTGCAACTCTCAAGAGTTCTTTGTAGGCTTCAGGCATTTCATTTGCAAGTTCATCAATCTGCTTTGGAGTCCTTATTCCAGCAACAACGTCCTCACCTTGAGCATTTACAAGATACTCGCCATACAATTTTTTCTCGCCAGTGGAAGGATTTCTTGTAAAAGCAACACCAGTTGCTGAGTCATTTCCCATGTTTCCAAAGACCATCATAACTATGTTTACTGCAGTTCCTAAATCATCAGAAATTTTATTGAGCATTCTGTAAGTTATTGCGCGTGGGTTATTCCAAGATTTAAACACTGCTTCAATTGCAAGAAAGAGTTGTTCCATTGGATCTTGAGGAAAATCCTTACCTGTATGTTCTTTGTAGAGTTTTTTGTAGTCTGCAATGACTTCTTTTAAGACTTCTTCAGTAAGTTCTACGTCGCTCTTAAAACCATTTTTATCTTTGTGATAGGTAAGTATTTTCTCGAATTCTTCATGAGGGACACCCATTACCACATCACCAAACATCTGGATAAATCTACGATAACTATCATAAGCAAATCTTCCATTTTGTGTCAATTTTTTTAAGCCTTCAACTGCTTCGTCATTTAAGCCAAGGTTAAGAATTGTATCCATCATTCCTGGCATGGAAACAGGAGCGCCTGATCTAACAGAGACAAGAAGAGGATTCTCTGGGTCACCAAATTTTTTACCAGTTTTTTGTTCTAATCTTTTTAAGTGCTCTAAGGTTTCCTGTTTAATTTCTTCGCTTATGTAGCCCCGTTTTTGATAGTCTTTACATGCCTCTGTGGTAATTGTAAATCCTGGTGGCACCGGTAAACCAATTCGCGTCATTTCAGCAAGTCCAGCGCCTTTGCCACCAAGTAGATTTCTCATTTGTTCACTGCCTTCTTCGAAATCATAAACCCATTTTGCCATAATTACCTCCGTCTTAAAATTTAATTTCACAGTTATATATTTTACCACAAATTAAGTAAAATTACTATTTTTCAATTACAACTTCAGAAAACATAGCAAAACTTTCGAAAAGTTTCAAAACTTTCATAAGTTGTGCAAGCCTGTTATTTCTTATTCTCTCATCTTTTTCCATAACGAGGACTTTATCAAAAAACTTATTTACACTTGGAACATACAGATATAAGAGATGAATTATTGCATCGTAATCTCTCGATTTAAGCATCTCCTTTAAAAGTTTTTCGCTTTCACTTGTAACTGTAAATAACTCTTTCTCAGCATCTTCAAGTAAAAGGTCATAAGACACAAGATCACTCTCAATGTTTGTTTTCTGCAAGATATTTCTTATCCTTTTATGAACGACTACAATTTCTTTAAATTTCTCATCCTTAGAGTACTTCTCCAAAGTTTTTGCTCTGTCCAAGAAAGTCGGCATTAAATCAATTGGAAGTGCTGTAACTGCATTTGCGCTGTCGTAACTTATGTTGTTAGACCTTATCAAATAATTTGCTCTCTCTCGCAAAAGATTCAATACATCCTGAAGAATTTCTTGGATATTTCTTGTAAACGAATCTAGTCCAATTATAAAATTAATTAAATTAGATATTGGAAAGACATTTTCTTCAAGGGTAAAAACTACTTCTACAATTTGAAGTGCACTTCTTCTTAAACCAAGCGGGTCTTTAGAACTCGTAAATTCAAAACCTTTCCCAACGCTCAATACTAACGTATCGAGCTTATCTATGATACTCAAATATTTTCCAAGCCTAGTTTTGGGAACTTCGTCATGAGAAAATCTTGGAAGATATTGCTCTGAAATAGCTAAGGCAACTTCTTCAGGTTCTCCTTGAATCCTTGCGTAAATACCACCCATAGTTCCCTGCAATTCTGGAAACTCTTTTACAACTTGAGTAGTTATATCAGCCTTAGAAAGAAGAGATGCCCTTTTTAAAAGATCTCTACTTTTTGCATCTAATTCAAGAACCTCGCTTAAATATTCTGAAATTTTAACAAGTCGTTGTGTTTTATCAAACAACGTTCCCAAACCACTTATAAAAATAATATCTTTTAGTTTCGGAACTCTGAATTCAAGTTTTTCTTTTTTGTCTTCCTCAAAGAAAAATGCACCATCATAAAGCCTAGCCATTGCAACTTTTTCATAGCCTTTTCTGACATTTTCAATAAAGTCAGAAATACCATTTCTAACTCCTACAAAGAAAGGCAAAACTTTTGTTAGATCTTTGGAATAAATTGGAAATGACTTCAGATGGTCCTTTATAACACTTTCTACGATACAATCTGGAATATCAAATTTACCAAGCTTTAATTCACAGAGGAATGGTGTCGGAAATTCTGTTAAATTTACAACTTCTTCTAAAAATTCGTTTTCATATTTTACTCTTCCTTCAACAGAAGAAGCAAGTTTCTCAAGGTCTTTTTTTACTAAGGTTTCTCTTTCCTTGTAGTCAAGGATGACATAACGTTCTCTAACTTTCTTAAAGTAATCTTGTGTATTTTTACATATAAATTCAAGTGGAGAATCAAAATAGAAACCAAAAGATTTATTTGAAGAGTGAATTCCAGCATATTCTAAATTAATAACCTCGTTATCAAAAAGTGCAAGGATGCTTCGTATAGGCCGTAAAAATACAACATTCGAACTATTCCATCTCATTCCGCGAGGAAAAACTAAATTTTTTAGAGATTCGATTACAATTGCTGGAAGAATTTCTTTTGCATCTCTTCCTTGAACCTTTTTAAAGCCGAAAATGTACTTATTATCCTTTATCTCTTTTATTATTATTTCATCTTCTTTCAAATCATTGCTCTCAAGGAACTTTTTGAAAACCTGAGTTGGAGTACCTTTTTCATCGTATGCAATTTTGTACGGCGGGCCTTTTATTTCTATTACCCTCTCACTTTCTTTCTCTTCAACGTCCTTAACAAAAAGTACAAGCCTTCGTGGTGTTGAAAATGTTTGAATTTCTCCGTGATTAATGTTAGTATAACTAAAATTTCTTTCTGCCAATTCCTTTAACTGTTTAGAAATATCGTTCAAAAGTTTTGCAGGCATTTCTTCAGTATATATCTCAAAGAGAAAGTCCTTCATATTTTACCTCTCTTTCTAAAACTATTTTCGCTGAAAGCTCTGCAAGATGTCTCATACGCGCAATCATATTTTGTCGTTCGGAAGCACTTATAACTCCCCGCGCATCAAGTAAATTAAAAGCATGCGAACATTTCAAAAGATACATATAGCCAGGTGTTAAAATACCTTTTTCTAATATCCTTGCAGCCTCTTTCTCATACTCTTCAAAAAGTTCAAATAGTAAATTTGGATCGCTTTCATCAAAAGAATAAATACATTCCTCTCTTTCTTCCTGTTTTCTCAAATCTCCATAAGTTGTAGTTTCGTTCCATTGAATTTCAAAAACATTATCTTTATCCTGTAAAAACATTGCGAGTCGCTCAAGACCATAGGTAATTTCAACTGATACTGGATCAAGAGCTACACCTGCTGCAATTTGAAAGTAAGTGAATTGTGTTATTTCAAGGCCATCGAGTCTTACCTCCCAGCCAACTCCTTGAGCGCCAAGAACCGCTGTCTCCCAATTATCTTCTATGAATTTTATTTCATGCTTTGCAAGTTTTAAACCAAGATGCTTTAAACTTTCAAGATAAATATCTTTTATGTTTTCTATTGGTGGCTTTATAATGACTTGAAATTGATGATGCATGTAAAGTCTATTTGGATTCTCTCCATAGCGTCCATCAGCAGGTCGCCTTGATGGCTGAACGTATGCAACTTTCCATGGTTTTTTACCCAAAACTTTTAGAAACGTATAAGGACTCAGGGTTCCAGCTCCGACTTCCTGATCGAAGGGTGGTAAAATTATACATCCTTGCTTTTGCCAGAAATGCTCTAATTTAAAAATTAACTCCTGAAAGTACATATATCACCTCGCATACAAAGTCTTTATATTCTCTATATTCTCTATATTCTCTACATTCTCTATACTCTCTAAAAATTTTTTGTAATCGTCAAGTTCAAACTTTTGAATTATATAGTAATTAAGCAAGTCTATTATACCTTTACTTTTGGAAAGTTTTATCAATTCGGGATGATCCATTTTATTTAGATATAATGCTTCTTCATATAACGTTTTATCTACAGGGAAGCCTGAAATTTCATTAAATCCGTTATTTTCAATGGAGAAGTAAATAGCTTTTGGTTGTTTTTTTGGAAAATTGATTGGGCTTCCAAGAAGTCTGAGAAGATGAAACATATAGTAGATTAGCGCTAGTTGCGAATATTCTTGATCAATCAAATTCAAAAATTGAAGGGTTTCTATTGTCAATTCTAAGACTTTTAAGTTTTCCTCTTCATAAGGAAGTAAAAGAATTAGAAGCTCTTGCAGATACAAAAGGATAAGCATCTTAGGAAATTCCTCTTTTGTATTTCTAAAATCGTTTAACATCTCAATTTCTGTTGCAATATATGTATTTCCCTTTTTGTATAACTGCAATTTTTCGTATACAAATGAACCAGTATACCCAGAACGTTTTGATGCTGAGCTTCTTACTGAGCGAAATTTTACAATGATCTTACCAAGCCTATCAGTAAGTATTACAACATACCTATCGGAATCTTTAGAAGGAAATGCAGTGATTGTAAGTCCGTAAACGTTTATGTAACCCATTAAGAGACTATTTCAACACTCTTGCTTGCACCTATTCTTGTTGCACCAGCCTTAACCATTTTTACCGCTGTTTCGTAATCTCTAATACCCCCCGATGCTTTAACCCCAATATAACTTGGAACTACAGACCTTATAAGTTGTATATCCTCAACAGTTGCTCCAGCTGTGCTAAATCCTGTTGAGGTTTTTACAAAATTCGCACCTGCAGATACAGAAAGTGTTGAAGCAATAATTTTCTCTTCCTGAGTAAGAAGACATGTTTCAATTATTACTTTTACAATCCTATTAGAGGCCGCCTTGACTACTTCTCGTATATCATTTTCAACTTTTGCATATTCTTTTGCTTTTAAAAGACCAATGTGAATTACCATATCTATTTCATCTGCGCCATCTTTTATTGCTTTTTCAGTTTCTGCTACCTTTGCGTATGTTGAAGAAGCACCAAGAGGAAACCCGACTACTGAAGCAATCTTTATACTACTCCCACTTAAAAAACTCTTTACTAATTCTACATACGAAGAATTAACGCAAACTGCAAAGAAGTTGTTTTCAATTGCTTCCTTGCATAACTTTTCAATATCCTTTGGAGTTGCATCAGGTTTCAAAAGCGTGTGGTCAATAATACTGCGTAAATAATCTTTTGAAATTTCTTCCATATTTATCACCTCTTCAATATTTTATAAATTTGTTACTTTTAATCAAGGATAATTTAGTGATAATTTAGTTTGAAAACCGTAATTTTAATGTTATAATGTTAATATGGATTACATTGCGCTTTATAGGAAATATAGACCTCAGACATTTGATGAAGTAGTAGAACAAAATTCTGTTGTAAAAGTTCTAAAAGCTGAATTAAAGCAAAAGAAAATATCGCATGCCTATCTCTTTGCAGGGCCGAAAGGCTCTGGTAAGACTACTATTGCAAGGATTTTTGCAAAGGGACTCAATTGCGTGAATGGTCCAACTGACACACCGTGTCTTAAATGTGATAACTGTGTTTCAATTGCAAACGGAACAAGCCTTGATGTCATTGAAATAGATGCTGCTTCAAATAGAGGAATTGACGAGATTAGAAGTCTTAAAGAACACGTACAGTATGTTCCGGTAAGCTCAAAATACAAAGTGTATATAATCGACGAAGCACATATGCTTACTCCGCAAGCATTTAATGCTCTATTAAAAACACTCGAAGAACCTCCACAAAATGTAGTATTCATCCTTGCAACAACCGAAGCTGATAAAATCCCTCCAACAATTATCTCAAGATGTGAAAGGTTATATTTTAAACCTATAAGTATTCAAGGTTTAAGTAATAAAATAAAGGAAATAACAAAATTAGAAGGAGCACAAATAAGTGATGCGGCAGCAGAGCTAATTGCAAGAGTTTCATCCGGATCTTTAAGAAATGCTCTGAGTTTACTTGAACAAGTAATAACAGTTTCTGATCTAATTGATGAAAGCACTGTAAGGAATCTTCTTGACATACCTGATGAGAAATTTATTCTCAACTTTTCAAGCGCGCTAATTCAGGGTAAAGTTGATTCAATTTTTGAAGGAATTCGCCAAATTGAAGTAAACGGAAAAGACCCCAAAACATTCATAAATGAGCTAAGCGAGTTTTTTGAAGATTTACTGATTATGAAGCTAGGAAATAGCGAAAGTATCGAATATAAAAGAGATGCAGCTATTGTCTCTGAAATGAAAGAACTACTAAAATTTACATCTTTGAAAAAACTTATTGAAATTTCGAAAATCCTCTTAGATATTTCTAACAAAGTAAAATTTTATAAGGATGTTTACTTTGCAATGCTCATTGACTTCCTTGATAATTTAGGAATTTTGGAAGAAACTTTAGAAATAAAGCAAAAAATAGAATCAAAAGCTGTAATAGAATCTACTGTGGAAGAAAATATTAGTGAGAATTTGTTAGTTCAAAAAAAGGAATTAGTTAAAGAAGAACCGACCATAATAGAACAGAATCTCGATATTGAACGAATAAAATTACTGTGGGAAACAATCGTTAATGAGGTAAAACAAAGAAATATTCCTGCTGGAACTTTGCTATCAAAAGCAACTCCCGTTTCAGTAAAAGACGGAATAATAGAAATACTGCCTGATAAACCATTTGCTTTGAATGTTCTAAAGACAAGGGAAAACATTGAAATTTTAGAAGAGATTCTAAAGAAAATTACTGGTAAGACTTTTAAAGTAACTTACCTTGAGCCAAAAATAGAACCAAAAATAACAAAAGAGGAAAAAATTAAAGAAATTGAGAACAAAAAAGAAATAAAAGAAATATTAGAACTTTTTGAAGGGACAATAGTAGATATTAAGGAGGACAAAAAATGAGAAATTTTAATGAAATTTTAAGACAAGCACAAGAACTACAGAAAAAACTTGAACAAATAAATGCAGAACTTGAACAAATGGAAATTGAAGCAACTGCACAGAATATGGTTAAAGCTAAAGTTAATGGAAAGTTAGAGGTTATTTCTATTGAAATTTTACAAGAAAACTTCACAGATTTAGATAAAGAAATGCTCGAAGACCTCATAGTAGTTGTTATAAAAGATGCACAGAACAAAGCAAAATTAATTGCGCAGGAGAAGTTTGCTTCTTTAGGTGCATTGGGGGGGGTTGTTACCTAATTTTCCAAATGGAATCAACTAATAGTAAACTAAAATCTCTGATTGAAGAAATTGAAAAATTGCCTTCTATCGGACCTAAAACAGCCGAAAGAATAGCCCTTTATCTATTATCTCAAGACGAACAGGAAATAAAAAAGTTTATAGAAACCATAAACGATGCAAGAGCCAACTTGCATTTGTGTCCCATCTGTTTTAACCTTACAGACAAGGAAATTTGCGAGATATGTAGTGATGAATCGAGGGAAAAGTCTGTAATTTGCGTCGTCGAGGAAGTAAGTGATTTGCTTGCAATTGAAAAAACTGGCTCTTATAAGGGAGTTTATCATGTACTTCATGGAGATATTGATCCAATAAACCATAGAGGTCCCGAACAAATAAAGTTAAAAGAACTGCTTGATAGAATAAAAAGTACAGAAATTAAAGAAATTATTCTTGCGACAAATCCTGATTTCAGTGGTGATATGACTGCAACATATATTGCAAAACTTATCAATTCTATTAAAATGAATATTAGAATTACTCGGATTGCAGTTGGTTTACCGAAAGAAGCAGAAATAGGACTTGCAGATACTTTAACACTTTCAATGGCAATTAAAGAAAGAAAGGAATACAAATAAAGTTTAGGAGGTTCAAATGAGTGAAATTGTTTTTGTGAAAGCAAGAGAAATTTTAGACTCAAGAGGAAACCCTACAGTTGAAACTGAAATCGTGCTTGAAAGTGGCGCTGTAGGAGTTGCAGCAGTACCATCTGGAAAATCAACAGGAAAATTTGAAGCAATTGAACTAAGAGATGGTGATAAGTCAAGGTTCAACGGCAAAGGTGTTCTGAATGCAGTAAAAAATGTGAATGAAATTATAGCCGAAAACATAATTGGTATGGAAGCATCAGATCAGTATCTTATCGATAAAACCATGATCGAGTTAGATGGTACACCAAATAAAGGCAAACTTGGAGCTAATGCAATCTTAAGCGTATCTCTTGCAGTTGCAAGAGCACAGGCAAATGAACTTGGTGTATCATTGTACCAATATTTAGGTGGAATAAATGCGAATCTTCTGCCCGTCCCACAATTGAACATTTTAAACGGTGGAGCTCATGCAGATTCTGGGCTTGATATACAGGAATTTCTTATTTTACCTGCCAATTTTACTTCATTTAAAGAAGCGATAAGAGCAGGTGCAGAAGTTTATAGAAGCCTCGAAAAAATTCTTAAAGAGAAAGGCTACTCTGTTGGAATTGGAGATGAAGGTGGTTTTGCCCCTAAGGTTAAAAATACAGAGGAAGCATTGAGCTTAATAGTTGAAGCAATAACTAATGCAAACTACATAGCAGGAAAAGATATTTTTCTTGGTATTGATGCGGCTTCTTCCGAATTCTTCAAAGATGGATATTATCACTTTGAAGGTGCAAAATTAACCTCAAAAGAAATGGTAGATTTTTACGAAAGTCTTTTGAGCAAATTTCCAATAATTTCTATTGAAGATGGACTTGCCGAAGAAGACTGGGAAGGCTGGGTAGAGCTTACAAATAGGCTTGGTAAAAAGATACAGATTATAGGTGACGACTTGTATGTTACAAATATAGAAAGATTTTCCAAAGGCGTTGAAATAAGTGCTAGTAATTCTATTCTTATTAAATTAAATCAAATTGGAACCCTTTCTGAGACGTTAAAAGTTATCCAGTTTGCAAAATTCAACGGATTTAATGCAATTGTATCTCATAGGTCAGGGGAGACGTCTGATGCTTTTATCTCACATCTTGTTGTGGGTATGAATACTGGACAGATTAAAAGTGGTGCACCCGCAAGAATAGAAAGAGTAGAAAAGTATAACGAACTAATTAGAATCGAGGAAGAATTAGGTGAAGCTGCTCAATTTGCAGGATTAGGAGTTTTCAAGAAATTCCTAAAGTAATATGCCAGAAATTATAGAAGTAAATTTTTTAAAAGATGAAATTGCCTCTGCTTTTCTCGGAAAGAGAGTGGTAGAGGCAATTTTAAGAAATGAAAAGATTGCAAATATAAAGAAAAAAGAGTTTGAGAAAGAGCTAACCGGAGAATTACTTGAGGATGTAAAAAGACATGGAAAAATTTTGATTCTAAAATTTTCAAACGATAAGTATCTGCTTATTCATTTTCTTCTCACAGGCTATATGCGATTAATAGAAGAATCTGAAAAAGAGAAAACTCAGGCATATCTAAAGTTTGATGATGAAAGATCTCTCGGAATTTTCGGCATTATGTCAAATGGCTTTATTCATTTTCACAAAGGAAAGAAAATAGAGGATTTAGAAGAGTTAAAAGAACTTGGAATAGACGTACTTGATGAAAAATTTACAGTAGAAAAATTCAAAGAAATAGTGGAAGAAAATAAAAACAAAACCATAAAAGATATTCTTCTTGACCAAAGTATTATTGCAGGTCTTGGAAATGCTTACTCGGACGAAATCCTTTTTGAATCAAAAATACACCCTAAAAGAAAGGCAAAAGATTTATCCTTCGCCGAAGTAGAAATTATCTATAAAAATATTTTTAAAATTTTAGAAAAGTCAAAGAAGTTTGGTGGTGCAAGCGAATTGTCGTTCGTCCATCTTGATGGAACAAAAGGAGTTTTCCATAAACACTTTTCTGTCCACAAGAAAGAAGGAGAAAAGTGTCCAGTTTGTAGTACTCAAATAGAAACAATAAAAATTGGCGGAAGAACGTCTTACTTCTGTCCAAAATGTCAGAGGTAAATTATGGATTCAATTGACAACAAGAAATTAATTGTCATTTTAATTTTGCTCGTGTTTATTGCTCTTGGAATAGGTATGTATATAGGAAAAACATACTTGGTAAGCAATAAAGAACAAACTCAAACTTTAGATATCCAAAACACTCAAGAACTTTCTCCACAAAAGATAAAAGTTTATGTTACAGGCGAAGTTAAACATCCGGATGTATATGAACTCCAAGAAAATTCAATTATAAAAGATGCTATTACTCTTGCAGGTGGAGTAACTGAAAATGCAGACCTAATAGCTATTAATCTTGCAAAGAAACTTACAGATGGTGAAGAAGTAATAGTTCCAGCAAAAGAAAACTCAACAAGTAATTCAACTGTTTCGGCGTCAAATGCTAAAACTGGCAAAATAAATATAAATAGTGCAACAAAGGAAGAATTGATGACATTACCAGGAATTGGGGAAGTAAAAGCCAATGCCATAATAGATTACAGAACAAAGAATGGTCCATTCAAAAGCATACATGATATTGTGAACGTTTCAGGAATTGGAGAGAAGACCTTCGAGAAAATTAAAGATCTAATTACCGTATAATGCTCTCCTTTCTTGTCCTGTTAACAACTCTCTTAGGTTTAGGCATATCCATAACTTTTGAGATCAAAAATTATTTTATTGCTTTTATTCTAATTTTAAGTTTCTTTTTAGTCATAATTATTTCGAAGAAAAATTTTCGTTTAGGTCTAATTTTTATCTTTTTATTAACAATTATAAATGGTGCATTTACTTTTAAAAAAGTTTTTAACACAATAAACTACGTTCCAGTTGCAAATACAAATGTAGAAATTAGCGGATCTGTAAAAGACTTTTATGAAATTAGTGGAGAAAACTACATTTACTATTTAAATGTATCTTCTATCAATGGCCACAGGAGTGACATTGTAATTAAAGTCTACTCCAAAGAAATTCCTCCTCCGAAAAATTCGATAATACAAATTAATGGAAAAATAACTAAAAGTGATACAAAATTGATCTATTATCAAAATACGTTAACATTTTATCCCAATAGGATAAAAATATTTAGAAAATCAAAATTTTATACTTTTTTGACAAATTTGCGAACGAAAGTTATCAATAGTATTAGGACTACTCTAAAAAGCGAGCAAGGTAATTTGCTTATTTCAACGCTTGTTGGAATTAATACATTGGAGAATGAGACGAAGGAAAGTTTTGAATTAACTGGTACAGCTCATATATTTGCAATTTCAGGACTTCACATAGGGGTAATTTATTTGTTTTTCATGTCAATTTTCAAACTTCTAAATCCTTTTGCGCCAATCATTTCAATACTTTTTACTTTTTTATTTATAGTTTTCATTGGACTCAAATTTTCTGCAATAAGAGCTTTTTTAATGCTTACAATTATGGCTTTAGGAAACTATCTTGGCAGAGGAAAAAATCTTCTGAACTCACTTCTTGTAGCAATGGCATTCATCCTGGCTGTTTTTCCAGAATCAATTATATCTATAAGTTTCTATTTATCTTGCCTTGCTATACTTGGCATTATTACAGCTTTAAATTTCGATTTTAAGCAAAAAATTCTCAACTTATTAAACACTTCTTTCTTTGTAAATCTATATGAATCTCCATTAGTCTTGTTTTTCTTTAATACTATACCAATCATTTCCATTCCACTAAATCTTTTTGTAATCCCATACATAAGTTTTCTTCTTCCGATAGGTTTAATGTATACTTTAGTCTCTCTTGCCTCGCTAAAAGTAGCTTCAATTTTATCTCCATTTATTAATGCTTTGTATGGCTTTTTAATTTTTGTTGTTGATGTCACTTCTAAACTACGAGTTTCTTCAATTTTTGGAACTCTGAATTCTAAGCAATTCTTTTTTCTAGAATCGTTTATATTGTTTGCAACATTTTTCTTTTTTAGCAAAGCTCATGCTCGAAAGAAGGGATTAGTTGTATTAACCCTTTTATTTTTGTTAATTTTCTTTGTAACTCTTAATGCACATACAACTGATTTCATAATTGAAAATTTCCAAAACTCCCAATTAATTCTTTTAAAAAATCAAGGAAGAAACCTTCTAATTATTAAAAATTCAGAAACATATTCACCAAATACTCTTTATAGTTTTGTCAAAAGGAGCGGTATTAACTACATAGATGCAATTTTTCTTCTTAAAAATCCGACGATTAAAGAAGGAGCTCAAATTAACGAGCTTCAAGAAAAGAAGATCTTAATAAAAAAATTCTATGCTAACCAATCAGTAAATAAAGAGTATCTTATCCTGAACTTTCAAAATTGCGAAATACTTCCACAAGATTTCACTTTAGTAACTGGTAAAGTAAGTGTAGTGCTTAAAAATCAAGAATTAAAAATCTTTCTTGCTGGTAAGTCTATTTATCCTTAACTTTACTTAAAGCATCGTTAAAAGCATTAACAACAAGTTCTATACACTTCACTTTGTCTTCCGGAATATCAAAGAACATTAAGAAATAGTTTGTGTTAAGGCGATTAATTTCTTCAATTTTGTTTCCTTTAAAATTTTCAGACAGAATTGATGCGCTTGCTATTGCAAAAGGACAACCATCAACCTGATATTTAAAATCCTTTATTAATCCATTTTCGATAAGCAAATAAATTACAGCCTTACCGCCACCCTGAGTTTCCGAGTAACCTATCGCAGTTGCGTTTTTAATTGTGCCAACATTCCTTGGCTTCATAAAATGTTCAATTACTATTTTGGGATACAATTTTACCTCCTAAAACTAACTTATAATTTAATAATTTTATCATTTTATTTTAATATAGAAAACTTTTTAAAATCATTATTATGGAGTAAAATAGCAAAGGAAGGAGGCGAAAAATGCTTTTAATTAAAAATGCTAAAGTTTACACTGTCACACAGGGTGTTCTTGAGAACGGAAACATCCTAATTGAAGGTAATAGAATTAAAAGAGTTAGTTCTGAAAAAATTGATGTGGACGAAACAAACACAAAAGTTTTAGACGCACAAGGGAAATTGCTTTTTCCTTCGTTTATTGATGCTCACACTCACCTCGGCACATTTTCTCTTGAAGGAACAGAGATGGATGAAGATGGTAATGAAATGACTAATCCTGCAACTCCTGGACTTAGAGCTATCGATTCTATTAACCCATATGATCCTGCGTTTCAGGAGGCCTTTGAAACAGGTTTCGAAATTGTATTTACTGGAGCAGGTTCAGGAAATGTAATTGGTGGCTTGAGTGTAGTTATGAAAACCTATGGTAAGATTGTTGATGAAATGGTAATTAGAAACCCTGCTGGTCTTAAATGCGCTTTTGGCGAGAATCCAAAAAGAGTTTACTCTTCTAAAAATCAACTACCTACAACACGAATGGGAACTGCTAAAGTATTTCGAGAAACACTTTTCAAGGGCAAAAGTTATTACGAAAAGAAAAAGAGAGGTGAGAAAGTTGACTTTGATTTAAACATGGAAAGCCTTTATCTCGTCTTTGATCATCAAATACCGCTTAGAATCCACTCTCATAGAGCAAATGATATTGTTACAGCAGTAAGAATAGCAAAGCATGAATTTGGTCTTGATGTTGTAATTGAACACGGAACAGATTCTGCAAAAATTAGAGATTTCCTTGCTAAGGAAAATATCCCTGTAATCTTAGGACCTATCCTTGATGTTTCTCCGAAGGTTGAAACTAAACCAAACTCCTTTGAAAATCCTAAAAAACTGGTTGATGCAGGAGTAAAAGTCGCTCTTATGACTGATCATCCAGTTGTTTCTATTGGTTTTGCGCTAATTCAGGCAGGACTCGTTGCATACGAGGGTGGGCTAGGATTTGATGAAACGCTTCGACTTATTACAATAAATCCAGCACAAATTTTAAAGATTGATAACGATTATGGAAGCATCGAAGAAGGAAAAATCGCAAATCTTGTTATGTTTGATAAAAATCCCTTTTCAGTAACTTCTAAGGCGAATACAGTTATTTTGGAAGGAAATGTGATAATTGAAGGAGGAAAATATGTATAAACTCTATGCAAAGAAGCTTTTCACTGGTGAAGAAATTTTAGAGGATAGAGTAATTCTTTTTGACGAAAATAAAATTTATCACATTGGAGATGACATAAACGAATCTGCCAAAGAAACCTATACTGCAAATTTTGTAATGCCCCCAATTATAGACCTTGGCTCAGGAATTGGGCTAAAAGAAGAATCCCTTGGCAAAATAGAAGGCGATGATTTGGATGAGGCAACCAATCCTGTTACACCTGAATTATTAACTCTTGATGGTATAAATCCATACGATGAAGCATTTGAGAAGGCGATTAGAGGTGGAACGCTTATAAGCTTGGTACTTCCAGGAAATGCAAATCCAATAGGTGGTCGTGGAGCTCTTATTTACAACAAGGGTAAGCATGTTCTTGATATGCTAATTCAGAATCCTTTGGGAGTTAAATTTTCAATTAATTCTGAACCAAAATCTATTTACGGATCCAAAAACAAAACTCCATCAACAAGAATGGGTATTGCATATGTTATAAGAGATACACTTTATAAAGCAATTGAATACAAGAATGAACACAAAGAACTTAATCTTGCATATGAAGCTTTACAAGATTTAATTTCTCAAAATGATCTTGCAATATTCGCAAGTTTTAGAGCAGATGATATTGCGACATCCCTGAGAATTGCTAAGGAGTTTAATTTGAAATCGGCAATCCTTTATGGTATTCAATCAAATTTAGTTAAAAATTTAATTAAGGAAAATAATGTTCCTGTCATTTATGGACCGGTAATGTTCCCACGTTGGTCAATTGAACTCAAAGGACTTTCTCCAAATGTACCTATTGAACTAATCAATGAAGGCATCTTAACTGCACTTACGACGGGACATCCCATGTTCCCGAGCAAGTATCTCAGGTTAAATGCAGGGCTTCTTGTAAAAGAAGGACTTAACGAAGTCGATGCCTTAAAAACTATAACTCTTAATCCTGCAAAAATCATTGGAAAAGAAAACCTCGGGACACTTAGGGCTGAAGGAATTCCAAATATTGTTGCTTTTGATAACAGTCCATACGATACTAACGCAATAACAACTCATATTTTCTTAAAAGGCGTTAGAATAATATAAAAATCCAATTTCCATCCTAGCGGGGCTTTTAATTGCCCCGCTTTTTACATTTGAAAAATAAGTTTTATTAATTGTTAATTGAAAAAACTATACAACATTTTAGGATTAGCCTCTAATTTCTTCCAAGGTATAAAATACATTTATTTTTCAAGGAGTCCCTTATTATATATTAAGCAATAAGATACCTATTGCTTAAATGTACTCTAATAGATTGCAAAAAATTTTTAAGTTTTAAGAAAAATATCTTTTGTAAAAATCAAATAAGGATTAAAATTTATTAGGAGGCAAAAATGGAAGAGAAGGATCTTTATAATGAAGAAGAAAAAGGGACTCAGCCAAAAGTTGATTTTAAAAACATATACACAGGTAGCCAAGCACTTGAGAAGGCCCCAAAAATTTATGGAATTCAGAGTGGAATAGAAGGACTCGACGAACTTTTCTACATTGTACGAGAAGAGAAAGGTAAACTTGTAAAAAAGTCTCTTGGTGGAATCCCTGCATATTCAGTTATGAATATTACTGGTGTAAGTGATACTGGAAAATCACTTATGGTTGAGCAGTTTGCAATTGAACAGGCAAATAAAGGATCCAAGGTAGTTTTTATTACTGTGGAGTCTCCCGCAAATTTTGTTGCAGCATCACTTCAAATTAGAGCTACTGCAATGGGATATAATTTCAAGGATTTTGAAGACAATATTATCTTAATTGATGCTGCTTCTTCATACAACCTCAGAGAAAACATTCCTGATCTTTTAGCAACTCTTGCTTATGTTATTCAAAATTTTAAAGCAAGGTTCACAATAATCGATTCTGTTACAGGGCTTTTTGAAAGCAAAGAGATGTTCGCAAGGGCTATTGTAAGAAGGTTGTTCAACTTTATGAAATCTTGGTATCAAACCGCACTTTTTGTGTCGCAAAAAAGGAGCGGGCATGAAGAACTAACAGCAGAAGCGGCAGGAGGTTATGCCGTTGGCCATATAGTTGACGGAACGATTGTACTTGCAAAGGATCTTATTGATTCGCAATATAAAGCAAAAATCTACAAAAAACCTTTAGGTGATATTGTAAGACTTTTTAGGATAGATGGGTGTAGACTCTCTGGTCATGATACCAAAACACGCTTTTTAGAAATAACAGAAACAGGCCTTGTTAAAATTAAAGAACCAATTTCAGGAGGAGGTGAAGAATTATGATTATAGTGCAAGGAAAAGAAATACCTCAATCAGAATTTGAAGACCTTGTCGCTCGAGTGTTTTCAAAGGCTATTGACCTATTAGGTGGCATTGTAAAACTTGCTGAATACAGAACTTTAACTTGGCTTCCCTCTCTTGCAAGAGCAACTCTTACAGTTGTTTTGAGGGAAGAGTATTTACGTTCTGAAGAAGAGATTGCACAAAAGGTGGGAATAACAAAAAACACTGTACGAAGCATAATAAGGGCAGATCCAGGACTGGCACTTGAGAAAATTCAAAAAATTGAAGAGCTAACAAAAGAAGAAACAAAAGATCTCAAAACTCACACGGCAGGAGGAATCGCAAAGTTAGCCTATAAACTTGTAAAAGGTGGGGAGGATGCAAAAGTCATTGTTAACTTCAGTTCAATTGTACTTGAAGACATGATGAAGGCATTAGAAATTCCCTGGGCATATATGGTTTTAAAGAGAATAAAAGGGTTGAATTTCCCAATTAATACTTACGAAATATTACAGGAAAAATTGAAAGATATAACATTTAAGGAGGTAAAATTGATTGAAATATTGCCACATTTACAGTATCCTATAAACACACCGGCCCAACTGATAAAAGAGATTAAAGAACATTTGAAAATGAAAGAATAAAAATCCCTACCAAAGAAAAAACTCCACGAGTTCGTTTGCTAACAGTCCTTCTTTTTCCTGTGGCACCTTGAAATATCCGTGTGAATCACTTAGAATGAAAGTAAAAGAGGAATCAGATAGCAATGGATCTATTATATTATCACTATTTTCTATTCTTAATCTTCCCGGAACAAATTCGGTTCTTCCTTTTCTTGAACTTATTTGAGTTGAAAGCTTACCAATAACTTTCTTCAGAGGCAATCTGATACCAAGTTTTTCAAAAATCATTTTTCTTATAACAGTTGAGTATATCATAAAGGCTGCTAGAGGATTTCCAGAAAGACCAACTATCAATTTACCATTAACTACACCAAATATTGTAGGCTTTCCCGGAGATACATTTAATCCATGAACAATAACTCCTGGTTTTCCAAGCGAATTAATGGTATCAACAGTTAAGTCAAAATTACCCTTACTTGTTCCTCCTGTCATTATTACAAGATCATTTTCTTGTAATGCAATACTTAAAGCATACTTAATATTTATAGCATTATCCTTAATCACACCATAAAATGAAGGAGAAAAGCCATCTTTCAAGATTAAATATTTTAATGTTATCCCGTTATAGTCGAATATTTTTCCGAAAGGTAGTGGATATTCATCGCTTATTTCATCTCCTGTTGAAATTATGCCTATTTTTATGGGTGAAAGAACATCAACAAATCGAACACCTACAAAATTTAAAAGCCCAATAATCCTTTCATCAACTCTTTCTCCTTTTCTTAAAATGACTGAGCCTTTTTTAAGTTCGCTTCCTTCCTCAAACATATTTTGTGTTGACTGAATATCTTTAAAAATAAAAACTGTATCACCCTTAACTTCACTATCTTCAACCATTACAACTGCATCAGCTCCCTCAGGTACTACCCCTCCTGTCGGCACATAACACGTAGTTCCATTGGAAATTAATATCTCAGGTTTAGTACCAATTTTTATTTCCCCTAAATTTTTCAAAAAAACAGGGTTTTCAAAACTTGCACCCTTGACATCTTTAGAGTTTACTGCAAAACCATCAACAAGAGATTTTCTAAAAGGTGGTAAGTCAATTTGAGAATAAACATCGTTTGCAGCATAATATCCATAAGAATTCTCAACAGGAATAGAAAGATTTTTCTTATTAATAATAAAAAGATTCAAAATTTTTTCAATTACTTCATCGGGAGAATAAACAGTTAGAAACTTTTCGCCCATTGGAATAATCCCTCAATAACTCTTTCTACGCTATCATTTATTTTAATTTGTGCCTTTGCAAATATAGGAGCATTTGGATCTGAATTCACAGCAATGATCGTTTTTGCTTGGACTCCGCTTAAATGTTGAATCGATCCTGAAATACCTAAAGCAATATAAAAATCAGTTTCGATCTCCTTTCCTGTATCTCCAATAACTTTTTCATAAGGAAGATAGCCCATGTCTGAAACAGGACGAGTGCAAACTATTTCAGCACCAAGTTTTTCCGCGATGAAGAATATTTTTTCAAATAAGTCTTTTGATACCCCAAGACCAATACCAATAGCAATTTTAGTTTTTATTTTGTCATCAATGTTTTGATAACGTGTTTCAATTAAATTCAACGACTCATCATTTGAAACCTCAATTAAATCTATTGTTAAAGGATTATATTTGTCTTTAGAAGTACTGCTATGTAAGATACAAACTGTTGGTTTTGTTTTAGACATTATTTCAACTGCAAGATTTCCCCATCCATAAACTATAAAAGATAGGGAATTGTCTTTGTGAACCTTGATTTCACTTACATGTGATATAACACCAAGCGCATTTTTTCCTGCATACAGCGATGCAACTTCTTTGGACAAAACTTCGTTAGAAAAAAAGATTACATCGTAATCTTTTATATCTTTGATCTTAGAAATAAAATCAAAACCTTCATGGCTAAACTTAATGGGATTAGAAGGTAGATAATCTGCGGCGTTATCTTTTTTAAAGCTCGCAACTTTTATACTATCAAAGTTACAAGCTAACAATTTTATATTAGGTAAATTGTTTTCATAAATCACCAATGCTTTCATTTAACACCTCTTTCAAAAGGATCTCAGTAATAACCATACTGCCGTTCTCTTTTATCAGATCATTTTGAATATCTAATTTTATTTCAAATATATCTTTTATGCTTGTTTTTGATCCTTCAGTACCCACATCGAGCGTAGAAAGTTTTAAAGTATCGTTTGATAATATTTCAATTGTTTTTTCTTTTGACTCAAATGCATAATACAAGTTTGGTAGTGCTTTAAACATACCCTTATCAGAGAAACTCAACAAAGCCTTTTTTTCAATCCTAAATCGAATTATTTGATTAATGTTTGCTTTTTCAATTATTAGATGATTTTCTTGGTAATCTACTGCTACTACATTTGAAAAATAGAAAATTGAAAGCTTAGAAGCAATTTCTCCAGGAAGAACTCCTGTGAGACCATCGGAAGAAAAATTTCCAGCAAATATGTAGTCATAATTACTATCAAATTTATTAATAAAATTTGTTAATACGTTTGAAGTTGCAAATACATCAGAATTTGCAAACAAACTATCAGATAGTAAAAATATTTGGTCTACTCCGTAATCGTAGAGTTTAACCAATAAATCTTTTGAGTTTGGTGGAGCCATACTAACCGCGTGAACGTTAAACCCAAACTTATTTTTTAGCTCTATTGCAGCTCCTAAAGCAAAATAATCACTCGGATTTATCATACTTTCTTGAGATCTTTTCAATCTCTTTTTATCCTTATCAAATTCTACCTTTTTCGGAACAACTTTTACGAGAACAATGATTTTCATAATAGCACCTCTGAAACTTTTGGTTTGTATCCATTTATAAAATCTTTTGAATCCATTATTTTTTTTCCTTCTGGCTGAACTGAGATAATCTTAAGACAACCCTTTCCACTTGAAACAAGAAAGTAGTCATTTTTAACGTCAACTATTGTACCAGGTAAGAAGCTAGTATAAAAATCAATTATAAAGTCTGTTTTGAAAATTTTCAATTTTTTCCCTCTAAAAATTGTATAAGCACCAATCCTTGTGAGTGCCCTAACTTTATTGTGTATACTGAATGCATCATTACTCCAATCTATTTTTTCTTCTTCTTTGCGTATCTTTTTTGCATAACTCCCTTCTCCTTCCTGAGGAATTTTGACACACGTTGAACTAAGACAACACACAAGAGCTTCTTTCACAAGAGGGATGCCAATATCATAAACTTTTTTTAGAAAAGAATAATAATCATCATATACTGAAACATCAAAGTGTTTCTTGAGAATTATTTCTCCTTTATCGATCTCCTCATTCATTCTTATTATAGTAACTGCAGATCGACTAACTCCATCCATAAGTTGTCTTTCGATAGGACTTGCACCTCTATATTGTGGAAGATCCGAAGGATGAATATTTAGGGGACATTTTGTCAAATCGAGGATCGACTTTGGTAAAATTTTTCCGAAAGAAAAAACTAAAAGTGCATCAGGATTATAAGATGCTATTTTATTTACAGCTCCATCTGAAAAATTATCTAATTCTACTGTAGCCTTCCCATGCTCTTCTGCAAATACTTTTATAGGATTCGGAGATATTTTATTTCCTCTTCCTCTTATTTTTGGTGGAAGCGTAACAAATAAAATAATGTCCTCAATTAAAGCTCTAGCAAAAGGAATAGAAATCTCAGATCCACTAAAAAAAACAATTCTCATTTCTCCATGTATCTTTTGATAAGTTCTTTTGGTATTTCGTACCCTTCATCAACTTCCAACTTATCAATACTATCGATATAATCTGTAAAAATTATTCCATTGAGATGATCTATCTCGTGCTGAAAAACTCTTCCCTTTAAGCCACTTAATATCTCTTCATGGACTTTCCCGTCAAGATCTAAATACCTAACAACGATTTCCTTGGGTCGCTCCACAATTCCATATATACCTGGAACTGAGAGACAACCTTCTTCTTCATTTTCTGTTTCTTTCCTTTTTTCTAGAATTTCTGGGTTTATAACAACCCCTCTGTCGTCTTCTAATTCATATACAAAAAAGGAGTAAGTAACCCCAACTTGAGTTGCTGCAAGTCCAATACCTTTGGGTGTATTAAGTTGCATAGTCTTAAACATATCATTAATAATCTTCTCAATTTCTCTATCTACTTTTGTTAATTTTTTTGCCTTCTTTCTTAAAATCGGGTGTCCATATGTATATATCCTCATATTTCAACTGCCCCTTTTCTTATTATAGTAGGTTTTCCAGAAGTTAGGTCAACAACGGTAGAAGGCAATTCGAGCATCTCTATATCATGTTCAAATTCAATATACAGTACTTTGTCATCAAACGTTTGAATAACACTCTCTTTCGTAAGTAAAGGTGGCGAATTTGAAATGTTAGCGCTAGTATTCAAAATTGGAAGTTTAATAAATGCTAAAAAATCCAATAAGTCAGGATAATTAGGGATTCTTACACCCAAAGTTTCCCCCTTTTCATTGGGCTTTGTGTAGAGTTTCTTTTGGGATCTCAGAATAATTGCAAGCGCCCCAGGAAAATGTTTTTCCATTAAGCTGAGTGCTTCTTCAGTCACACCATATACATAATCATATATTTGCTCAATGGAATAAGCAAGAAGATATAAGGGCTTATCATAAGATCTACCTTTAATATCAAACAAATTCTTCACTGCAATATTATCGAGTCCATTAACACCAAGCCCCATAACTGTGTCAGTTTTAAATGCTATAACTCCATGATTATTGAGATGTTTGAGAGCTTCTTCATATTGTCTTTTCATTGTCAAAACCTCCCGATAACAAATCTATCGAACTGTGCCAAATCTTTGATTATGGTAACTTTTTTGAAGTATTTTCTCATTTCAATTAGAACCTTATCCCTTATAGATGGATCAATCTCAAAGATTACAAAACCATCATTCTTAAGTAAACGTACTGATTTTTTAATCAAATCAGGGTAAATCTCAAAACCATCATCGCCACCGTCAAGGGCAATCAACGGCTCATAGAAAAGATTTTTTAGATTGCTTTTTCTGACGTAAGGAGGATTGGATACTATAAAGTCAAATTTAATATCTAAATTAAAATCTCTAAAATCACCCAAGGTTAATTCAAGTCTGTCAGATACCTTTAGACGTCCGGCATTTAATTTTGTTATCTTTATCGCATCACTTGAGATATCAATCGCATGTCCCTTAAGACTCTTACAGTAGTACAAAATAGAAAGAACAATTACGCCAGAACCACAACCAATGTCTAAAAAATTTTCCATTTTACATCCATACTCGATTGCAAGTTCTACAAGAGTTTCTGTTTCAGGTCGAGGAATTAATACGCCTTCATCAACATAGAAATCAAGACCCATAAACTCCTTACGTTTTATTAGATATGGCAGAGGGTATTTATTCTTTAATTTTTCAAGGGAAGTTTTAAACAGCTCAATCTGACTTTCATTTAAACTTTCGCTTTCTTTAAGATAAACCTTTTCTTTACTTGTATTCAATATATAAGATAACAAAATTAAGCTCTCAAGGTAATATTCATCACTTATACCTTTTAGAGCCCGTATTGACTCCAAAAAAGCCTCTTTTACTGTCATGACTTTCCAAAGTATTCTTCAAGAAGTTGTGCTCTTTCATTCTCCATAAGAGCGTTAATAAGTTCGTCTAAATTTCCTTCCATAATCTCGGGAAGATTATAAAGAGAAAGATTTATTCTATGATCAGTTACTCTCCCCTGGGGAAAATTATATGTTCTAATTCTTTCGTTTCTATTGCCCCTACCTATCTGAGCACGTCTTGCACTTATTATTTCTTGTTCCTTTTGCTGTTCATAAAGATCAAGGAGTCTTGCCCTTAAAATTCTCATTGCCTTGATTTTATTTTGAAGTTGAGAGCGTTCATCTTGGCATGTAACCATTATACCAGTAGGTTTATGAATGATTCTAATAGCTGTTGCAACTTTTTGAACATTCTGTCCACCATGTCCACTCGCGTGGAATACATCAATTCTCAAATCATCAGGGTTGATTTGAACATCAACTTCCTCTGCTTCAGGTAAAACCGCAACTGTTGCAGTAGAAGTATGAATTCTTCCTGAAGCTTCTGTTTCTGGCACACGCTGTACCCTATGTACTCCGCTTTCATACTTTAGATGTTTATACACATCTTTTCCCGAAATAGAAAAAATAATTTCCTTAAATCCTCCAAGGTCAGTTTCATGGGAGTCCAGAACTTCGACTTTAAAACCCATTTTATCCGCATATCCAAGATACATTTTATAAAGATCTTTTGCAAAGAGTGCTGCTTCTTCTCCGCCAACTCCAGCACGTATTTCCATAATTATATTTTTACCCTCGTATGGATCCTTTGGAATCAAAAGAATTTTAAGTTCTTTTAAAATTCTCTCTTTTTCCTGTTCCAAATGTTCCAGTTCGGCTTTTGACAATTCTTGAAGTTCAGGATCCCCAGTACTAAGAAGATCCAAAACATCTTTTATTTCAGACTCAACTCTTTTATAATTCAAATATAGATTTACTATTGGCTCGAGTTCCTTGTATTCTATTGAATATCTTTTAAATAAATCAGGATTTGAAATTACAGATGAATCGGAGAGCAATCTTGAAAGTTCATTATATCTTTCGACAGTTTTTTCAAGTCGATCAATCATTCTTACCACCCTTTACATAATGATGCAATTTACACCGTGCTTCATATGATTCACTTGCTCCAATCATTATTACTGGATCATTATAGTTTGCAGGCTCTCCATTTATAAGTCTTTGAGTCATAGTTGCATCCTCGCCACATACGGTACAAATTGCATGAAGCTTCAACACTTCATCTGCAATTGCCATTATAAAAGGCATTGGTCCAAAAGGTTCTCCCCTAAAATCCATATCAAGACCTGCAACAATTATTCTTTTGCCAAGCCTTGAAAGCTTTCTTAAGGCATCTACAATTTCGTTATCAAAAAATTGAGCTTCGTCTATTCCGATAACCGCTGTATCTTCATCGACTTTTTCTAAAAGTTCTTTTGTTGATGAAACTGGGATTGCTTCAACTTTCTCGCCTGCATGAGAAACGACTTCAACAACCGAATATCTTGTATCTATGGCTGGCTTAAAAACCTGAACTTTCTGTTTTGCAATCTTTGCTCTTTTTACTCTTCTTATCAATTCTTCACTTTTTCCAGAAAACATACAACCAGTTACTACTTCAATTTTTCCAATTTTACCTTTCATCTGGCACTATACTCCTTAAAAGTTCTTCGTTTGTTCTTGTCTGCTTTAACATTTCTATAAGTCTTTCAAGAGCTTCTCCAGGCTCAAGGGAACTTATAAACTTTCTTAAAGTCAAAATTCTTTTGTATTCATCCTCGCTATACAAAAGTTCTTCTCTTCTTGTGCCAGACTTCTTAATATCAATCGCCGGAAATATTCTTTCTTCTGCAAGCTCTCTATCAAGGACAATTTCCATATTTCCAGTCCCTTTGAATTCCTCATAAATAACTTGGTCTAATTTTGAGCCTGTATCAATTAATGCAGTTGCAAGTATTGTAAGACTACCACCGTTTAAAATACTTCTTGCTGCACCTAAGAACTTTTTAGGTCCTCTAATTGCAGCAGGATCAAGACCACCAGAAAGGGTTTTTCCACTTGTTGAACTGAGAAGGTTATAAGCGCGTGTAAGTCTTGTAATACCATCAAGTAGAATCATTACATCTTTTCCAATTTCAACAAGTCGTTTTGCCTTTTCGAGTGCTAACTCAACAACTCTAATATGATTTTCGGGTGGCTGATCAAACGTAGAACTAACAACTTCTGCTGCAACAGAATTCTTCATATCGGTAACCTCTTCAGGACGTTCATCGATGAGAAGAATCATAAGATAAATTTCTGGATGATTTTTCACAACACTTTTAGCTATTTCTTTCATAAGAGTTGTTTTACCAGCTTTTGGAGCAGAAACAATCAATCCTCTTTGTCCCTTTCCAAGAGGTGCGATAAGATCAATAACTCTTAATGCAATATTACAACCAGGAGTTTCAAGAACAACCCTCTCTGTAGGATAATACGGGGTTAAGTTCTCAAATATAGGGCGTTTTAAATATCCTGAAACTTTAATTCCATTTATAGTATCAACATTAACAAGAGCAGGATATCTTTCACCTTCTTTTTGTGGTCTTTGGACAGGACCAGATACAACATCACCCGTTCTTAATCCAAACTTACGGATCAATGGAGGAGAAACATAAATGTCAGTGAATGATGGAAAATAATTTGCTCTTAAGAATCCATATCCGTCGGGGTGTGCCTCAAAAAGTCCTTTAAAATAAAGTTGAGGTTCATTTTCAACCTTTACATAAGCCGTCTCAGCTGTCCCTTTGGAGGTATCAAGTAAATCTTGAAGACTTTCTTTTTGTTCGACTTTTTCTTCTTTTGTTCTTTGCTCGTGAGACTCATTTGGTGTATTTTTAGTTTTCACAGAAGATTCTTTTGCTGGTTCTCTTAAAGTTTCTTTTTTGTTATTAGAAGACTGCTTTAAAGACTGAATTAGCCTATACAATTCTTTAACAAGTTCATCTTTTCTATAATGAGAATAATTCTTTAATTTTACAATTTGAGAAATTTTGTAAAGCTCCCTTGCAGTCATTGCATTTAAATCGCTTTCAGATAAATTTAATATTTCATCCATTTAGATTATGCCTCCTTAAGCTTTAAAGTGCTATAAATTTCATCCTTCAATGTATAGAAACGACTTTTAAGCTCACTCTCTATAACCGAAAGTTTAGAATTAATATCTAAGACAAATTTCTCATCCTTTACAGATTGTAAATTTATTAATACATTCGATTTTGCACCTTCAAATGAAGCCTCAAAAAAACCTATTGCTGTATATAAGTCAGAAATCGCAGATTTTGGACATAATTCCTTTACTTTATTTAACATTTTACTTCCTTCATATAGGACATTGATAACTTCAAACGGCACAATTGTTGACTCTTTAAGTGCTTCCTGGATTTTCCTTTTTCTTATTTCCTTTTGTTCCTCTGATTCTTTTGGAAGTTCCAAAGCTTCCATAAAATGATCAAAAGCGTTTGCATCTTTTGAAGAAAGCTCAATAAGAAGATTTAATTTTTCTTTTGCATCTTTAATGAGTAATTCTGTTTCAGCATCTGGATTTTTCTTTTGTCGAATTGATAATACCATACTTACAAGTGCAAATCCAAACGCTCCTACAATAGCAGATGCAGCCCCACCACCAGGAGTAGGGTTAGAAGATGATAACTCTTCAATAAATTCTTTTAAGGGTAAATCAGAAAACATAAACCACCTCGCTTGAGTGTAAAAGAAAAATAAATTTAGCTTACCTAAGTACCAATATATAATATTACAATTTTGATTTTAGTCAAGAACTAAAACAAGATTTAAAAATATTAGAGATTTTAATAAAATATTGTGATGGAAGAAATTTTAGAGAAGGTATTAAACACTATAAAAAAGTATGAATTAATTAGAAGAAGAGAGAAAATTCTACTTGCGGTTTCTGGTGGAATTGACTCAATGACTATGCTTTATATTCTTCATAAACTACGAAACATCCTTGAAATTGAAATAGGCGTTGCTACATTTGATCATGGAATAAGAAGAGAAAGTGCGGAAGAAATAAAAATAGTTGAAGAATTTTCCAAAAAATTGAATGTCCCATTCTTCTACGGAAAGGGTAATGCTCTTGAATTGCATTTGGAAACAAAACAAAACCTTGAGGATGTTGCAAGAAGTCAAAGGTTTAATTTTTTAAGAGAAGTAAAAGACAAAAATGGCTTTAGTAAAATTGCACTTGCACACAATAAAAACGACTTTGTAGAGACATTTCTTATGCATCTATTTAAAGGATCTGGGCTAAGCGGGTTAACGAGTATGTTAAATAAAGATGGGGATTTGATAAGACCGTTAATTGAAGTAAAGCGTGAAGAAATCGAAACTTATGCAAGAAATGAAAATATACCATACGTTGTAGATCTAACAAACTATAACCTTAGCTATGAAAGGAACAGATTAAGATATCAGATTATTCCTTTAATAATGTCTTCATACAAAAATTTTGTAGACCACATCTTTAATGTTTCAGATATTATGTTTTACGATAATAATATTCTTGAAAAAATAAATAAAATAGAACTGAAAGGCATTAAAAAGAGTGAGAATGAGTATTCAATTGCACTTTTCAAGGCTCTTCATTTGTCAATAAAGAGAAGAATATTAAAAAAGCTTTTAGAAGAAAATGCTAACTTTGAACGCATCAATATGGTAATAGAATTTCTTAATAGTAATAAAAAAAGGATGAATATCGGAAAGGACCTCTACATTTCAAAAACAAAAGATTCATTTTATTTTGAACGTGCTTTTCCATTTACAATTGACAAATCTTACATTTTGGAAGTACCTGGAGAAACTTTAATACCTGAAGCCGGGCTTAAAGTAATTACAGAAATTGTAGATATTGACAAAGGATTAGATGGATTTAATCTAAATGATAAAAACATTGCTATTTTCGATTTTAGCGCACTAAAATTCCCGATTTTTGTTAGATTTAGAAAAGAGGGAGATACTATAGAAATTGAAAATGGAAAAAAGAAATTGCAAGATCTATTCGTTGACTTAAAGATAAGACGAGACATTAGATACAAAATACCAATTGTAGTTGATAATGATGATAAAATTCTATGGGTTTGTGGCTTAAGAAGAAGCACAAGAGCTCGTATTGAGAAAGATACAAAAAAAGCACTTTGTCTTAGAGCGGTTTTAATTAAGGAAAATTTATGATATAATTGCAGTATGCATGAAGATATTGAAAAAATCTTAGTATCTCAAGAAGAGATAAAAAACAGAGTAAAAGAGTTAGGAAAGGAAATTTCTAAAGATTATAAGGACAAATTTCCTCTTTTTGTTTGTATTTTAAGAGGAGCATTTGTGTTTCTTGCAGACCTGGTAAGAGAAGTTGATATCCCCATATCAGTTGATTTCATGGCAATTTCAAGTTATAGCGGGAAAACTGAATCAAGTGGACAAGTTAAAATACTTAAAGATTTAGATACTCCAATCGAAGATAGACATGTTTTGATTATTGAGGATATAGTTGACACTGGCTTAACTATGGATGCTGTGACAAGATTACTTAAAACAAGAAAACCTAAAAGCATCAAAATTTGCACCCTGTTGGATAAAGTTGAAAGAAGGATTATAAATGTCAAAGTTGATTACTATGGTTTTAGAATTCCAAATAGTTTTGTGGTGGGATATGGTCTTGATTATGAAGAAAAATATAGGAATTTACCTTACATAGGCATTTTAAAAGAAAGAGTTTATAAGGGAGGTTAATGAATTAATGGCACCAAAAAATGATAATTTAAAAAATACAATGATAAGAGAAGCAATTGGATGGATACTTCTAATTATTGTTTTATTCTTTGCTTCTAAATTTTTATTTAGTGGTAATAATACTACAGTTGAAACTATTCCATTTTCGCAATTTTTAAACTATGTTGAGCAAAAAGAATTTACTAATGTTGTAATAAAAACACAGGATAATGTAATGACAATGGTTGTTGGCACCTTAAAAGATGGAAGGCAAGTACAAGCAAAAACATTACCATATTCAACTGTTCTTGAAGATGAGCTAAAAAAGTCCGGGACAACATACGACGTTCAACAGACAAGTTCCACATTTGTTAATATCCTCTGGAATATTGTGCCATGGGTCATTATGATAGCTCTTTGGTGGTTTTTAATGCAAAGAATGCTTGGTGGTGCTTCATCCTCTTCAAATCAAGCATTTAGTTTTGGAAAGAGTAAGGCAAAACTCTTTTTAGAAAACAAGCCACAAATAACATTTAAAGATGTTGCAGGAGCAGATGAAGTAAAAGAAGAAGTTAAAGAGATTATTGAGTTTCTTAAAAATCCTCGTAAATTCACCAAATACGGAGCCAAAATACCTAAAGGAGTTTTGTTAGTTGGTCCTCCCGGTTGTGGAAAAACATTAATAGCCAAAGCAATCGCAGGAGAAGCAGATGTTCCCTTTTTCTCTGTATCTGGTTCAGAATTTGTAGAGATGTTTGTTGGAGTTGGAGCCTCACGTGTAAGAGATCTGTTTGATCAAGCAAGAAAATATGCACCATGCATTGTTTTCATAGATGAAATTGATGCAGTTGGAAGATACAGGGGCGCAGGAATTGGTGGTGGACATGATGAAAGAGAACAAACATTAAACCAACTTCTTGTAGAAATGGATGGTTTCGATCCGCATACTGGAATTATTGTTATTGCTGCAACAAATAGACCCGATATACTTGATCCAGCATTACTAAGACCAGGACGATTTGACAGAAGAATTGTTGTTGGTCTCCCAGATACTAAAGAAAGAGAAGAAATATTAAAGCTTCATGCAAGAGGAAAACCTTTAGCAGAGGATGTAAACCTTACCGCAATTGCACAACAGACTGCAGGCTTTACTGGAGCAGATCTTGAGAATCTATTAAACGAAGCAGCATTAATTGCTGTTAGAAAGGGACAAGAAAAAATAACCCAAAAAGAGATTGAAGAAGCAATAGACAAAATTATTGCAGGTCCAGAGAAAAAGTCACTTGTCCTTTCCGAAGAAGAGAAAAAAATTGTATGTTTCCATGAAACAGGTCATGCAGTTGTCACTACCGCTCTCCCTTCTGGTGATGTAGTTCATAGAATCTCCATTGTTTCAAGAGGCTTAGCTCTTGGTTATAATGTTCAGTTACCTGAAAAAGATAAATATCTTCAGAAAAAGAGCGAACTTATTAATAAAATTGCTGCACTTCTTGGCGGACGAGCTGCGGAAGAAATATTTATAGGTGAAGTTTCAACGGGGGCTGCAAATGATCTTGAGCGAGCTACGGATATTGCAAGAAAAATGGTTAGAGCTTATGGCATGTCAGAAAAGCTTGGTCCAATTACTTTTGGTAAGCAAGAGGAGCTCATTTTCCTTGGAAAAGAATTGGGAGAGCAAAGAAATTACAGTGAAAAAACTGCTGATCTCATTGATGCAGAGGTAAAAAGATTTGTAGAATTAGCTTATAATAAGGCAAAGAAAGTGATTGAAATAAATAAAGAACTTATCTTTGAAATAGTTGATGTTCTTAAGCAAAAAGAGACACTCCAGGGTGATGAGCTTAGAAGTTACCTCTCAAGGGTTAAAAAAGAGGCAGAAGTTAATTTCGAAAACATTTAACTTACTCGTTGAATATTTTGGAAGACAAAATTGGTGGCCTGCCGAAACGCCATTCGAAGTGATTGTTGGATCCATTTTAACACACCAAACTTCTTGGAAAAATGTTGAAAAGGCAATTACAAGATTAAAAAAGAATGGCCTTTTAGACCCTAAAGCACTTTTTAGCCTTCCGATAGAAAAGCTTGCAGAACTGATAAGAGAAACTGGTTTTTACAGATTAAAGGCACAAAGACTGAAAAATTTTTTGGAGTTCTTCAAGAATTATAATTTTGACCTCGATAAATTGAAAGATAAGGATATTTTTTCTTTAAGAGAAGAATTATTGAGCGTAAAAGGCATTGGAAAAGAAACTGCAGATTCAATAATTCTTTATGCACTTAATAAGCCAATATTTGTAGTAGATAACTACACGAAACGATTTGGTATGCGTTTTGGCATACTTGATGAAGATATTTCTTATGACAAGGTAAGAGATTTGTTTGAAAGCTCCCTAAAAAATAAGGATATTAACATTACCTTACAAACATTTAAAGAAATGCACGCTCTTATTGTTGAGTTAGGAAAGAATTTCTGCAAAAATAAGCCAAATTGTAACAATTGTCCTTTAAATAAAGATTGCCTTAAGAAAGGAGTTAAAAATGAGTATAGTTAGAATTGTAGATCAGGTCTCATACGACGAAGATTTATTAAAGGAAAAATTGACTGAGGTTTTAGATTGGGTAAATTTAAAAGAAGTCCAAGACAAAAAAATTTTGATATTTTTTGATTATTCAACGCCTAATTTGCTAATATTAAAAACATTGTTCAATCTCCTAAAATCTAACGGTGCAAAGTCTATTGAATTTGGAACTTCAGTAATGACGAAAATGCAAAAAAATTTGATATCTGAAATTGAAAAACAGGGTTTCATTTTGCATGATTTTAGAAATGAACCGTATGAAGAATTTGGGGTCGACTTAAAAAGTAAAAAGAGCCAACATTTTTTTGGATATCAAGTTCTCTCTCCATCACAATATCAAACAGAAAAAGCTTTTGAAAACTCAGACATTTTCAAGGTGAGAACTCTTAAAAAAATATTTATTCCAGAATCAATAGCATCAAGTGATTACATAATTCCAGTAATAAAACTAAAAGATTCCCCTATTAACAAAATCGGTGGATTTATAAACTCTTTGCTATATATGGTCCCAACAAACGTGAGATCTGAAATATTTCTAAAAGCACTCTCTTTGAAATTTACCGACGCATTGCTTGATGTTTATGGCGTAATAAAAAATTCAATTTTATTTGGTTTAGTTGATGGTATAGTTGGTGATCTAACTAAAACTGACGACGATGACTTTGGAGTACTCTTTTCATCTAATGATCTTCTCTCTTTAGATTCTGTAATTTCAGTTCTTATAGGTTTTCGTTCTTCCGACATTGAATCAAATAAGTTAGGTTCAATATATGACTTAGGACATGGTCTTTTGAAAGAAGTAGTAATAGATGGAGAAGATTTTATAAAGCTTAGAAAAGAACTTACAAAAAAGTTGAAGTTTAAAAAATACTTTGATAAGAAAATACATCCTCAATTAATAAATCAGGATAAAGAGATTGAATCCATAAGTATTTTCTGTCCAACCGGAGCAATCGAAAATAAAAATTCTCAATACTCAATAAATAAATCAAAATGCATTAAATGTAACTTTTGCGTGGAACTTGCGCCAAGTGCTTTTGATGTCTAATGTTTTATCAATTAATAAAATCCTTCTTACTATTCTAATGGTAGAGTAGAATAAATACTAAATCAGAAATTATTATTTCAAGCAATGTTATAGGAGCAACTCTCTTTATATATTCGCCCCAACTGACTTCAATTCCAGCGTTTTTGAGAATAGAAAGGCCAACTACATTAGGCGAAGCACCTATTGGAGTCATCGAGCCTCCTACATCAGTTCCAAAAGTAGTTATAAGAGCCATACTTATTATAGTTACGGGCACTTTACCCGCAAGCGATCTTATCAAAGGAACCATAGAAGCAGCAAATGGAACATTGTCAATAAAAGCTGATAAAATACTTGAAGTCCAAAGTAGGATGTTCTTAGTGATAAATGAACTTCCCTTTGCAAAAATAATTATTAGGTTTGCAATTGACTGAATAACTCCCGTCACCTCAAGAGCCCCGATAATTATGAATAGTGTTGCGAAAAACACAATTACTTCCCAATCTATCTTTTCCCAAATATTTCCTAATTGGCGAGCATTTAGTATCAATCCAATAGTGGCGCCAATAATTCCCACATGTCCTACGCTTATCCCAATCTTATCATGGATAATGAGAAATAGAACTGTAAGCAAAAAACTAAAAATACCAGAATAAAACATGTATGAGTCTTTTATATGCTCAAAAGGTTTTATTGACGTTACATAACTTTCACTTAATTTTTTTGCTTTAGCAAATTCATTTTTATTTACAAAATAGAATAGAAATGCGTTTAAGAAAAGAAGAATTATCACTAATGGTGCTAAGTAAATCACATACTGTTCAAGGGAAATACCTAAACCTGTTCCAAGAATAATATTTGGTGGGTTTCCCATAAGTGTTGCCGAACCGCCCAAATTTGATGCTGCTACTTGGGACAAAACAAAAGGAACAGGATTTGCATCAAGTTGTTTAGCAATTTGAATACTAAGTGAAGCCATAAAAAGCATCACGGTAATACTATCCATAAAAGCAGCAAGAACTCCAGTAACTACAGCCAATCCAATGAAAATTATTGAAGGTTTCCCTTTTGAAAATTTTACAACATATGAGCCCAAAAAATCAAAGAAGCCACTTTCAACAAGGATTCTAACGAGAATAAACATACCCAAGATAAGCCCCATGGCTTCCCAATTTATCAATGATACTACCTGCGTATCTTTTATGATACCTAAAATAAATAACAAAACAGCTCCACTCAATGTTGTTATCGACCTTGGCAATAAGTCTGCGATTATTAAAGCATAAACTAAAATAAAAATTAATGAAGAAGTTAGAGCTTGTGGATTCATGTTTACCTCCAGTTTAATCGCAAATTAAAAGCAATGGTTTTGGAAGAAAGGCAACAACCAATTTAAGAGTTGCATCTAATGAAAATGGCTTAAAAATGTTATGAAGAGTGTAAGACGGTCTTGGAGAACCTCTCGAACCAACTATTAAGTCAGAAAATTCTGCTCTTTTTAGAATTGAGTTAATTTCGCTTTCTTCTGCATAAGTGATAGTGTAATTTACATGATAATTATTAAGTAGTTCTTTGACCCTTTCTGCAATTTTCTCTTTAGGCTCTCTTAAAATTAATGCTTCAACTTCAGAATTCCAAAAAGAAGCTAACTTTCCAACCTCTACTGTTGCAATCTCTGAATATTTACTGCCAGATGTAGGATGTAGAATTTTTGGGGATTTCTTTATCTCCAGATTTTCGCCCAAAAGAAGCACCGGTATATGAGAGTTAATTAAAAGATTATAAGTAGTTGTTCCTATCTTTATCTTATTTGCCCCTAATCCTGCATGAGTTTCTATAACTATTAGATCAATATTTTTTCTCCTTGCATAATTAAGAAGTACATGCACAGGATTTCCTTCTATTACCTCTGTTTGAAACTTTGCACCCTTTTCTTCCAATAACAACTCTAATTTGTTAAGAGTTTCCTCTGCAAGTGACTTCATTTCTCTAAAAACTGTCTTTGTATAGTAACCAGCAAAGGGACCAAGATTTATAACACTTAGAAGAAATAGAGTTGAATCAGGAAAAAGATTATAGGTATATTGAACAACTTCTTCAATAATTGAGGAATTATCAATAAGAATTAAAACCTTTTTATACATTTTTTTATTTACCTCCTTGCTAAGTATTATTCTAATAATTTTGCTATTTTTTGCAAGTTTGAGAAAAGATTGTATAATTTAAAAACAAAAAATAAACTGAGGTGCAAAGTGAAAAGTGGAATTGTAACAATTTTAGGAAGACCCAATGTTGGTAAATCAACTCTTCTTAACTATATTGTACAGAGAAAAATATCAATTGTTACTCCAAAACCACAGACAACAAGATTTCGAATTTTAGGAGTAAAAAACCTAAAAGATGCTCAAATCGTGTTTGCAGATACTCCTGGTTTTCATTTGGCAAAAAGTGCCTTAAACAAGTATATGGTTAATGTTGCAATAAAAAGTCTTGAAGGGGCTGATCTTGTGTACCTAATGGTTGAAGTTAAAGACTATATTGGAGAAGAATATCCTGAATTGCTCAAACATCTTAAAGGTTTAACAGTGCCCGTATTTTTAGTAATTAATAAAATTGATATGTATAAAGATGAAGATATAAGGAAAACTGAGGAAGTCTTTAGAGGTCTTTATGATTTTAAAGAGGTTTTTAAGATATCTGCGCTAACTGGTAAGAATGTTGATGCTTTAATTGAAAAAACTGTCGAATATCTCCCTGAAGGACCTCGCTACTTTGGAGAAGGAGAAGTAACAGACCTTCCATTTCATCTTCAGGTTGCAGAGTTGATTAGGGAAAAGTTATATTTGTTACTTAAACAAGAACTTCCTTATGAAACCGCAGTGACAGTTGAGGAAGTAAAAGAAAGAGAAAATGGCGTCCTTTATATAAATGCAGTAATACATGTTGCAAAAGAGTCTCAAAAGGGTATAGTTATTGGAGCAAATGGCTCAATGATTAAAAAAATTGGAACTACAACAAGACTTGAACTTCAAGAAATCTTGAAAAAACCAATCTATCTTGAGTTACAAGTTAAAGTTGAGGAGGATTGGCCAAAACTCGAAGGAAAATTAAAGAAGTTAGGGTATATTATTGAATAAATAAAAGGAGGTAGTAAAATGGGCATTGAAGACAATTTAAAGTCATTAGGTTTAGAATTACCAAAACCATCAAAGACTCTTGGAAGTTATGTTCCAACTATTGTAATTGATTCTAAATTACTTTTCTTTTCTGGTGTTATTCCCGTTGAAAATGGGGAAGTAATAAAGGGTAAATTTGGTAAGAATCTAAGATTAGAGGAAGCCAAAAAACCTGCACAATTAATTGTGCTTTCAATTCTTGCCAATATAAGAGAAATAACTCAAGATTTTTCAAGAATCAAACAAATAGTAAAAATTGAAGGTTATGTAAATTGTACCGAAGATTTTGAGGATCAACCAAAAGTTATGAATGAAGTTTCTAACTTACTTGTGAGTATCTTCGGAGAAAGAGGAAAGCATACCCGCATTGCAGTAGGTGTAAATTCGTTGCCAATGGGTGCATGTCTTGAAGTAGCAGGAATTATTGAATTAGACTGATGGAATAACTAAGACAGGAATTTTCGAAAGTCTAATTACATTTTGAACTGTACTTCCAATTAAAGTAGGGGTAAATCCTGCACCAGTAGAGGCTATTGTTATCAATTGTGCTTTTTCTTCCTCTGCTAAAGATGTAATAACCTTTGAAGGAATTCCGAATTCGACTCTCAAAGTTACATTGAAGCCTTTTTCTTCAAGCTCTTCTTTCACGTATTTCATCCTTTCAAAATTCCTTTTTCTATATTCTTCAATTTCGAGCTTAGAAGAGCTCCTCCATGTAAATTCCTCATATTCAAGAACATTTACAACTATTACTTCTTTAGCACCAAATTCTTTCAACTTTGCTATGTAAGGAATTACCTGCTCGCTAAACTTAGAAAAATCGAATGGAAATAAAATTTTTTGGATCATCTTTACCCTCCTATTTTATAAAAATTAATCCAAACAAACCAATAAAAATACAATACCCAGCAAAAACATAAAAATTTGTCTTTTTTATCAATGGGAAGAATATCCATAAAGAAATTAGTCCTACAATAAAAGAAACTAAGATGCCTATTAGAAGATCAAGTAGAGTAAATGTACCAAGAACATTTCCTCGTACTTCCAAAAGGGTTGCTCCTAATATAACTGGGATTGCAATAAGAAAAGAAAATCTTGAGGCACTATCTTTATCTAAACCTGAAATTATTCCACCTGTTATTGTAGATCCTGATCTAGAAATACCCGGAGGAAGTGCAAATATTTGAAAAATTCCCACAATAATTGCATCTATTTGATTAATATCTTTTAAGGTTCTCTTATTTTTATTAGATAAGATGCTTGCTAATACAAGAAAAGCTGCTGTGATGAAAAACAGGTAAGAAACTTTTTTGGGATCTTGAAACAGTAAATCAACTCTTTTGGAAAACAAAACACCAGCAATTCCTGCAGGAATTACAGCTATGATAATCATAAGAAGAAGCCTTTGGTAAAATTTTTCTTCCTCAGTTTTCTTTTGCTTAAAAACAGTAATGAAACCCTTTAAAAGACCGATTACTTCCCGATAAAAATACACTATAAGAGACAGCAAAGTTCCTGCATGAAGTCCCAATGTAAATGAAAGATTTGGAATTTTTAAGTTAAACAATGCAGACACCAGAACAAGATGACCAGAGGAGCTTATTGGCAAAAATTCAGTTGCTCCTTGAATGATACCTAAAATTACGGCTTCCTTTAATCCATTCATTTATAACCTCCACTTTTGTAATTCTATCACAAACTTGTATAAATAGAAAGCTTTATAGTATAATTAAGTGGAGGTGAACATTATGAAAAAAATAGCAGTTCTTATTGAAGACAATTTTAACGAATTTGAGCTAATTTATCCCTACTATAGATTAAAAGAAGAAGGTTTTGAATCAATTCTTGTAGGCCCCCAACTAAAAACCTATCATTCTAAAGTAGGATTAGAGATGAAGGCTGAGAAATCAATTGATGAAATAAACTTCGACGAATTTGATGGTGTTATAATACCTGGAGGATATGCACCAGACTTACTTAGAAGAAATGAAAAAGTCCTCACATTTGTTAGAAAAATGTTTGAGTCTAATAAGTTAGTTGGTGCAATCTGTCATGCAGGATGGGTACTTATTTCTGCAAAAATTGTAAATGGCGTAACGATGACTTGTTTCTATTCCATAAAAGATGATGTACAAAATGCAGGTGCTAAATATGTTGATCAAAGCGTTGTTGTTGATAATAACCTAATAACATCGAGATTCCCAGGCGATCTTCCTGATTTCATGAGAGAAATAATAAAATTCCTTAAAAGATGAAAGAGATCTATAAAACAACATTTAAAGGGACCAAAATAAAAGTCCTACAGGGTGATATTACCGAGGAAAAAGTAGAAGCCATAGTTAATGCCGCCAACTCTTATCTAAGACATGGTGGAGGTGTCGCCCTTGCTATAGTTAGAAAAGGAGGGAGAGAAATACAAGATGAAAGCGATGAGCTTGTTAGAAAAAATGGACCAGTACAAGTAGGAAAGGCAGTCATTACAAAAGGTTACAGATTAAAGTCTAAATATGTAATTCATACCGTTGGACCACAGTGGGGAGAAGGTAATGAGAAAGAAAAGCTCAAAAGTGCAATTAGAAGTGTTCTTGAGATAGCAAAAAACAAAAACATTAGATCAATCTCCATTCCTGCAGTTAGCTGTGGCATCTTTGGATTTCCAAAGGAAGAGGGGACCAAAATTATTGTAGATGAATTAATAAATTTCTTAAATGAAAATGCTAATATATTCGATGAAATCCATCTAATAGGAATAGATGAAGAGATTCCTAATCTTTTCAAAGAGGCACTTATAAATGCTTGAAATTTATACGGACGGAGCAAGTAGAGGAAATCCAGGTGAAGCAGCAATTTCATTTATTTTTGTAAAAAATAATAAAATAATATATGTGTCAAGTGAATACATAGGGATTGCAACAAATAATTTTGCAGAATATTTAGCAATAATTAAAAGCTTAGAGGAGGCAAAGAAGAGAGAATCTAAGTCTGTTAAGTTGTATTCTGATTCTCTACTTGCAATATCACAAATAAATGGTAAATACAAAATAAAATCAAAAGATTTACTACCACTTTACGAAAAAATCAAAAATTTAATTAATGATTTCGAAAATCTGATCTTTGAACATATATCTAGAGAATCAAAATACACAAAAATAGCAGATTATATGTGCACATTGATTTTAGGGCCTAAATAAAACAATTTAAGGCATCAGATATTCAATTGTTATCTTTCTTTCTCTATCATTCCAAGTAATACTACATCCAATTTGTTCAGCAACAAACCTAACAGGAATCATTGTTCGATCATTTATAATTAAAGGTTTTATATATGGATTTGTAGGATCGATTGCAACTTCTTTTCCATTAACTTTAGCAATACTATTGCCAATTTGGAGCTCTATTGTTTTTTTATCTATTTGGATTGATACAACCCGATTCATGGCATCCCAGGTAACAAAGCCACCTAATTTCTCAACAATTGCTCTAATAGGAACAACAGTTCTATTCCAACCTTGAATTATAACGGGCGCTGTTCCTCTTCCAGGGTCGATTTCTTCTGGAAAACCGTTGACATACATAATGGGATTATTTATCTGTAAGATAATAGATATTATTAGTTTACCCTTAAACTGAATTGTTCTTGAAATAGTCGTCTCCTCGCCAGTTTTGGCTTTAGAAGTAATAAAAATTGAGCTCAAATAGCTCGAAAGGGTTAGTTTATATGAAAAATTTCCTGTAGTATCAACTGGTATTGTTAAGCCATTTATTTTGACTTCACATCCTGGTGTAGTTTTGCCAGAAATTGTTATAGTTTGAGAAGTAGTTATAAACCCATCCGGAATGTTAACTATTAAGTAAGGATTAATCGTTATACCTCCTGGATATACGTTATCAAACTCAACAATTTCATCTGTAACAGTTGCATATTTTGCATTTTGTATTTGTAAAATTGTACTCCCAATAGAGACACTCTTGAAGGCCAATGAGCCTATTTTAGCAGTATTAAAAATATAGTTATCTTTTGGAAACTCAATAAGAAATGTTAATCCTGTATCCGTTGGATTTATTAATACGACTGAGTTTAAAAATGAGGGTTCGAGGTTTAAACTTATGAATCCCGCCTTATTCTTGTCAAAAACAAGATCAAAAGATATTCCTCTAATGCCATGAGGATTTTTTACATAAATAGGAACTGAAACATTTTCGCCTAAACTACAGTTTCCCTCATCTAACAAAATACCTGGTGTCAAATTTGAAACAACTCTTACAATCGAATTAGAAGAAATTATAAGACCAGAATTTGTAGAATTTACCTTAATAATTACTTGAGTTGAGTCACCTATCTTTGCTATATCCTTGCTTTCAATTTTTAGCCGTATGCGTTTGGTATAATTCGGGGCAAGGGAAAAGGTATTGCTTTGCTCAAAAATTGAAAACCTAAAAGCATTTGAATTTGTTAAACTCACACTAAAAGAATAATTGTCAGATTTTAAACCTGTATTCGAAACAGTGAAATATATATTAACGAAATCATTTATGGAAATATTAGCAACATCAGGCGATACAGCCACTGAAAAAGAATAATCTAAATACTGTTTCTTAATCTCAAATACCCAAACTACATTATGAAATGCATCACTTGCAATTATATGCGAATTTTCTGTCTCAACCGAACTTATACCCAAATACTGAGAGTCGGTCTCAAATAAAGGTGCAAAAGTATTTGTAAATACAGTGATTCTGCCATTTTCTGTATTAGCTACATAAATATTTCCCTCATCATCAACTGCAACATCTTCAGGAATATATAACTTAAAATTAGATTTGCCAGGCCCTCCAAAAGAAGCAATTTCGCTAAACTTCAAATCATAGACGTGAACCATATTATCTTCTAAAGATGTAATAAATACTCTTCCTTTAGAATCGAAAGCTATTCCGGATGGATATTTACAAACTTTAAAACTTCCTATAATTTTAAAATTATCGTCGAATTTAAAAACTGTGTTTTTATCTTGAGAAGTAGCCCAGTAATATCCATTATAGAACGTTATTTTTTTGAGTAAACCAAAATTTGAGTTAATAATGTTTTGTTTAAATGTACCCTTTGAATCAAAAAGAAGAATTTGGTTGTTGCCTATAGCTATTGCATTTCCTCTTTTATCTGCATAGACTGATATTAAAGAAGGTAGACTCTGAGTTCCAATTTTATTTATTCGAAAAACAAGACTACCATCAGAGCCAAATTTTAATATTTCACTTTGATCAAGATTTCCTTTGTTTAAAATCCACGTATTTCCATTTTCATCAAGAGATGCACTTAATGGATTTAAAAGAATACCTTTCGCTGAGTCTCTAATAAAATCTTTTTTATTTATAAAATATCCAAGAGTATTAAAAACTGAAAGTCTTGTAACTGTCGGATATCCGAAAGGAGCGTTAGGGTTTGATTGGAGAAAAAAATAATAACCTGAGTCAAAAACATAAACACTATTTGTCAAACTCACAGCAATTCCAGAAGGAGTTAAAAATGAGCCATCAGGTATAGAAGTAGTGCTGTTAGAAAAATTCCCAAAAGTATTAACCAACTGATAATTAGAATTAAATATTGCAACCTTTGGAGTATTGGTTGAATTGTTATTTAGTCCCCTATCAACTACATAGATATTTCCTTTAGAGTCAACCGAAACATCTGATGGAAATACAAGGATCCCGTCACCAAAAGTTTTCAATAACCTTAACGTGGAATCAAAAGTATAAATTTTGCTTTCTTTACCAGAAACCGCATAGATATATCCTTTGGCATCCGAAGTTAAACCTAAAGGAGTTAATATATCTATAGAAGATATTATCTTCCCATTAAAATCAGTTTTATAAATTTTATTCGAAAAATAATCCGAAACAAAAATATTTGTTGTGGTAACCGCAATTCCTATTGGTGAAGTAAAATTTGAATTTGTCAAAGTTCTTATAAAAAGTCCATTTTTATCGTAAATTTTAACTTCTTTTCTAAAAGGATCTACAATGTAGAAATTACCATTAAAATATGCTATATCTGTAGGATAAGTAAAATTCCTTAATGAACCAAAAGAAAATTTTTCCTCCAATAATGGAGTTAAAACATGAACACGGCCATAGGAATTATCAATAACCGCTATATATCCGTCATCTGTCACAGTAATTCCTTGCATAGGAAAAATGTATCTTGTATCAAAATCGTCTTCAAAAAAATTAACTTCCGCAAGCGTTGCACTACCTATAAAATCGTACTGCGGAACTCCAATATTCAAAATTGGATTAATTGAAGAAATTGTGGAGGCGTTTATAGAGCTCGGTCTAATAAAAGGCGCTGTAATAAATAGAATCAAAAAGACGAGTAATACCTTTCTCATTATACCTCCTCAGGGATACAATTCTCCAAAATGCTTAGCAAATATGTAAAAATCTTTCTCATCAATTATTCCATCAAAATTTAAATCACACCGAGGATTAAATTTTGCGTTATCTTTAGTTAAACCAAAAGTAGACTTAAAGATTGCTAAGTCTTGGGAATCAACTTTTTTATCTCCATTTAAGTCAGCAAATTTTGAATATTCAGAGATTTTAAAGTTAATACCTTTAGTATAATAACTTTCAAGAGAGTCACTTGTAGGACGATAAACGTTTATAAATCCTCCACCATTTTCCAAAGCCTTAAATGTAAGTTTTATGGTTGTATCACTGATATAGTTTTCACTTGTTATCTGTATGTTCACCGCATTTTTTTGTTGATTCGAAGAAACAAGAATTAATTCATTTACTGGGATTAAGTTAATCAAAGAAAGTTTTGTGGTATCAAAATGAATTTCAAAACTCAAAGACTTAAATGGTTTGACTCCACTAATGTCTAAATTAATAGGCAATACATCTCCAATATTCATTAATGGCGCAATACCATTTGGCAAATCCAAAGAAATTTTTCCAAGACTTCCAAAACCACTTACCCAAAAATATCCACTTTTGACAAACTTTTCCAAAGTAGGAAGTGCTTGTTTTGAATTCTCATCATCGTTTGCTTCTATATATGATATCTTATAATAGTAAATACCATTTTCTAAAATGTAAGAACTACTCACAGGATCAAAAGGGCCAAATGTAACCGAGTAATCACCAACATAAATAGGAGCAATATCTAAAATATCTTTAATAATGTTACCTTTTGAATCCAAAATGGAAATTTTAACTTCTTCTGCAACGCTTTCTCTGAACTTATATGATTCAGAAGAGCCAACACTTCCTACTCCAACCGAAAATGAAATTTTAGAAGATGTTTGAGGTGACAAATTATTGCTACTAATGTTAACATTGTAAATAGGATCTCTAGGTTTATTGTCTTTTAAATAAACATAAGGGATATGTAATTTTTCAAATCCGCTGTCAAAAAATATGAAGCCATAAGAATCTATTACATCAGAAGATGCGCTTAAAGTAACGTTAAAAGTGACACTTGAGTTGCCACTCACCGTTATGCTTGAAGGTAAATTAATGGAAATAGGATCATTCGATGCATTGATTATACTTGTTGAAAATGTTTTTGTAGTATTTCCAAAGTTCTTGATTGTTAGAGAAAAGACCTTTGACCGGATTCCGTTACCAAAGATTAAGGAAGACGGATAAACAACTGCATTCGCATTAACAGCATTATAAACATTTACTCTACCGGATCCTTGAAGTGTTGGTGAGAATGGTTTAGATGAAGATGGATTATACAAAATATCTGCCGTATTCATAAGAAGATACTTAATTTCCTGGCTCTGTAAATTGGGTTTTGCTTGTTTTATCAAAGCAACTGATCCTGCAACAACCGGAGAAGCCATTGATGTGCCACTCATTTCAGCATAAGAATTATTTAAGTATGTAGAGCTGATATTAACACCAGGAGCCACTAAGTCAGGTTTTAAGTAAAAATCGCTTGTAGGACCCTGAGAAGAAAATTCCGCAATTAAGCCGAGTCCATACACATTATTTATACTAATTCTTTCGTCTATATGCTCTTTGAGAAATTGACCGTCAGTAAAAGAGACAAAAAGGAACGGTATAAAATCATTTCTCGAAGGATTGCTTTGAGAGACCAAAGTAATCTTTGGCATTCCACTTACATTATTATAAACAATAACTCCAACTGCTCCTGCGTCCTTTGCATTAAGGTCTTTATCACCGAAATAAATCTGCCCTCTTTCAATTAAGGCAATTCTCCCCTTAACATCTATATTGGCAAAATCTTCTTTTCTACCTAAACCGCAATAAACGATCTGATAATCGCCTTCTATAAAATCCGGTGATTCATTAGGATACTGGGCAATGATCTTTCTACCATATGAATTGATAATCCCAGTAATACCATCAGAAGAAGCTCCAACTCCAATTGCAAGGTCAACTGAAGCAGGAGAGCTAATTGGATACTCAAAAAATTCGCTTGAAACACCATTATTACCAGCTGCAGCAACTACTACAACCCCTGAATTTACAGCCCTTCTTACCGCTTGAGATTCCGGATCATCGGAGGTTGCTCCACCATTTGTTAGGCCAATTGAAATATTAACGACGTCACACTTATCTTTCACTGCCTGGTCTAGAGCTTTTATTATAAGAGAACTTGTGGTTGTTGTACTATTCTTGGAAAAGACTTTATAGGCATAGATCTTCGCATTCTCTGCTATTCCTTTTTCTGAACCCGCAGCAATTCCTGCAACATGTGTTCCATGCCCATCGTAATCCATAGGATCAGGATCATTATCAGCAAAGTCATAACCACCAATAACCTTTAAATTGGGAAATTTTCCACCACCCAATTCTTTATGAGTATAATCTACGCCAGTATCAATGATACCAATTTTAATATTATTACCTGTAATTAAATTCCCTGATTGGTCTTTCAAAAGATTCACCAAATCAGATTTTATAACTTTGCTTGTGATATCTCTTTCTAATTTATACTGTCTTTCTTCATAAATATTTTTAACAAAGTCTAAATCAAGAATCTTGTTAAGTGCTTTTCCACTTCCTTCTATACTTACACCATTTAGGACATAAGAATAGTCGTAAGAAACCTTCAATCCTAAATCTTCTAATGCCTTTTTATAACTTATATGCTTTGTCTTAAGGGAATTGCTGTAGTTTTCCAAACTGTTAACACCAAAAACAGAAAGGAACCTGTAAGAAAAACTATCTTTATAGTCAAGAACGGGAGGTTCGCTTAAAACTACAATTGCTTTGTAAGTTTTATTCTCATTAAATACAACGGATTTCTTTGGGATGACTATAGCCTTTGTGGGTGATAAAAATGAAAGCAAAAATGCAATCAATACAAAAATATTAAAGAATCTTTTCACTGAAATACTAATTTTCTTCATATTTTATTATACATTTTTTGAATAATTTACAAAATAAATTATAATACCTTGAAATGAAAAATTTAAGTAAAATTAAACTTCTCATTTTTGATTTCGATGGCACCTTGTTTGATACGTCACTTGATATAGCAAATGCAGTTAATTTTGGATTAAAGCAATTCGGAAAAGAAGAGTTAGATCCATTCATCGTTTGGAGTTACACAGGCGATGGACTTCTAAACACAATAAAAAGAGCTTTTTCTACCAACGACATCAATACTATTCAAAAGGCTTACGAGATTATATTACAGTATTATGAGGAACATTCTGGAGAAAATTCGAAGCCTATCGATAATGTTTTGGAATTCTTAGATAAAGACAAAAGAAGGAAAGTTATTCTTTCCAATAAAAATTTTGTTCCAATGTTAAAAGTCCTTGAAAAGTTCAAAATTAAAGAAAAATTTGAAAAAATATATGGATTTGATAACTTGCCATTTGCAAAACCAGATCCAAGAACTGTAGATTTCATTCTAAACGAAACAGGTGTTGAGAGAAACGAAGCAGTAATAATTGGTGATGCAGAGCAGGATATTCAAACAGCAAAGAATGCAAACATAAGATGCTATATAATTCCCTCAAAACCAATTAATATGACACATCAATGTATTTTATTTAAAGATTATAATGAGCTTGAATTGTTATTAGAGAAAACATAAAAATGGAAGGAGGAAAGAAATGGCATATCTTCTTGTAATTGTTTTAAACAAAACTGAAAAGATTAATAAAATTCTTGAGAGATTCATTGAAGTTGATGTAAGAGGTGCAACAATAATTGATTCGATTGGTATGGGAAGAACACTTGAACCTGAGGTATCAACATTTTCGACATTGCTTGAAATTTTTAATGTTGGAAGTGGAAGATATCCAGAAAATAAAACTATTTTCACAGTAATAAAAGAGGAAAAAACACTTAGAGAAGCACAAAGAGTAGTTAAAGAAGAACTAAATGATTTTAAAGAACCAGGAACTGGTATTATGTTTGTAATTCCAGTTATCGACTTTGTTGGTCTTGCGCCATCCTTGGAAGAAGAGAAAAAAGCAATCGAAGAAAAACGAAAAATAGAAAAAATGATTTGAAAATAATTATAAATTGGTGGAGGCGGCGGGAGTCGAACCCGCGTCCGGGTAGGTAATCTACACTGGCTACTACAGGCTTAGCCATTTTTTGTTATTCACACCTTGTCTCCAAATGGCAGGAAACAAAGCGCATAGTCCGACTTTCTACTCTTGAGCTAGGCTCGGACTACCCAACCCAAGAGGCTCATGTCCCGACATCTTGCAAGTTCCATGAGCAAAAACTTTGCAAGACGGCAGCATTATCTTATGCTGCTAATGCATAACTATAATCGGCGTTTATTTTTTAGCGGTTTTTTTAGGAGGCCAACCGCTATCCTCCGCCTGCTCCAGTATACCTTACCTATCCGTCGAGCCCCAGCGCCCCCTCAAAAAACACCAATATATTATATCATAAATTTATTTTTTTGTCTACTGCATTAGGATACTTCGAATATAAGGAATAAAAATAAAATTACGGGAATAATTTGAAAAAGATAAGATATCATGCCAGCAAAAATAGATATTCCCAGCCCAAGCATTCCCCAAGCTACGAGGAATGAACTTGCAAAAAACAAAGCCGTAAGAACTAAGACAAAAATGCTTATATCAAAATTTTGGTTTGAACGGCTCTTCTCCTTTTCTAAAAGGATTGCAAATATTAATGAAAGAAGGACTATAAACAAATAAGACAAAGGATAGATGAAAATGCTAAGCTCTGTAATGTGTAAAACTATAAATCTGTTTATAAAAATAGTTCCGATAATGATGAATACGGAAAGGGCAAAACAAAAAGTTGAAAATAATTTATTTTTTACTTGAATATCAACTAATATTAAAATAAAACTCACAAGGAAAATTATAACGAAAGGAATATAAGTGAAAAGTTCTGTTCTTTCCGGTAAAAAAAATGGAAGCCATTTAAAAGAAATCAAAGTCAACAGGACAAGAATAACGCCAATAATTTCAGACCTTGAAATTCTTCGTTTAAATGTTAGTAATATAACCATAGGAAACACGATTGGAAAATAAAATAGAGATATTTGGAAAGAAGGATAAGGAAGCAGCAAAGTTGGAGGCTCTGGAATTATGGATCCAAATTCAATAATATTATAGATCCAAAACAATGCTATAAACAACAGAGAAAATGCAAAAATTCTTGAATCTCCCCTACTAAGCGCATAAATAAAAAATATTGCAGAAACAGCAATATAAAGAATAGCCGTTAAATCATAGCCTAGGAATAATAAATTTATAAGAATTATTAGTGCTGTAATAAAGATAGATGACAAAACAAACAATACTTTATTCTCAAAAATCCGCTTTACATAAAATTTCTTCTTAAAGAAAACTATTGACAATACAAATAAAAATATAATAGGTATTAATTGAATTTTGATGTAGTTAAAGATTTTTGGATTTTCAAAAGAAAAGTTTTCAAATACAATTTTTTCATTTTCTCCGAGGGTAAATTCTTTCATTTCAAACGGCTGAAAATCTAAATTTATTTCACGTTTAACTCCCGAAACATCAAAATTTATATATTTAGAAATATTTTTGTTCGTTCCATTTGTAAGTATTATGGACAAATATCTATCTGATGCAGGCTTATTAGTGACAGCTATTGGAAAAAAATCTTTCTTAAAGACTTCAACTATTGCAGTTCCATCTAAATCAAAGTTCAAATAAATCCCCGTATTTACCTTTTGAATTTCCCAACCTTTTACATTGCCATTAATGTATATATTATCCTCGCTTTTAATTGTAAGATGCTGATTTATCTTTCCCCTTCCAGCATAAATATAAGAAAGAACGTTTTCGCCGCTGAATTCAGAAACGCTATAATCTCTATATTGTCTAAAATTAGAAAATGTCAAAGGCAAAACTCTTTTAATTATATCAGATGCATTCAATATCTCTTTTGTAAAGTTTGAAAAACTTTGCTCATAATAGAAAAATTCGTTTGTTTTTAGATCTCTGCCAAATTGCGGAACGATTCCAAGTAAAGAACATTCCTTTAGAAAATTTTCAATTTCGCTTCCATTTAAATTACCATTGTAGTTTGCGATAATTGTTTTACTTGACAATATCCTACGAAGACTCTCTAACTTACTAAAACTATCTCCAAAAACATTAACAACAAATACATCTCCTAGATCTTTAACTGAATTGACATTATTTTCCGTAATATTTGTAAATACAATTAATTTTTGTCCGATATCGCGCTTAAGGTGTTGGATAGTTTTTTTAACAATGCTTTCGTAATTAAAATCTACTAAGTCAGGTAGTTGAATATAAAACCCATCAAAATCGAGATACGAATTTTGATACTTGCTTCGTGCAATTTTACTTAAAATAGCAGATTGATTTATGACTTCACTTTTTATGAACCGATAATATTGAGTAGTATCTTTAAAGGGAAATTTCAATGGATCAAGAAAGAAATAAGTTGTTAAAGTGTTTTTTACTTTCGGAGTTCTGATCGGTATTGCAATATATCCACTTTTCGAAGATTCGTACCTATATGTGACAACAATGTCTGGTTCACTTTTTTTAACTTCAGTCAATGGAATACCCTTAACTTCGTAAAGGGATGAAATTGCAGAAAGTATCTTTTGCTTTTCAACCAGATCAAATGGTTCAGAAGTTTCATAGAATTTTTTCAAATCCGAAAGATTTGAGGGCCTACTATTTTCAAGTAAATAAAGGAAGAGATCCAATTTAACAAAAACCCTTGCATTATGTTTATAGGCAATATTTTCTACATCAATAAGACTTTCTGGTTTTTCAACAAAAACTGCACTTACAGGAATATTGGGATATTTTGCTATAAAAGAGGAAAGATCTATGTTTGCAATAGAAATACCAGAATAAAGAAAGTGAGAATTCACATTCTCAACATTTGCATTGGTATTTAAAGGAATAAATAAAAAAAACACAAAAACAAGTATAAATATATAAATTAACTTTTTCATATTTCAAGCATGATTTTATCACAAAATTTTAATTTCACAAAAAGCTGTGCTTAGCCTTAACAAGAAGAAATTTAACTGCTTGACTTTAATCAAATATTCACACTATAATATGGCATGCGTGATGATCTAATGAAAATAAATATTATTCGCTTCTATCTTGCAGTATCGATTGGGATCCTAACGAAATATTTTCTTAAGGCACTTGGCTTTAGTGCAACTTCTCTTCCAGGCAAAATTGCATATGCTATTTATCCAGAAATTTTGAGGGAACTAAATAAAAGATGCAAAAGTAAAATTTTAATTACAGGAACAAATGGAAAATCCACAACAACGCATCTTATAAATTTGATTTGTGAAAAAAAAGGGATAACCTTATGTAATGAATCCGGTGCAAATATGATAAGCGGAATAGTTAGTACTTTTATAAGTAAGCTAAGAAATTACTACGACTATTGCATTTTCGAAGTAGATGAAGGATCGATTAAAAAAATATCAAATGAATTAAAGCCAGACTTTGTTGTTGTTACAAATATTTTTAGAGACCAACTTGATAGATATGGCGAAGTTGATTTAATCAGAAATACAATATTTGAAAGCATAGCAAATTCTTTTGCATTGTTAAATGGAGATGACCCAAATTTAAATTTATATAATGACAATAAAAAAGCTTTCTTTGGTTTAGAATACCAAAATAGTATAGAGAATCGCAATTTAACACTTGATACACAATTTTGTCCATTATGTGGCACAAAACTTTCCTATGAGTATTATACGGTTGGTCATCTTGGAAAATTCTTTTGCCCTAATTGTGGATTTAGAAATGCAGAACCGCAATTTTTGATAAGAAATATAAAACACATTGGAAATTCATATACTTTTGTTTTTGTCGATAAGAACTCTAATACTCTGACCAATTTTAAGATAAAAGATTTTGGGGCGTATCAACTTTACAATGTATGTGCAGCTATTTCAACAACATCAGTTTTAGGAATAAATCAAGCAGAGATACACGAGATCTTGGAAAATTTTTCTCCAAAATTAGGAAGATTTGAAGAAATAAAGTTAAGTGATAAAACTATAATAATAAATCTTGTTAAGAATCCTGTAAGCTTAAGCGAAACCCTATACACAATTTCTAACGATAACTCTAATAAAGTAATTGTACTAATCTTAAATGATAACTACGCCGACGGAAGAGATGTATCCTGGATTTGGGACGCTGATTTTGACATAATTAGCTCATTAAAAAATCTTACAAAAGTATATTGTGGTGGAAAAAGAAAAGAAGAGATATTACTAAGATTAAAATACACATCATTTCGTTTAGAAAATTGTTATTTAATCGATTTGAGAAGAGATATTAAAAATATTTTAGCTCACAATGTTGAAAAAATTTACTTTTTGCCAACTTACACTGCGCTTTTTGAAACACGTAAAATTATTTTAGAAACCATACAAAGGAGAAAATAAATGCACATAAAAATAGTTAATCTTTTTCCAGAGCTCCTCAATCTATACGGCGATAAAGGAAATATTATTGTTTTGAAAAAAAGAGCAGAATGGAGAAACATTAAAGCAGATATTATAGACTTCCATATAGAAGATACCCCTTATTTGTTAAAAGAAGTAGACATAGTTCTTTTAGGTGGAGCATCGGACTATGAAGAAAAAATACTTTTTAAATTTCTACTTGGCATCAAAAACATATTGAAAGAACTTATAGAAAGTAATGTAACAGTACTTGCTATATGTGGAGGATACCAACTTTTAGGTAATCTCTACATTAAAGATAGTGGTGAAGAAATAAAAGGATTAGGAATTTTAGACTTTTACACCAAACAAGAAAAAGGAAGATTGGTGGGAAACTTAATTATCGAAAACAATTTAGGTTTATTACCAAAAACTGTAGTTGGTTTTGAAAATCACGGAGGCAGAACTTATCATAATTACAATACATTTGGAAAAATTTTAACGGGTTTTGGTAATAACGGAAAAGATAAGAAGGAAGGAATAGTATACAAGAATCTTATCGGAACGTATATGCATGGACCTATTTTACCTAAAAATCCACACATTGCTGATTATCTTATATTTAAAGCCCTAAAGAGAAAATACGGCATAACCTTCGATGAATTTGCCAAACTTGACGATAGAATTGAGATGTTAGCACATAGAAAAGTATTAGCTTTATATAACAAAAGATTCTTTTTTAAAAAATAAAAAATCTATTAGATAATTGCTTGATAGGTTATAAAAATTCTGGGCAAATAATTTACCCGTGAAGCATCATTCCATACCTCAATCCTCAGTAATTGCCGTCTTTTTGTAATTAAAACTTTCTTTTTTAAACTTTTTAATAACTCCTACAATTTTTTCTGCCTAAATTAAGCGATTTTTTATCACTAAATAAAAGCTTATCTTTTTTGAGAATTTCATCAAGCATCAAGATTCTCTCTCAAAAAGTCGTTCTTCTGTAATTTGCACTACTTTTAAACAGCTTTTTTTAAGAACTCAAATCATTTACTAAAACTCTTGCCTTATTGAGTTCTCTAAGACATAAATGAAGAACTGGTTGAATTTAATCATTATATAAAAATGTTAAGGAGTCTTTTGCTACTTTTATTGCGCAAAGGATAACTTCCAATAATGATGTGCGTGATCAAAATAAGTATATATCTTAATTGCCAACTCTTGCTTCGATATCCCTATCTTATCTACATCATACTCTTTCTGCACTCTGAATAAGAAGTTATTTAAAATTATCTTGTCTCTACAATCATAACTGCCCTATCACAGTTTTGTTGTTTTAAGAGAATTCCTATAATATGTTAGGAGGTTGCAAATGAAAAATAAAATTATAATCTTTTTGTAATTTTAGTTTTAATTGCTTCCGCAGTTGTTGCAGTATGGAGTCTCTCTACTAAAATAACTTCTACTCCTATCTTAGTGAAAGCAAATGGAAGCTTTTTAAAAATAGACGAAAAAGGAAGGGTTACAAAACTCTCTGATGTAAGTAAAAATGATTTAATAAAGGGAATTGGTTTTTATGCAGACAATTTTATTTATACTTCACAATCATCTGATAACTCGCCAATCACTTCAATCTGGAATCTTAATACAAAAACACATGAATTAACTGAGCTTACAAAAGGAATCGGTAATACCTTTTTTAGCCCTATGATTAAAGGTGATAAACTTATTTTTGAAAGTAAAGAGCCTTTTGGAATATGGGTTGTTGATCTTAAAAATAGCAGTAAAGTAAATGTCTCAGAAGGTTTAGAGCCATCCACAGGTGGAAGTGGAACACAATTTGGGGAATTCATTATTTCAAAAGATTCTAAGTGGATTATCTTCACAGCATTTGATCCTGTACTCAAGAAAAATTGCTATTTTTCCACAAGAGTTGACGGAAGCAAGCGAGTGAATCTTACAGGCAATGTGCCTATTCCATTGCTTGCAGTTGATGCAGCAGATGGAAGACCTTTTATTGAACTAACTGCTTTTTCGGAAGATGGAACGAAACTCTTTTTTAGCTTCGCCAATAATGGAAAAGAACTAAGTTATTTTACAAGCATAGACGGGAATTTTAGGGCAACTCTTCCTTACGGGTATTTTGTTTCATTTATTAACAACGATTCTGAAATAATTCTTTTGTACCCAAACCCTACTACAGGTAAACGCTCTATTTTGAAAGTTTCAATTGATGGTAAAATCCAAAATAACTTAACTAAAGACTTACAAGGGGATTGCTATGAGGTGAAACTTTCTCCACAAAATGACAAAATTATTTTTACATTTGCTCCTATTGGCTCTCAAGAGTATTCCCTTTGGATTATGAATATTGACGGAAGTAATAAGCAGAAGCTTACTGATAAAACAGAAGGTATTTTATACCCAATGCCTTTTGGTTTTGTCCTTATTCCTAATAGCAATAAGATAATATACCAAATAGAAGATCCTGATTTAAGAAAATGGTCCCTTTGGACTTATGACATGGATAATAGCGCTAAAACAAAGCTTTTAGGAGATAGTGAGACCGATTATACCTTTGCTTATTTGGCTTCAAATGGAAAATATATTATTGTTAGAAGCGGTGAAAATGTTTCGCTTGCAAGCACAAATGGAGACAAAAAAGAAATCCTTGAAGGTAATTTTGGAAGCAACACTTTCAGTATTTTGAATGACTATCTAATATATCAGGACTCAAAGAATAACTCTCTCTATCTCCTGGATCTGTCAACTGATACAAAACTCAAGATAAAAGAAAATTTTTTAGATAATATTTTGGGAGATAGGTGCCAAATTTCTACTAACGGCAAGGATATTTTGATTGCTGCAAGCACAAAAGAGGGTTTGCTCCAATATTATCTGTTTAACACTCAAAATCATAAGTTCACAGACCTGAATAAAATAATAAAGGGCGAAATCTTTTTTGTTAATCTTTTTTGTTAGAGATAAATAAGAAGATACAATAAAAGTTCCAGTTGGGTAAGCAATAACTCTTCTTATCCTTGCTTTGATCCTCTATGTAGTTTACTCTATCAGGGGGAACAAGGAAAAATTAAAAGATGCTTTGAAGAAAAGTGCAAAAATATTTATTCAAAATTCTATAACACTTTTTGCAATCTTTGCGATAATTGCAATTCTTGAAAAATTCTTGTCTCCTAAAGCATTTTCTGCTTTTCTATTAAAGTTCAATTGATTTACGGAAATCATTATTGGTGCTCTTACTGGTGCAATGATTATGAGTCCTGTTGTAAAGAGTTATCCCCTAAGGCAGCATTCACTATCTCATAATTCAAATTATTCGCTTTTTGCAGTTTTTCTGTTTGCATGGGTCGGCATAGGGGCTATTGCCCTTCCTCTTGAGTTTAAATTCCCTGGAAAGAAGTTTATTCAACCAAAGAATTCATTCACATTTATTGCTGCAATTCTTCTTGCAATGCGTATTGGGGCGCTATTATAAAAACTATTCTAAAGGGTTGAACAATTGAAATAACGATACTTACAACCACAATTATATATATGCAATTTTAATCCATCTAAGGTGGGCTCACCTTTACTTTCTTCTACGAAAACATACCTGAACTTTTTCATTGTTATTGTTGCAATTGCTATGCTTTCCTCTTTTACTGTTGGTTACAATTCCAAAGGAATTAATAGGGAGAACCATTTGAAGGCAAAGTGAGGTGCAAGGGATCTTTATTAGTGCATTATTCGGTACCTTAATGATAGGCCCTGCGTATATGTTTTACCCATTCTTTAAGGAATTGATGGATAAAGGGGAAGAGCAAATATCATTGCTATTAGAATTGGCGCATGAGCAACCAAAATCGCATGGATACCCTTTGCAATAACAGTGCTCGGGTAAGTGCACACAGGCACCCCTCATACTGGACTCTCAAGCGTTTTAAGAAAAACGACAAGGGCGAAGTGTGGCTCGAAACTGAAACTAACGCTTTTAAGCAAATCAAAGACAAATCATTTGACATCGGCGAGACAATCAAGCCCATCATCAAGAAAATGTGATGAGGAAGGCAAACGGAAAAGTTATGAAGAAGGCATATACAGTAAAGAAAAAAGGAAAGTGTTTAACGCTGACAATTTTCTGCGTGACGTTTTTTTGCTAACCCTTTATTCATGCATCAAGAAATGTTAGAGAAAATGCTCAAATACTCAAAACTGTGGTAAAAAGAGACAGCATATAAAAAGGATTTAATGGCAAATTCAGTAAGTATGGTAAAAGAGAAGAGAGTCTCGCATTTTAATCACTCAATTCTTGAAGGACTCGAAAGGAGAATTTTCAAAAATTTGAACCTGCCATCTCTTAAGATATTTTTAGGTATTACAATCTAATATTGATTTTCTTTGAACTTTATAGCTTTTTTGGAAAACAAAAGAAAAAGAAGAGCAAGTATTTTTATAGGTTAGAGGAGGTACCAAGCAACGACAGAATGATATTGTTTGCAGAGAAAATAAAAGGAGTTTTGGTGTCTGGAAAGTAATTAAAGATCTTTTATGTCCATAAATCTGAACAAACTTGGATTGCTGATTTATAAATAATCTACCTGAAAAATTCAAAAATACAAAAATTTTCCGTTTTCATGGAGGATTATTGCAATTTTTTGAAAGGATTTTCATAAGATAAAAATTGAAAATAAAATTCTCATTATATGAGCTTACTGTGTTCTAAAATCTTTTAAAAATTTTTAGATTGATTTTAAAAGCCAGTAATTAATAAAATCTATATTTTAAAATTAGGACAGTAGATTAGAAATTTTATTAAATTTCATTATAAAATCTATTTATTCAATAAATTAAATTTCTGTATCATAAATTTAGCATAGTATTTTCTAAAATTCTTGTTAAAATTTCTATCTTTTATATAATTATGATAAATAATAAGGAGGAAATATGGAAAATCTTAAACATGACTTTATAGAAAAATTCAAAGAAGCTATAGCATCTCTCAAGAAAAAGGGTAAACATATCGGAAGGTACATTCTATTTTCTTTAGTTCTTTCTTTAATAATAAGGAGGAAACATGAAAAATCTTAAACATGACTTTATAGAAAAATTCAAAGAAGCTATAGCATCTCTAAAGAAAAATTGTAAACATATCGGAAGGTACATTCTATTTTCTTTAGTTCTTTCTTTAATAATAAGGAGGAAATATGGAAAATCTCAAACATAAATTTATAGAAAAATTCAAACATAAATTTATAGAAAAATTCTTCAAAGAATCTATAGCATTTCTCAAGAAAAATGGTATACAGATCGGAACGTACACTCTATTTTCTATAGTTCTTCTTATAGTTGGTAAAAGAACTATTTCTCCAAATGATTTAATTGGCCTTGTGCCATCATCTTTAATAGAACTACTTGATTTTCTAAAAAAGACATCACTTGAAAAAATGATTAAATCAAATTCAGGAGACTCTGAAAAATTAAAATCATTAATAGAAGAACTTTCAAAGAAATTAGAAGGTGAACAACAAGTTAATACAAAATTAATAGAAGAACTTTCAAAGAATATAGAATTAATAGAAGAACTTTCAAAGAGATTAGAAGATGCATCACAAGTTAATATAAAATATGATGAGATAATTAATGGTGTTGTACAAAAACTCATCGATAGAGAAGTATTCAAAGAAATTCTTAAAGAACAAGGAATTAATTTGGATGATTTGAATAAAGAAATTTCAGAAAGTATCAAAACTATAAAGGAAGATTTAGAAATACTAAAAAAAGCTAATTTGCCAAGGATTGAAAATGTTTTAGAAAAAGATGAATCAACAGAACCTAAATTTTTTAGACCTGCTGGTCCTTTATGGATAGATTTTAAAGAAGGATATGTTTATGAAAACCCTCAAGTAGATGAGATTATAGACAAATTAAAGAAAGAAAAAATAGTTATAATTAAGGGTAAACCAGCAAGTGGCAAATCTGTAATATTAAAAAATATCGGATATAAATTAGCAAATGAAGGAGCAGAAGTTTATTTTATAGGTTTAAAAAATTTTGTTCGTGAAAGTATTTTAGAGATACCAAAAATTAGTCATGGCTATCTCATAATTGATGATGCACATTTGGATTTAAAGATCATTGATAACATTTTATTAATTAGACCGAAAGCAAAAATCTTAATTGCAACAAGAGATATAAATATTGAGAAAACTGAGGGACCTACATCAGAGTTAAAGTTTGCTGAATATATTAAAAATGCAATTACAATTGAACCACAAGATAGTGCTAATGGAATTATAGGAAAGTTTGAAGAAAAGGAATCTCAGTTTAAAAAAGAGAAATTTAAAATACCAGATAACATAAAAGCTAATCTTGCTAAAAACAATCTTTGGGTTTTAGCTTGGCAATTGAAGTCTTATGAGAGCAGAGGCGAAATAAATGAAGAAGCCGTATTAAACACAGTAGAAGAATATGTAGAAAATCTTATAAAAGGTGAAAAATCAAAAGTTCAAAAAATCCTTTATCTGCTTGCCATTTTGTATAGATACGAAATACCTATGAGAGAAACCTTTTTAGAAGACTTATACGAAAGTTATGATGAAATTATAACAGGATTAGAAAAATTAGGCGAAATTGTTAGGTTTACAGATAATGGTAGAAATTACATTGCTCTTCATCACTCAGAAACTGCGGATATTTACTTTAAAGCTCTTAATAAATCTGTAGATTTAGTTCGTCGCATAAAAGAAAGAATTGACAAAGAATACGAAACGCTCTTTAGTAAATCTGATAACTCGACGGTTGACATTGATTTGAAACTTTTTAGCATTTATTTAAGAAAATTCAATGATGAGACAACAAATGTTTTAAGTAGAATTAGCAAATATGAAGTTATGTCCAAAATTATTAAAATAAATTTTGATGATATAATAAAAGGCTTAAAAGGGGAAGAAAATTTAGAAAAGATTGCAATGTCTCTTAAATCAGTTAAATATACTGTAGGCTTTCAAACTGCAAACGAGATTTTAGAAAAGATAGATGTTAATGATCTTAGAGAGAAAGTTAAGAGGGAAGAGGATATTGGGAGGATTAGATTGTTCTTTATTTGGATATCTAATGTAGATAACGATCTTGCAAAAAAGATTTTGGAAAAGATAGATGTTGATGATCTTAGAGAGAAAGTTAAGAGGGAAGAGGATATTTGGAAGATTGGATGGTTCTTTTATGAT